>NZ_KB235896.1:1087134-1089364 GCF_000332135.1 Anabaena sp. PCC 7108
TAGATAACGAAATTGCTGATTTAGAAACTCGACGAATTGATCCAGCGGGTTATGAAAAATCACTGCAACAAAAAATTGCTGGTCAGGCACAAACAATAGCTGATGCTGAGGCTTTAATTAACCAATACCCAAAAACGCCTTCTGGCAATCCTAGTACCAAAGGTTTAACCCCTCAACAGAAGCAGGAAATCAAGGACGCTCAAAAGCAAATCAGAGATACAGCATACATTCAGAAACAAACCCAGTCGCAGTTAGATGAACATCAGCTTTTCATGGATGCCACCACCAAGCTGAGTCAGATGCAGGTTGATTATATTGACACCCAAGCTAAGAAAAAAGCCATTCATTTGGGTAAACCTGCTACCTGGGGAGGCATGACCAAGGATGAGGTTGTAGCGGAGAAAGATAGACTTATAAATCAGGAGCGTGACTTAAAACTGGAAATCAGAAAATCTCGTAAAACCCTCAAGTCAAAAGGCTCAATTGATGAGCAGATAAAATCTAAAACCGAACAACGAGACTCAGCCGAAAAAGTCTCTCAACTTACCGAAGCCGAAGCTCTCAACGCCTTTGAAAACTCTAACGGCTTCCTCAGTTTCAATAAAGGTAAAAAAGAATCAGAGGAATACACCAAATCCCGCCCCAGAATGAACTCAGAAATCAACAAGATGAACGCCCGGCAAGCCATTGAAATTTTAGAAGCCGAACACCCAGACCCCATCGCTGCACTGCAAGAGATGGCAAGTAGACAATATAAACGCAACCTACTGATGAGCTTGGAAGGTATGATGAATAAGGTGGCAGGGACACTCGATATTTAACCGACTAACTTGAATCAACAAATTTTAAAACTTCCGACAACAATACAACTGTTCTACTGTTAGTATCTACTCTTAAAAGTTTGTCAAATTCAGATAGAATTACTTGACAAATACAGTAGAACTCTGCTACTGTTGAATTTAGTCGGAGTTGATAAATCGTTTCAAGTCAAAAGCAACTCAACACAAAATTTTTAGAATTAATCAGGAGCAAGTCAGATGGACGGATTTTGGTGGGAAGAAGACGGCGAAAAATTTAAAGTTATCCCTAGTTTGATTGAAAATGCCAAGTTTGCGACTAACGAAAAAACAGGGGAGAAATGGGGTGTAATATTTGATTATCCTCCTCTAGAAGCATTATTAGGATATACGCATCTTTGTATAGGAGACGCAGATATTGAAGACCTAGAACCAGAAGAGCAAGAAGCCCTATTTCAAGGCTGCGGTTTAGACGGTTCCGTATTAGGTTTCAACCTCACCTACAGCTAGGTTTACAAATCATTTTTTTCATCAATATGTAGGGGTTTAGCAATGCTAAACCCTTTTTTAATTAACCATAAAAATAACACTGTAGGTTGGGTTGACGCAGGAAACCCAACACATACTGTAAATCCTTAAATCCTGGACATCCTGATATGGCTTACGCCACGCTACGCTATCAGACAACTAACAAGGCTGCTTCTTCGCCTGCTCCTTCACCCCATCAATCCCACCAGGCACATTAATCTTATAACCACCAGGATTTTCCCTAGAAATCCCCTGCATCTTCTTCAAATACTCATCCATCGCCGGATCACTCAAAAACTCATCCTTTAACCCTTGGGACTCATCCAAAGCCCCTTTCATCCGTTCCCAAATAGCATCCCGCTTCTTATAAAACTGGTCATACTCAGCCGAAGTCATAGACCCCTTACCATTCACCTGGTCTACCAACTTATTCAAATCCTCCACCGACTTCCTGTAACCAACCACCGCATCATAAGCCGACTGATCACGTTCATACTGCTTCTTCTCATCAGCAGAAAGCGCAACCACATCAACCCCATCCAATCGCTGCTTCACCTCATCCAACCGCGCCGAATCATCAGTAACAGCAGTAGACTTAACCTCAACCTTCCTCAGTTCATGATTTAAAACAGGTTCAGAATCAGGTATAGCCACAGCAGGTTCATCATCAGGAATTAGCTTCCGTACCCGCTCCAACCGTGCATCAACCTGAGCCTTCCTACCCACACCCCCATCAACACCTAGAGAATCAATTAAATTCAGCGCCTCTGGGTCATCTTTATATTTACGTCGTAGCCGCTGCACCGTCGCGTTGTAAGCATCAGCCCCAGACAACTGCAACAACTTCAACTTCTCAACATCATCAACAACCGCCCGCGCCCTCTCAGGCTTCATTGCTGCCACCC
>NZ_KB235896.1:1089464-1313302 GCF_000332135.1 Anabaena sp. PCC 7108
TCATCCCAACACTTCCCACCACATCCCAGCACTTCTCGCCATTCACCAATCCATCTGTCATCCTACACTCTGCGGTTCGTTTATTCAATTAAATTTAACTCAAAAAAATCGGAAAATTCACCAAATAACTGAATTATAAAATCCCATAATTATTTTATCTGCTGTAATTAAATCAGCCTGATATTTTTCAGCTAAAGCAACAATAAACCTGTCTGCTGGGTCTTTATGACTCCATTCTAAAGCAACACTTTCTAATCATCAATTTTTATCAATGGGAATTATTGTAATCACATCAGATTTTTGTAAAGTCTCCAGATAAGTTGTTAAGGAAACTCCTAAATCTAACTTTTGATTTTTAATTTTAATAGCTATTTCCCAAAGTGAAATAGAAGCAACAAAACCATTTTTTTCAACTTCCATCTTTTCACAAGCTGATTTTGCTAGAAGAGAAAGTTTATCTGGATCAAGACTCCACCAAATTAAGGCACAAGTATCTAAAACAACAGTCATATTTCGCCCCATTCGTCAGTTGTGGGGGTAGTTATATCTTCAAAATATTTAACCTTACCGCGAAGGGGACTAAATAATTCTGCTGTTGAACTTTTTACACCAATATTTTCCGGTGTTGTAGTTTCTATAAAAGTGATTAAAACTTGGCTTTCTAAGATATTGGGTGGAATTTCAGCTAACTCAATTGTTCCATTTTTGTAAATTCCTTTCACTGTTTGTAACATAATTAATTATTTCTTTTTTCGTGTTGTTTATATTATAACTCTCTGTGACTCTGCGTGAGAAATTGGGTGTTGTGGTTGTCAGAATCAGGATATCCAGGATTTGAGGATTTACAGGATTTTAATTGTAAATATCCTAAAAATTCTTCATTAAAGCTACTAAAATTTTCATTAAACTTTCTAAATCATTTGGTACACGATAAAGGTTTAAATCTTGAGTAATTTCTTTTGATTCACGATGTAAAATTACAAATTGCCAAATATTACCAATAGAAACTGCACCATAAAGGATAGGATTATCAATAGGAGACCAATTATCAAAGGCAATTAATTCTACAGCTAATTGGACAATTCCTCTTTCTAAATCGGCATTTTTAGCTTCAATAACTAATAATTGATTGTCAGCTTTAATATAATAATCAACAACTCCTTTTAATTGATTATTGATATTTAACCCATACTCTACTCTAACTTTAGCATGGGTATAGTGAATTAGTTCCATAATTACAGGAGCAATTAAAAATTCTCTCCTGGCGATTTCACTGGTTAAACTAATATAGGGTAAACTTTCTTCAATACGATTTTTTAGGTCTGTTAATCTTTCTAAGTTTTGTTGAGTTGTTGGTAAAGTTAGAGATTGTAATTGAAATTTATACCCAAAATATCCTATAATTTCATCTGGTTCATAATTCAATTTGAAATAATCAGCAAAGGTGTAGGATTGATTAGAGTCAATTATTGGCATTTTTCCCATAATTCCTACCTCAATAACAATTATATTGAAATGTTAGCGGGCAAGATGCCCGCACCACAAGATTGAGAATCTTAAAGGCTGTATTTCTTAACCTACCTTAGCAACATAAGGACTCGTCAATTTATCCAACTGCTGAGTTAACAGACTGAGGAACAAACCGACATCAGTCACCACACCTACAGATTCTATTGAACCGCGATCGCTCAATTTAGTCACTACCGCAGGGTTAATATCCACACAAACCATCTTCACACCCGCAGGAGTCATATTTCCCACCCCAATAGAATGCAGCATGGAAGACAGCATCAGAATCATATCCGCACCTTGGATGATTTGCGAATATTCCTGTTGTGCTAAAATCAGGTTCATTTGGGTATCAGGTAAAGGTCCATCATCCCGAATTGAACCAGCGAGGGAAAAGGGAATGTTATTTTTCACGCATTCATACATCACCCCACTTTTCACAACTCCCGCTTCTACAGCTTTAGCAATGCTACCAAACCGGCGAACGGTATTAATGACTTTTAAATGATGTCGGTGGCCACCTCTGACAGCTACACCCCGCTTCATGTCCACACCCAGGGATGTACCCAGCAGGTTTTGTTCCATATCATGGACAGCGATCGCATTTCCGCCTAAAAGTCCTTGTACGTAACCTTCTCGAACTAACCGTGATAAATGTTCACCGCCACCAGTATGAATTACCACAGGACCAGCAGTGACAACTACTTTACCACCGCTATCCTTAATTTTACGTAATTCCCAAGCCACTTGTTCAACGACTAATTCCACCCGTCTTTCACTGGAAACACCAGAAGACATAAAGCTGAACTCTTGGGAATTGCGTTGTTCTCGTGATTCAGCTTTGCGGATGGTGCGGATACCTAATACATCCACAACTACTTTGTCGCCTATTTCTAAATCACGCAATAGTTTACACTTAGCTACTATACCATTGGCAGTTTGAGAAATAGCGATCGCCCCATCCATGCGTTGATTCTGCACTTTCAGCCATTCCCCATTTACCCGGATTTCAGTGGGATAAATCGTGCTGACATAGAAATCATCAGGAGCAACACCCGCTTGGATCACAGGTTCTAATTTAGCATCCCGTTCGTCTTGGGGTAAATCAACCGCACCCAAATCAATCAACTGAGATATAATCTCTTCCATCACCTCATGGGATGGTGCAGATACCCTTACCTCAGCTGCAGATGTACTTTGACGTTGTTCTCCCAAGTTGAATTTGAGAACTTGGAAACTTCCCCCCATTTCCACAATTAAATCTAAAGCGCGGTTAATCAAACCTGCATCCAGTAAGTGTCCTTCCATGCGGATAACACGACTTTCTACAGATGCGATCGCGTGAATTTCCTCACCAATAGGTTCTGTTACCCGCAAAGTCAAGCATTTCGCCGCACCACCAGCTTTGAGAAATTCGGTTAAAGGTGTTTCAATGACTTGGAAACCAACTTCAGCCAAACGTGATTTTAAATTATCACTGGCTTTGTTCATAATCACGATGCTTTCCACATTCACCGCATTACAAGCGAAGTTGACAGCATCAGCTTCTTCAATAGCAATCCGCTTTTCCGGTGCAACGCGCATTTCAATCACACGGTTAGAGTAGGAATCAAACGCACCAGGGTAATACAGCAAATAACCATTTGCCAAAGGACAAAAGCAGGTATCAAGATGATAAAAACGCTCATCCATTAAGCGCAGAGAAATCACCTCAATGTCCAGCCATTTAGCCAGGTAGGGGTGAGAATCTAATTCTGACCGAAAACCGTATCCAGCCCATAACCAACGCCCTTCTCGGTCTAGGAGTGCGTCACCAGCACCTTCAAAGGGTAGGTCTTTGGGAAGTGTGTAAACATTAAAACCATTGTTTTCAAACCACTGTTGAAAATACGGTTCTTCACCTTGGCGTTCTTTATGTAAAAAGCGGCTGAGAACGACGTTCTCACCGAGAACTAAACCCGCATTGGCACTGAATACCATATCAGGCCAGCCTTTTTCTGGGGCGACTAAATCAACAATGGCATGATTTTTGATAACATTGTATAATTTATTCCATTGCTCCACTGCGCGATCGCGTGATGACTTGTGAATATTCCCTTCCATCCAAGGATTAATCACATAATCCACATCATAATGGTCAGGAGCGCACATCAAAAACCGAATTTGGGAAACCATAAAAATTTTTACTTCGCTTTTCAGTAATCTCTTCTGGATACAGAGTTTTGGTGTTCTACTTCTGTCAAATCTGCTACTTAATCGCTACCTTCTGTTTTTGGTAGGCTTTATAAGGCGATCGTTATTATTCTATTACTGCTGGGGACAATGTGAGGACATGAAGCAAAAAATGTGTTATGGGGGATGTTAGAGTGTGGCTAATAAGCGTGTAGGAAAGCATATTTTATGTAACAACCTAACTATAGCTTTTTACTCAGAATCATCAACTAAAACTTATTAAGTTTGTAAAATCAAACTTAGTGATATCGAAATTAGAGATAAAATGAAATAGCATATCCTCATATACTTTATCAGTAAACAACATCATTAATAGTATTTTCTATATTGGAATATAGGCGAAAAATGAAAATCAAATTCTCAAACTTAGGATGTATTAAAGAAACAGAGTTAGATTTGCGTCCTCTGACAGTAATTATTGGACCTAATAACTCAGGTAAAACTTATATTGCTTATTCTATTTATGGTTTATGGCAGCGTGTTGCTAGAAATATACGCATCAACGAAATTCAAAACTTAGACTTTAGGGAAGAACAAGAAGGTAATTGGTCAATACCGATAGATGAGAAACTATTTGAATTCTTCATAAAAGATGCTGAAGAAACAGCAAAAAAATTTCAAGGAAGTTTATTAGAATCATTTTTTCAGGATTCCAGTAATAAACTTTTTTCCCAAACATCATTTGAAATGATAATTGATCCACAAGACGTAAGAAAGGCTATAAATAAATTAATTCAACAAGAAGTTTTTTCTTTAGAACCTTTTTTTAGTACAGATGAAATTTCTCTAAAAATTAGTCAAAAAAATAATTTTTTATTGTTTCAAATGCAATCTAAAAATAAAGAGGAAAGCATAAATTTTAGGGAATTGTTTCTACCTTTTCATAACAGTCCAGAAATAGTATTTATTTATCTCTTTAAACAAGCACTTTTTTCTAATTCCTTACCATTGCCATTACCTGCTGAACGAAACGCATTTATAAATACATATAAAATGCTGGCAAATAGGCGCTACAAACTTCTTAAAGAAACTCAAAGGGAATTATTTAGTATTAGTAGTAGTTCTACAAGACAACTTGATCTACTAAAAGAACAAGGTGATATTCGTTATCCACAACCAGTAGAAGATTTTTTAGATTTTCTATCGGACATAGAACTTCAAAAAATACCGAAGATTAATCCAATAAATAAAAACGAATTTCAGAAATTAGCTGATGAAATTGAAAAACATCTACAAAACAAAAATAAAACTAATTTAAAACCTACTAAGCTGGGTGGAAAAGAAATAAAAGTTTTAGTTAAAAAAGGTTTAGAAATTGATATATATAATGCTTCATCTTCTATAAAACAACTTGCACCATTACTGTTATATTTAAGATATCGTGCAAGTAAAGGTGATTTTCTGGTAATAGATGAACCAGAGATGAACTTACACCCAGAATCACAAGCGAAGCTACTGGAAGCATTATCTATTCTTGTTAATCTTGGTGTGAGAATTTTACTCACAACCCATAGTCCATATATTATGGCACATCTGAATAATTTAGTTAATGGTAATTATGAAAATCCTGAAATATTAAAACGTCAATCTTCATCTTTATATCTTCAAGATGAAAGAGCATTTTTACCTATGGATAAAGTTAGTGCGTATGAAATGAAAGATAATAAATTAGTTTCATTAAATGATCCAGATTATGGTATAAGATGGGATACTTTAAGTGATGTTTCTGTAGATATTCAACAAAAGTTTTTTCAAATTTATGAAGCAGGACAAGAAAAAGCAGATGAAACAGAAGATTAATCCTGCTCAAATTCTCAAGGATAAAAAAGATAAACTCGACTGGCAAAATTTTAACTTTCTAGAAAATCTCCTAGTGTTCTGTACCGTACCAGGAAGAACTGTTCCTAAAGAAAGTGGTGTACATTTTCGGATAAGTTTAGATTCTCAAAATCAAGCTATATGTATTTTGTTTGAAATAGATAGAAGAAATGATCCTCTTATTAGAAATCAAGCATTAAAGCGTCCAGATTATATGTCTCTTTATATTGATTAAAATTCTTGCATTTGCACTATTATTGAAATGAAAGGTAAGAATCACAACTCTTTAGAAAATGGAATTGAACAAATTTTAAGATTGAAGGAAATTTTACAAACTGAGATATCTAATCATTTACCATATAAACTTAAATTTCAATTTCAAGGAATTTTATTGACTCCACATAATTCACAAATTCCATCAAAAAAAATAGCAGAGGTGGCTTCAAAAGGTTTTATTATTTTACCAATTCAATATGATAATAAAGCAGAATTATATCCTTATGTTGCAAAGAAAAACAAACTAACCGAAAAATATAATCATCAAGAAATTACTGAATCAACAGCTTTGTTTATTGAACAAATTTTAACAACAAGAGCATTACCAAAGCGTATACATGATGACTATTATTCTAGCAATTTTCTAGTTAGGAATGATAGAGAAGGGATTTATATCAACTATTTATTGCCAAATGACACCGATTATATAACTTTGTCATCGAATACCAAATATACTGAAATTAATATAGAGGAAAATGAAGATAAGGAAAAAATCAAAGCCGAATTAGAGTTACTCAATCTGATAAATAGATTAGCAATAAAGTTTTCAAATAACCAAATATCAGAGTCTAACGACTAATTTACCTATTCTCCAATAATATCATGATAAATTGTGACAGGGGTAAGCCATGATATTTCTATAAAAATATGCAAAACAGGAATAGTAGCTTTCTAGTTGGTAACACCAACGGCAATAATGTTCTCATCTTCGATGCTGCCACAGGCAACTATACAGGTGAATTTATCACGGCTACTCAGGGTAAACTTAATAGACCTGACACCTTACTATTTGGACCAGATGGAAACGGTGACGGTAAAAGCGACCTTTATATAGCCAGCGGTGTAGAAGCGGGAAGTTCCTCTATTTTGAGATTTGACGGTCAAAATGGGGAATTTATTGATGCTTTTGTGGGAGATGATGCAAATACAGATGAGGATGAAACCGGGGGTTTAATTCGTCCCTATGGTATAGCTTTTGGACCTGATGGTAATTTCTACGTTGCCAGTTTCTTCAGTGACCAAATATTACGATATAACGGTTCAAATGGCGCATTTATTGATGTTTTTGCTCAGGGAAATGGTCAAGCAGGTGGTTTAAATGGACCAAACGGGCTACTTTTTATCAATAACAGTCTCTATGTTACCACCCAAGGTAGTGTAGCCACAGTTAACCCTGATACTGGTGGAATTACCCTGAATTATACCCAACCTAGTCAAGTTTTACGCTACGACTCTTTAACTCCTGGAATAACACCAACAGTATTTGCTACACCTGAACCTTCACCAGATAGCTTTGGTTTTGTCAGTTTGCTCGGTTTAGCTGTTGGTAAAGATGGTGACTTGTATGTAAGTGATTTTGCTAATGACATTCGCCGCTATGACTTAAAAAATGGGGAATTAGTCGATACTCTTTCTACAAATTATACAACTGAAACTCCACCCAGCAATAATTTTATTGGTGGACTTGCTTTTGCTCCTAATGGTGATTTACTGACTGTGGGTTTTGATGTTAGCACTACAGAGGGCGCTATTCTTCAGTATGATACTGAGGGTGGTTCGCCTGTTAATCCAGTTCAGATTTTAGTTCCTACGAACCCAATTCTAGAACGTCCCATTGGTATAACTTTTTTCCCCACAGAAAGCAAATTGGTATTTGGAACTCCCGAACCAGATGATTTAAAAGCAGGTGTGGATTTAGAAGCTGTTGTAGATATTGTATTTACTGGTGCAGGTGATGACAAAGTTGACTTGGCTATCAAAAGCTATGCAAGTAATAACCGCGTCTTCTTAGGTAGTGGTAATGACATTATAGATGTGAGCAAGAGCGATCGCGCCTTTGGTGGTTCCGGTGATGACGTTTTCGATGCTACCGATGGTAAAGGTGATAGTCGGATGTCAGGTGGTGATGGTAATGATACCTTTTATCTGGGTAGTAATGACCGGGCTTTGGGTAGTGATGGTAATGATAAATTCATTGTGCAGACAGGTGGTAATAATTTAATCAGCGGAGGTGCTGGTGCTGACGAGTTCCAAATTGTTACAGTTGAACTACCAGAAACATACAACACAATTTTAGATTTTCAGGTTGGTATTGATGTTATCAGTATCGCTGGTGCAGCTGGACTTGGTATTTCTGCTGCGAGTTTGGTTTTAAATGAAATTGACGGTAATACTGAGATTAGCTTTGGTAATAAAAATATAGCTATTCTCAATAATGTTACAGGTTTAGATGTTAATCTTGTCAACTTTAAAAGCTAAAGCTACTGACATTTGAATAAAATACTCAACCTGAACAATTGTTTACATAAAGTTATGTAACAGTTTTGGCAATTTTCCCCCCATTAGTTAATTTCTATGACACCATGAAATCTGAGAAGTAATTCGGCGACCGCGTTTGTTTTTAATATTGATAGGCTTTCTCCTTTTGGTACTTACAGACTTTTCTCCGAAACCTAAATCTCTACACTCTTATGATTTCGGAGACAATCTATGTCAATTTATGTAGGCAACCTCTCTTATGAAGTTACCCAAGATACTTTATCTGCTGTATTTGCAGAATATGGTTCTGTAAAACGTGTTCAGCTACCTACTGACCGTGAAACAGGACAACTCAGAGGTTTTGGTTTTGTGGAAATGGGTACAGAAGCCGAAGAAACGGCTGCAATTGATGCCCTTGATGGTGCTGAATGGATGGGACGTGACTTGAAAGTAAACAAGGCTAAACCCAGAGAAGACAGAGGTTCTTCAGGTGGTGGAAGCCGTGGTGGTTACGGTGGTGGCGGCGGTTCTCGTAATCGCTACTAAAAATAAAAGACTTAAGTCTTTTAGCTAAAGCATAGGTTTTAGCAAGCTAATTGAATATAAAAACGGCTCAGGTATTAATACTTGAGCCTTTTTGATGAGTTTATTTTGATGAGTTATTGACTAGTTGATGATTAAGTAGCCATCATGAACTGCGTACACCAGGAGGGATGAAAAACTTCTTATTCCCCTCATCGCTTGCGGGGAGGGGTTAGGGGTGGGGTCTTATTTTCAAGTCAGGTAGACTGAATAAAACTAAACTGTGTAAAGAAAAGTAAACAAGGCTAAAACCCTTTTTCTCCCTGCCCCCTGCCCCCTGCCCCCTGCCCCCTGCCCCCTGCCTTATCCCAACGACAATTTTTAACGCCAACCTACTTATGGTTCGGGGGAAACTTGGACAATTAATTTTCCCATTTTATTCCCATCAAAAAGTTTGAGAATCGCCTTGGGTGCATTTTCCAATCCCTCGACAATCTCCTGATTATATTTTATTTTCCCCTGTTGTATCCATTGTCCGATTTCCCGAAAAGCAACATCCCATTGCTGAACATAATCAGAGACAATAAAACCTTTTACCAGTACACGCTTCATTAAAATCTGGCTGAAATTATAGGGGCCAGGTACAGGTTCTTGAGAATTATAAGTGGAAATCAAACCACATAAAGGAATGCGTGCATTTAAATTCACCTGTGTCAAAACAGCATCAAGAATTGCACCACCAACATTCTCGAAATAGACATCAATCCCATTGGGACATGATTTTGCTAAAGCTGGGATTAAATCTGCGGTTTGATAGTTAATTGCAGCATCAAAACCGAGTTCTTCTAACAACCATTGACATTTCTCGTCTGAACCAGTGATTCCCACCACACGACAACCTTTAATTTTGGCGATTTGTCCAACTAGAGAACCAACCGCACCAGAGGCCGCTGATACAACTACGGTTTCTCCAGCTTGGGGTTTTCCGATATCCAGCAAACCAAAATAAGCTGTACAGCCAATAAAGCTGAGGGGACCCATAAAGCCTATGAGAGGAACGGGTAAGGGTGTCGGTAGTTTGATAAGAGAAAGGAGGTTGGGAGGAGAAATTACGGCGTAATCTTGCCATCCTAGCAGTCCCGAAACTAAATCCCCTGGTTGAAAGTTGGGATTTTTGGATTCTTCGACTGCACCCACAACTAAACCACGCATCACTTCCCCAAGTTGAACTGGAGGCATATACTGTGGTCTATCACTCATCCAAATGCGATGGGTAGGATCTAGGGAAAGATAGATATTGCGTACCAGTACTTCACCATCTTGGAGGCTGGGAATTGGTTCTTCCCGATACTCAAAATCACTTTCTTTGATGTCACCTACAGGACGTGCAGCCAAGCGCCACTGACGATTTATTGATTTTTGCATAGGTTTGAGTTTGCGTGTTTTAAAAAACAAAAGCATCTATCACTGTGAATATTTTGGCAGATTGGCAGGTATGTTTGGAAAAACTCATCATAATAATGGGGCAGCGGATAATATCGTGTTCTTTTGAATACTTATGATTTGTATCAGGCATTTCGCTAAATTGTGTCAGCGCTAAATTGGTCACAAAATGCTAATTTAGGAAACTGTGAGTGATTTGTATTTTCCTAAATCTACCAATGCCTTATCTTACTGCTGCTGGAGAAATTCGTTCCCTAATTGCTGAATTTACCAAATCTAAGACTCTGTGGATAGATACAGAAGTTGCTGACTATAAAAGTCGTAATCCGAGATTATCGCTGATTCAGATATTGGATAATCCTCATGATATGACCGGCAATAGCGTTTATATTTTGGATGTCTTAGATCAGCCTGATGTAATTGCTGATTTTACTGTGCAAATTATGTTTAATTCGGCTATCGAAAAAGTTTTTCATAATGCTAGTTATGATCTGAGACTTTTAGGAAGTAAGAAGGCTCAAAATATTACTTGTACTTTAGAAATGGCTAAAAAAATTCCTTATCATTTGCTGCCATTACCTAATTATCAACTTAAAACTCTAGCTACTGCACTTTGTAATTTTCACAATATTGATAAACAAGAACAAAGCAGTGATTGGGGGATAAGACCTTTAACGGAAGACCAGATAGAGTATGCTTACTTTGATTGCATTTATTTAGCTCAAGTACACTTGCAGTTATTGGCTTTAAGTTCTCAAATTAGATCAGATCCGGCAACAGAAGATTTAGCAACACTTTCTGAAAAATATACAAAAATCGAACAGCAGCGAAAGCTGATAAATTCGGAATTTGATTATTTACAAGAACGTTTAAAGAAAGCAATGCAAGTTCAAAAAATTTCTGAGAATGAATATTGCCGACTCAGTAATTATGATCGTAAATCTGTAAAAGTGCAGTTTAGTGAATTATTGAGATTGGTAGAAAATCAAAATATTGATTTAGATTTTTCGATTACTCTGACTGAGAAATTGCAAAAGGATTTAGGGAGAAATTTGGAACAATTAGATGTAGATATTGAAAAAACTACTGTTTGGCGAATAATTGCTAAGAATCAGGAAGATGAAGTTAATAATGAGTAATATTTCAGAGGGAATAGGAAACGGGCAACAGGGAACAGAAAAAACTCATGTTTAGAAACATGAGATTGAAATAATGACACTGTTTTTTGACTGAGTTTACCCTGAGAACTAAAGTTTCTTATCTGTTCCCTGTTCCCTTTTTTTGTAATAATTTGTACTAGGAATAATTAAAGATGAATTTAATCATATAAAAAATGTAGTAAAATGCACAATTTATTAATTAAAAACTGAAAGTGTTTATACATTAAATCTACAATTTAATGGTTAAATTTTGAAAAAGCTTTTAATTAAAAACAAAAAAATCAGATGTTAAAATATTGTTGATTTTGTGAAAGCTTTTGGCAAAAGTTAAAATTGTATTGGAGTAACATAAATAGATTTTGGTCATGATTTTCTCCAGGTGTAAATGCGGTTTATAAAAATTTATGAAATGGCAGTTATTGACACAGAAAAAGCAAGTGTTAGTTAGAATATTCACTATAGCAATTGTTACTGGTTTAAGTGGAATTCTATGCAGTTCTTGCAGCAAAAATCAGGATGTATTGGTGACAGAAGTAGGAGTTAGTCCTCCCAATCGTCGTACAGCGAAAACAACCAAAGCCGGAGACTTTTATATTCAAGGACAGAATCAGCACGCTAAAGGCAATTCCCAAGCGGCTATTGCTGCCTATAGTAGGTCGATTAGCCTCAATTCCCAATATGCGCCGGCGTTCAAAAGTCGAGGATTGGCATATTTTGATATTGGTAACAAAGAAGGTGCGATCGCTGATTATAATAAAGCCTTGCGTCTCAATCCCAATGATGCGGAAACTTACAATAATCGCGCCAATGCCTTGGCATCTATGGGAGATCAACAAAAAGCGATCGCAGATTACAATGAAGCTATTCGTCTAGCCCCTAACTATGCGGAAGCCTACAATAATCGTGGAAATGCCCGCGCTACCCAAGGAAACACCAACGGGGCGCTGGAGGACTACACACAAGCCATTCGTCTGGATTCCAATTATTCTATTGCCTACAATAATCGGGGCAATACTTACGCTGCTAGGGGAGAACAACAGAAAGCGATCGCAGATTACAATGAAGCTATCCGCCTCAATCCCAATTTTGGCCCTGCTTTTAATAACCGAGGCAACGCTTTTGCCGCTACTGGAGACAAGCGAGGGGCGTTAAAAGATTTACAACGCGCAGCTACTATTTTTGATAAAGAAGGAAATAAGGACTTATATCAACAAGTAATGAAGAATATTCAAGAACTGGGGAAATAATTCGTAATTCGTAATTCGTAATTCGTAATTCGTAATTCGTAATTCGTAATTCGTAATTCGTAATTCGTAATTCGTAATTCGTAATTCGTAATTCCTCCGCATCTCCCCATCTCCGCGTCCCCGTGTCTACGCGTCCCCCCATCTCCCCATCTTCTTTTATTCTTCAATAATGGGGGTGCGTAAATCTTCTACCAAAGCCTGAATTTCTGTGGGTGGGGGTGGTGTTAATCGAGAAACTATCAGGGTGACAATAAAGTTAATAATCATCCCTAAAGTACCAATTCCTTCAGCAGAAACGCCAAAAAACCAGGGTGTCATCCCGGCAAATTTCACGCCGACAATGTAGATAATTGTAAATATCAAACCTGTTAACATTCCGGCAATTGCACCTTCAGAATTGGTGCGTTTATCAAAAATTCCCAAGAATATCACCGGGAAAAAACTAGCGGCAGCTAAACCAAAAGCAAAAGCTACCACTTCACTCACAAATCCTGGTGGATTTACCCCAAAATATCCAGCCAAAACCAGGGCAAAACCAACCACAATCCGCCCTACAAATACTCGTTTTTGTTCTGAAGCTGTGGGATCAAAAATGCGGTAATAAACATCATGGGCGACGGAACTGGAAATTACTAATAATAAACCAGATGCTGTGGATAAAGCCGCAGCTAAACCACCAGCCGCAACTAAAGCAATTATCCAAGGGGGAAGGTTAGCAACTTCTGGGGTAGAAAGAACTATGATATCTTTATCAATTGTAATTTCGTTGGTTTCTTTATTAGGAGTTAATTGCAAACGTCCATCTTTATTTTTGTCTTCAAAAGCTAGAAGTTTGGTTTTTTCCCATTTATTTACCCAATCTAATTGCTGTACTTCGGCAATTGTTTGATTATGCAAAGAAGTAATTAGATTATAACGAGAAAACATCCCGACTGCGGGGGCTGTGGTGTAGAGAATGGCGATAAATAATAATGCCCAACCAGCAGAATAACGGGCTGCACGGACACTTTTAACTGTGTAAAACCGGACGATAATATGAGGTAAACCGGCAGTTCCTACCATTAAAGCAATAGTAATGAATAGGATATCTAACATTGATTTGTTGGCAAAAGGCTGGGTATATTCTTTAAAGCCTAAATCCAGTTGAATGAGGTTGAGTTTATCGGCGATATCACTAGCAGTAAAAGCTAATTGGGGAATAGGATTACCAGTCAGTTTGTATGCGATCGCAATTGCCGGAATTAAGTATGCGAAAATCAATACACAATACTGGGCTACTTGTGTCCAGGTAATACCTTTCATTCCTCCCAAAACCGCAAAAAAGCCGACAATGATCATCCCGATAATCACGCCAGTATTCACGTCTACTTGTAAGAAGCGACTGAAGACAATTCCCACCCCGCGCATTTGTCCAGCGACGTAGGTAAGAGATACGAAAATGGCTGCAACTACCGCCACCAACCGAGCTATGTTAGAGTAATAGCGATCGCCCACAAAATCAGGTACAGTATATTTACCAAATTTTCGCAGATAAGGCGCTAATAATAATGCTAGTAAAACATAGCCACCAGTCCAACCCATCAAATAAATAGAACCGTCATATCCCAAAAACGAGATTAACCCCGCCATTGAAATAAACGAAGCCGCAGACATCCAATCAGCCGCCGTAGCCGCACCATTTGCAATTGAAGGTATTCCCTGACCGGCAATAAAAAAGTCTTTAGTATTTTCTACTCGTGATTGCCAACCAATGTAAATGTAAACTACAAAAGAAAGTCCAACTAAGATAATCGTCCAAAGTTCAACTGACACTGTTTCTCCTCACTTTTTGGTATTATATTTGCGGTCTAATTTATCCATTTGGAAAGCGTAAGTAAAAATCAATACCACAAAAACCAAAATTGATCCTTGTTGCGCCATCCAAAAGCCAAAGGGAACACCAAAAAACCGAATTGCATTTAATGGTTGAACTAATAAAATACTAAAAACTAGGGACACTAAAGCCCAAACAATTAAAAGATTTCTAATTAAGGTAGTGTTAGCACGCCAATAAGCGCGACGCTGATCTTCGTCCATTTTTCTTTTATCATCATTGCATCACAGATAATATCAGCAAGTTGAGATAATGCCGTTTTATTTTGGCGTTTTTTTTGTTAAGTTTTCTATACTTATTAAGTAGTTAGTTCTATTTTTTATGGTGATTTTTGGGTAAGTTAAATATTTTTTATCTCACGCAGAGACGCTCCAGGCGCAAAGGAAGAGAGAAGGAGAGAAGAAAATGAAACCCAACTTTGATTAATTTTATTTATTTTCCTAGAAATAAATCTTAATTCTGAAGAAGCCTAATTTGCTTACAAGCATATTCATAGTCTAGCTCTTTACCCTGGTATTTATAGATATTAGCTGCTGTCTTTAAATCCTCAATTGCCTCGTATTTGTATTCCAAACAATATTGAGCAATACCACGATTGTAGTAGCTATTGGCAGCGTTAGGATTTATTTTGATTGCTTGAGTGTAATCTGCAATTGCACTTTTGCTATTTCCTAGTTTAAAATAGGCAAGACCACGAACACTATAAGTGAGCGCATCATGGGGATTAATCTTAATTGCTTGCGTATAATCCTTAACCGCACTTTTGTTATTTCCTAGCTCAAAATAAGCAATACCCCGAACACTGTAAGTAAGGGCATCGTTAGGATTAATCTTAATTGCTTGAGTGTAATCCTCAATTGCACCAGGTTTATTTCCTAACTCATTACGAGTAATACCACGCCTTAAGTAAGCTTTAGCCACTTGAGGATTAAGTTCTAATGCTTTAGTATAGTTACCAATCGCACCTATATAATCTTTTTGTGTAAAACAATCATCACCAAGACGAATATAGTAGTTAGGTTGAGAAAATTTACAAATTTCTAAATAGCTGCGTAAACCCCCAGAATAAAGCAATTCATCTATTCCCACCAAGGCTTTACTAGCAGCCGATTTAATCATATTTGTTGGTAAAAATCCCGCCAAAATCAGATTGTATTCAGCCTGAGCTTCGCTAACTTCTTCTTGAATTAAAATACAAACTAGAACAGCATTTTTTTCAATTTCTTCTTGACTAATTGACCATTGAATTTTATCAAAGTTGCCATTACGGGCTTTAACCTGAATACCAATTGATGAGTCAGAAGTTAAGGTAAAATCAACTTTTCCATCACCACCAACGCGCTTTTCATAGTCAACTTCCGTGACAAAATCGGCTAAACGGGATTTGACAACTTCCTCACCCAACTTCCCCTTCATGTTGTTGATAAAGTAATTTTTTGGGTCGGTTGGTTTATACTTTCTCACCATCTCCCAGCAAAAATCCCGTAATTGGTCTAACCTTTTACCGGAAATGACAGTTAATTCACTATGCTGGCCTTTTTCGTCACAACGGAGTAAGTTAGCAGATTTAAGTCTTTGAATAAAATCAGTCTGTTGTGCCTTGAGTGGTGTTGTCCAGTCCATATTGGTATAAGTTTGCTCTGATGTGACAAGGTATCTAATTTTAGTATTCCCCATCAAGAGGCAAAAATCTCAAATATCTACTGAATTTGACTATGTGCTTGGGGGTTAGGCTTATTTTTAGGCTGCTTAATTTATCAATTCTTCCTAGTATTAAGACATCGCTAAACCTGCATTTATCACCCCACATTATTATTTTCATAGTAAGAGCATCATCTAATTATAGTGTTATTATAAAAATAATACGTAATTAACTTCTAGTAGTAAATTCTCATAATGGAAAATAAAAGCATGAAAAATAAAGAATTTTATGTAGTAATTGAAAGAGATGAAGATGGTATGTATATCGGTGAAGTTCCTCAACTTAAGGCTTGTTACAGTCAAGGAGAAACTATTGATGAACTGATGAAAAATATTAGAGAAGTTATTGAAATGTGTGTAGAAGAATTAGAAGAGGAATTAACCACAGAATTTATTGGCGTGCAAAAGGTAGTATTATCATGACAAAACTACCAACAATTACAGGAGAAGAACTAATTGCTGCACTAGAAAAAGCTGGTTTTTATATAGTGAGACAAAAGGGTAGTCATGTGAGAATGAAGCATGAAGATAATCGAGTTGTTTCTATTCCTTGTCATAGTGGTAAAACTATCGGAAAAGGTCTATTAGTAAAAATAATTCGGGATGCAGATTTGACTAAAGATGAATTGATAGAGCTTTTAAATTAACTTGCTGAAGCATGAAAAAATATTATTTTCAGCTATGAATTTACAGATATTGTCATACATGCTATTTTTTAAATAGCAAATATTGATATTTTAACATATTAAACACCAAAAAATCAGGGTTTAGCATTGCTAAACCCCTACGAAATCAATTAACTAACAACTTAACTAACAACAACTGACTTTTTACTGTAATATTCTGTTTGAGCATAAACACTAATTACAGTATCACCAATTAAGAAAAATGTCCCTTCCTGCTCAGATTTAGAAAACTGTAAATTGGGATATTGGCTAGCAAGTTCATCAGCAGTCATCGCTTTTGCAGACATTTCATCTGGTAACAAACCAGTCGCACCTATATAAAAGACTAAAGGAGAAATATTTTCTTGGTAAATTTTTTCTGTGTACTCTTCTAATTTACCTTGTGCTGATGTCATCGCATTAATCATTTCCTGTTTATTTACAGTTGTACCAGCGTGTTTTGCTTGTAATAACAACCCTAAACTACCAGCACCAATTTTGTTCAGAATTTCTGCAACTCTGCCATTTTGTTCAATTCCCAGAAAATCATCAAAAATCGGTTTCATCAAATCATCGACTTTGGTAAGTTTCATTCTCGCAGAAACTGCTTTAGCACGAACAGCGATATTTTCATTAAACGCTAGTTCAAAGGTAGGTTTAGGAAAAATTTCTCCCGTTTCTTTGTCATAAACTTCGTATCTTCTATCCAGAAACTGATTAGCAGAAGACAACTTACTAAAATTGATAATTTCCGTACCACCAATATCAATCTTATAACTCACTCTGGAGTCAACTGTACCGTCAGATAAAGCTGCTTTCAAGTCTGTATATTCGTTAGTAGTGGGAAAATTTAGATACAGACTTTTGGAGAGATAATGTTTTTTCAGTTCTTCTATTTGCGCGGGAATAAATACATCTGATGCTTCCCGTAAATGAGCAGCAAGAATACTAGACACAACTTTTATTTCTGCTAATTGGGAAAACAATCCATCAATAATGCTGTAAGTACCCTCAAAGCTAACCAAGGGTAAATTCTCTAACTCAATTGTGTATTCTTTTTGAAAATCAAATTCTTCTCCATCAATTACTCTCACTGCTTTTAAATCATCAAAGGCTTTTTTACTACTAATTTTTACTTTCAAAGCTTTGACATTAATTTCTCCATCACTGACAATAGTATAATTATTGAAAGTCGTTAAATCATTTAATAACACACCAGCCACTTCTGTAATTGCAGTTTTATCTTCAACTTTTACCAGCTTGACTTTTTGCTGAATTAGCATATTAATAGTCGCTGTGTTACGGTTAATATCAAAACTACCCATCTGCACATAATCACCTGGTTCAATATATTCTATTTCTAACCAAGGTTGAATTAACTCTCCATTTTCTCCCCGCACCCCATTAACACGCTTGACACCTTTTCTTTGGTAATTTGCTTGCAGATGTTTGAGGTTAATAATAATGTGTGAACGATGTTGTGATACAATATCAATCAATGCCAAAATCGAGATTTTATCATTAACTTTCACATGATCTAATATTTCATGTTCTGCTAAAACATGAGGATAAAAGATAGCAATATCTAAATCTTGGGTAAATTTAGCAATGTCTTCATTTGTTAAAGCTTTCGCGTGTCTCGCTGTTAAAGTTGCATTAAAGGTACTAGCAAGCGCATATTTAGCAGTATTGAGATTTCCATCTGCTAAATTAGCCTTAGCAAAAGCATAAACTGATTCATCATTTTGGACAACAGGAATATCTGTTAATTGAGTATAAGCATCTTTGGTAATTTGCTTATATTTATAGATATATGCCTCATCTTCCGGCTTCAGACCAAATATTTTCAAAGTTTGATTTGTGCCATTAATTTTCTTAGCACTGGGAGAGAAAAACACCTGATAACTATAGTCACTAGCTAACGGTTCTTCTATAACTATTCCTGTCGCTTCTTTTAACACATTTCCGGTATTATAAAGAGCGTCATAAACTTCCTTAATATTACCAGCTTGCAGACAAGAACCAGAAACAGAATTAGCAATTTTGGCTAGAAATTTAAAATCAGAATAGGGAGAATACGCGATAGTGTTAACAAACACATCCAATTTTTGCAAATCATTACAAATGGCTTCTATTGCTTTTGCTTCAGAATTAAAACTGCTATCATTAGCATAGCCGTCACTGTGTAAGGTAATTGCTGTTAATTCATTAGGACGAATCAATTCTTGAGCTAATTTCAAAGATTGAGAAATACAAGTTGCACAACCAGCCTGAATTGCTTTAATTTTGGCAACATACAATGAATCTGGCTGCATTACCTCTTTAATAGATATGCGCTGGAAATGACAAGTAACATCACCCTTAGAAGAATAAGAAATCAGACTAATCACTAATTCTGAATTACTGTATTCATCCAGAGTCAAAAGTTTAATTAAAGTTTCCTTTAAAGCCTCAATAGCGCCATACATTGAACCAGAACGATCAATAATAATGATACTATGAGCTATTATCTTTTTAGGAATAGCATCCGGCTTAATTTCCAAATTAATTTTTTCAGTTAAATAGAAAGCTTTTTCATTACCTGCTAAGTTGTAAACAGTGAATTTGCTTTTTTGATTTGTCATAGTTGAAAATAGGAATTTTATACAGAATATATTCTATTTTAAACCAATTTATACCTTTATTGTCTAATTGTAATATCTTGTAAAAGCAAGATTTGTGAATAATTTTTATCCTAAAAAGATCATATTATTAGAAAATATATCCCCAACTTATTAAAAAAGTCAGGGATATTCCTATAAACATCGAAGTTACTTTAGTTAGAATTAGGATTTTCTATCTCCTTTTGTAAAGCTTGAACTTGTTCCAGAGATAATTCAGTAACTTCAGAAATTTGTTCTAAACTCATACCAATTCGCAACAAATTTAAAGCTAATTTTTTGGTTGCTTCAGCTATTCCTTCAACTTTACCTTTGGTGATACCTTTAGCTTCACCTTCAGCGAAACCTTCTTCCAGAATTTCTTGATATATCACTGAGTCTCGCATAATTTCAACGAGTGTTTAATTATGAATTAATCCGCCCTTATCTTTCTTCATCCGCGTTTATCTGTGTTCATCTGCGTTCAATTATTCTTCAAACCGTGATTTTTAAGTACAAAAATACTACTCAAATATCAAGTTAAGATCAAGAAGACTTTACACTTCTTAATTCTTAGGGAACATGGCGCGAGATTTACGGGGATTCATCAAAATTTTGGAAGAAAGAGGACAATTAAAGCGAATTTCGGCTTTAGTTGACCCGGATATGGAAATTGCAGAGATTTCCAACCGAATGCTACAAAAAGGTGGACCGGGGTTGTTGTTTGAAAACGTCAAAGGTGCATCCTTTCCCGTTGCGGTAAATTTAATGGGGACGGTGGAAAGGATATGCTGGGCTATGAATATGGAAAAACCAGAGGAGTTGGAAACCCTGGGAAAGAAGCTGAGTATGCTTCAGCAACCCAAACCACCAAAAAAGATTTCCCAAGCCATAGATTTTGGTAAAGTGCTGTTTGATGTTGTCAAAGCCAAACCGGGAAGAGATTTTTTCCCCGCTTGTCAGCAGGTGGTTGTGGAAGGTGATGATTTAGATTTAAATAAGTTACCTTTAATACGTCCTTACCCGGGAGATGCCGGAAAGATAATCACACTGGGATTGGTAATTACTAGGGATTGTGAGACGGGTACGCCAAATGTAGGTGTGTATCGTTTACAACTGCAATCCAACAACACTATGACCGTACACTGGTTATCGGTGCGGGGGGGCGCGAGACATTTACGCAAAGCGGCAGAACGTGGTAAAAAATTAGAAGTGGCGATCGCTCTCGGTGTCGATCCTTTAATCATTATGGCAGCTGCCACACCTATTCCTGTAGATTTATCAGAATGGTTATTTGCGGGACTTTATGGCGGTTCTGGAGTCCAATTAGCCAAGTGTAAAACGGTAGATTTAGAAGTTCCCGCAGATTCAGAATTTGTTTTAGAGGGAACTATTACCCCTGGGGAAGTTTTACCCGATGGACCCTTTGGCGATCATATGGGATATTATGGCGGTGTGGAAGATTCGCCTTTGGTGCGGTTTCAGTGTATGACACACCGCAAAGATCCAATTTATCTTACCACCTTTAGCGGTCGTCCACCCAAAGAAGAGGCAATGATGGCGATCGCACTCAACCGCATCTATACCCCAATTTTACGCCAACAAGTATCGGAAATAGTCGATTTCTTCCTACCAATGGAAGCATTAAGTTATAAAGCGGCGATTATTTCTATTGATAAAGCATATCCCGGACAAGCAAGACGAGCAGCTTTAGCTTTTTGGAGTGCCTTACCGCAATTCACATATACTAAATTTGTGATTGTTGTGGATAAAGATATCAACATTCGTGATCCGCGTCAAGTCGTCTGGGCAATTAGTTCTAAAGTTGACCCTTCACGGGATGTATTCATATTACCAAATACCCCCTTTGACACCTTAGATTTTGCTAGTGAAAAACTCGGTTTAGGTGGGAGAATGGGAATTGATGCAACCACCAAAATTCCCCCAGAAACAGAACATGAATGGGGTGAACCTTTAGAGTCAGATGCTGATGTTTCCGCAATGGTAGAAAGACGTTGGGCTGAATACGGTTTAGGAGATTTAAAACTAGGAGAAGTTGATCCAAATTTGTTTGGTTATGATATGAAATAATATCGAAACTTACCCCTCCTTTACGGGAGGGAGATTTGATATTAATATTAAAAACCTGGAGAACATAACCGGATATAAATTTCTCGATTTTTATCGGTAAAAGCCCTTCTTCCGTGCATAATTCTCGTATTATCAATCATGAGAATATCACCTTTTTGCCAGGAAATATTGGTAGTAAGTCTTTCTGCTATTTCATTCAATTCATCCATAAGTTCATTAGAAATTTTTGAATCATCATCAAACTTCAAAACATCAGGATTTAACTGCATCGCTGGTAAAAGGCTATTAATAAAAACCTGATATTTTCCACATCTGCTAGGGATAACTACTGGACAAAGATATTCCAAGATAATTGATTGATCTTCATATATAGTCAAATGTGTATCATTGCTTTTACACATTTCTTCTAACTCATTCACATCATCAGTTTTATATTTTTTCTGCCATTCCTCTTTCTGCATTTTGGCAGTAAACTTGAGCTTTTTATGACGGAATAACTCCTTAGTTGAATTACTCAGTTCTGCAAAAAATTGCCTACCATCACACACAGTTGTTTCCCCATCTTTTGAAGCAGGATTAGCACAGAAAAACCATAACATCAAAGGAATATTTTTCTGATAGTACATTTCTCCATGCAACTTAATCTCTGTCTGGAAATCATTGACACTTAAAAGGGTATTATCTCCATTAATTACCCTTCTATTGAAAGCACCCCCAGCATAATCTAAAAAATCAGTACTGAATAAATTGCTAAATTCTCTAAAAATGTCAGCATCAGTTGCAAATCCTCTCAATAGAAGAACCCCATATTCCTGATATAGGCTAATAATTGTTTCTCTGTCTATTTCCCAGATGCTTGTATTATCTACGTTAACAATTTGTTGACCTATTCTTTCGGAGACTGGTTGTGTAGTGATATTCATACTAATTAACAAAGGTTTGTCAAAGTTAAAATTTACTGCTATCTGCAATTACAAGCTATAGCAAAAGCTTACACTCAATCTTATCATAGAGTTTCATTTACAAGTATCTACAATAAGTCTTACATGAAACAGATCAACCTACCAAATAAGGAAGATAGGGTGCTATGTATTTACGCAAATCACATATTTTCATACAATAAGTCAAACAAAGTAACGCAGAACTATAATAAATGGATTGGATTACCCTGCTGCGATCGCTACAGTCTGACTTTCTGAAAAGATTAACATCTGGTAGTTTACTTCACTGTGAAACCCCAAGTCAACATAGTGAATTAACTATCATATCTGGAGAAAGATTAAAAACATTAAGAGATTTTTGCTGGTTAATGGCGGAAAAATATAAGCGCACTTCACCAGTTCGTGATGTTTTTATTAATAATCTGAAAGGTAAATTAGGAGAAGAAGTAGTCAAAGAACGTTTAGCAGATTTTATTACTGAAATTGATTATGAAAAACGGTTAGGTGGTGATGGGAAAAGTGATTTTACTCTCACATCTGACTCTTCTATTGGCCTTGAAGTCAAATCTCGTCACGGTACTATTGAGAAAGTTAGATGGTCAGTTGGTTCAGAAGAAGTAGCCAAAAATGCGGTTATCATCTGTATTTTGATTCAAGAAGAAGTACATGAAGCCCAATCTAAATATCACCTTTTTTTAGCTGGATTTCTCCCTACTCAAATGATTAAATTGAAAACTGGAAAAATTTCTTTTGGCATAAGTCAATTGCTATATGCTGGAGGTTTATGGTACTATCTAGAACAATTACAGGCTTCTAACAAGCATGATAATCATGCACTTAAACCAGAAAAAACTCTATCTACTCAGCAATTATTTAAGCCAAATTTGCCACTAGAAATACATAAACTTTCAGCACCAGATTTACATATCAATTATATAAAAACAGGTGATCAATATTTCAGGAAAGGCGAGTATGCAGCCGCAATTAATAACTACAATCAAGCCTTAAAACTTAAACCTTATGATGCTGATATTTATTATAGACTGGGTTTAGTTTATTATCAATTAGGGGATTCTCAAGCAGCAATTGCAAATTACAATCAGGCTATTAATATTGACATTAATAATGGTAAAGCTTATCATAAAAGAGGTTTAGCTTATTATCAACTAAGTAAATATCAAGCGGCAATTGCAGATTATACCCAAGCAATCAGAATTAATCCTGATATTGCCACTAATTACAAAAACCGTGGTGATGCTCGTTCTCAGATTGGCGATAATCAAGGAGCAATTGAGGATTACACTCAGGCAATTAAAATTAATCCTCATTATGCCACTAATTACAAAAATGGAGGAATTGATCGCTATATTCTAGATAATCAGCAAAAATTAATTCATACTAAAATTGCTCCTGATGATGCCATTGCTTATAAAAATAGAGGTGATACTCGTTCTGATTTAGGAGACTTTGAAGGTGCAATTGCAGATTATACTCAGGCAATCCAAATTAATTCTCATGATGTTGATGCTTATTATAACCGAGGTAATGCCAATTCAGATTTAGGAAACTATGAGGCGGCTATAGATGACTTTAGCATAGTGATTAAAATCAATTTTAATTATACAGATGCTTATTATAATCGTGGTAATGCCAGATTGGGAATAGGAGAAAAGCAGGGAGCGATTGAGGATTTTCAGAAAGCAGCAGACTTATATTGGCAAGAAGGAAAGTTAGCAGAATATCAAGATACACGTGCTAGAATTTTAGATTTAGAAATAGAAAAATCTTTAGATATTTTAAATTTCTGAAAAATACCAATACTTTCCAGAAATAGTACTAAACTAGGACTTACGCATTGACAAGATTCCTCAAATATGTAATATGAATTATATTTCTTGTAGGGTGCGTCAGACACGATATTTTCACAAAAAACAGATTCTCTCTATCTGACGCACCTTACTCAATAAGTTATTCCCAAAGGCGAAAACGACGCAATTTCGTTCATTCACATCATGGCAGATTCGTACAGTGCGTAAGTCCTATAAACCTTTATTTTTTCTGAGTACGCGCAGAATTTTTGTCGTAGAGAGCGATTTATCCCTCTCTTACCAGGTTTGATAGGGCTTTAGCCCCTACTACTTAATTTACTACTTAATTACTTCTCAAAAAAAACTCAACCCATCTCTGCGTATCCGTATTAGCCCTAGTGATAATTATTCGGATGGATACTTTATGAGAGGTATACGCAATATGTGTGTATTAGTAGTGTGTAGTGATAAACAAACAATTAAAGTGTTTATACGGATTTTTATATTACTATAATGTATGCTATCGTTTATATTGCTTATATAAAGAGCAAACATCATTAAATTAACATTTTTTTATAAATTCATACTTAATTACCTAAACTTAAACTAAAGTTAATCTAAAAAGTATTTATACTTTAGAAATAAATGATACAAGTAAATAGTTCATGGATTAGCTAAAAAATCATGAAATTGGATACATTATTGCAAGAATTTAAAAAATGTAGTCTATTGCAATACAATGGAAAGCTATGTATTCAGGATTTACAGGGAACTAACTGGAATTTCTATTATCAATTAGGACAGATAGTTTGGGCAACAGGAGGATTACATCCTCGTAGACGTTGGCTAAGAAATATGAATTTAATTTGCCCAGAAATTAATATTAACAAAATTGAACTACGGGATGAAAATATCTTAGTTGATTATTGGGATTATCTACTGCTAGAAAATTTATATCACACACGTCAGATCAAGCAAGAACAATTTAATGATTTTGTTACAAATACTGTAGGGGAAATTTTATTTGATTTAGCACAACAAGCAAGTGTTGCTCATTTAAGTTGTGAAATCAACCAAGATACAATTTTCAAAGCACTGATGATTTCCACAAGTACAAATATGTTTATTAAGGAAATGCAAGATGCTTGGTATGATTGGTCAGAAGCTGGTTTAAAGAGAATTTCTCCTAATTTAGCACCAATTATAAAAAATCCTGAAAAACTCAGACAAGAAGTAAGTAAAGGTTTTTACACAAACTTTGAGAGATTAATAAATGGCCAACATACCCTATGGGATTTAGCTGTAAAAATGAATAAAAGTGTTTTGGCTGTCACTAATTCATTGAGGCTATTTATAGATAAAGGAATTGTTGAACTTATAGAAATACCTGATTTGCCATCATCAATAACAGCACTTCAAAACAGCCTTAATTATAAACATAATAAACAGCTAGATCAAAAAAATACTCCTCTCATTGCCTGTATTGATGATAGTATTTTAGTGTGTAAAATATTAGAGCGTATTATTGTATCTAACGGAATGAGATTTATTGGTATTCAAGATACTTTAGAAGCTCTACCGACATTAATTCAGCATAGACCAAACATGATATTTTTGGATTTGATTATGCCACTTAATAGTGGTTATCAAATTTGTGAACAATTGCGACGCTGTTCTTGTTTTGCTAATACACCAATTATTATCTTAACAGGTAGTGAAGGTGTTTTTGATAGATTTAGGTCTAAGGTATTTGGAGCGAATGGTTTTATGAACAAACCTATTTATAATGACAAAGTCATGCAGATAGTTCATAAGCATTTACAGATTAAATCACCAGAGATAAATATATCTGAGTTGGTCGTTCATGATTAAAATATTCTCTTAAACAAATTACCTGAATTTGAGTGGTAAACCATCCTGAAATACTAATAATTCTCCTGGTGGGATTGGTGTCCAAACTTCGTTATCAGTAAGGGGTGTAGTAGCGATAACAGCCACGCGATCACGCTGGGTTGTTAACTCACTAAAATCCACAGTCATATCTTCATCAATTAAGTGAGCATTTGCAAAAGGTGCTTGTCTGATAATGTAGCAGAGCTTGGTTGAGCAATGAGTAAAGAAATGTTCTCCATCTGATAATAGATAGTTGAAAACACCTATTGAGGATATTTGCTCGGTAATTTTACCCAGTATTTGGTAAAGTTCTTCTAAAGGTGGCTGTCCTTGAGGAAAATTTTCTCGTAAAGTGTTAAGCATCAAGCAAAATGCCTGTTCGCTATCTGTGTCACCTACAGGTTGAAAAAAACCATTATTTTCAACCGAAAAATCTGGCAAGTTACCATTGTGGGCAAATACCCAATACCTTCCCCACAGTTCTCGACGGAAAGGATGACAGTTTTCGAGAGTGACTTCACCTTGAGTAGCTTTACGGATATGGGCAATTACATGGGTAGAGTGGATGGGATAGCGCCGGACTAACTCCGCTAATGGAGAATCTATCGAGGGTTTGGCATCCAGAAATATCCGGCATCCTTTACCTTCAAAAAAAGCAATGCCCCAACCATCACTATGTTCATCGGTTTTGCCTCCCCGCGCAGAAAACCCTTCAAAGGAAAAGCAAATATCCGTTGGTACATTGCAGTTCATTCCCAGCAGTTGGCACATTAGTGTTGCAGTTCTGATGTTTAAGTTGATATAGCAATAGACTTTTCAGACTGTCGCCTGTCACTTCCTGTCACCTGCTATAACTGTAGACAAAGATACTTCAGAATAACTGATCTATGTTGATGCGATCGCTTCACTTTCTATATTTCTTACTGTTTTTTAGCAAATTTTAATTATTATCTCAGGTATTTCTCAGAGCGATCGCTGATGCTAGTGCAAGAAGCAGAAGGCAAGTGGCAAAAAAGTTTATCAGTTAGCTTTGTCCACTGAATAGTTATGTCAGCCAGCCTTAGGTAACTTTGGTTAAAGTTGGTTAACCCGATCAGGGAAAAATAGCAAATAATAGACATATGGACAAACGCCATTTTTTGCAAATTAGTGCCATCTTAGTTGGTACCGCCTTTTTTTCACGTTATATTAATTGGAGTTCAAAAACTATGGCATCTCAAACTGAGTTTGCAGTGACAAAACCTGAAAACGAGTGGAAATCGATTTTAACACCGGAACAGTTTCAGGTGTTGCGGAAACATGGCACAGAACGCGCCCACACTAGCCCCCTAGACAAAAATTATGCCCCCGGTACTTATGTTTGTGCTGGGTGTGGACAGGCTTTGTTTACCTCAGAAACCAAGTTTGACAGTGGTACGGGCTGGCCGAGCTTTTTTAAACCGATTGAGGGTGCGATCGCTACCACCACAGATCGGTCATTTTTTATGACTAGAATTGAAGTACATTGCAGTAATTGTGGTGGTCATTTAGGTCATGTCTTCAATGATGGACCTCAACCAACCGGTCTTCGCTACTGTATGAACGGTGTATCATTACAATTTACACCGGCGTAACTCACTAGTAAGCTGACGTGCTTTGAAATTACATAATCCGTAGTGTTATAAAAACGCACAAAGATACAGATGCAGTAATAGAGATTAAATGATAGTCAGCTTAAGCCTAAATTTTAAAATTCTTACAAGGGGTTCAAACCCCTTATTTTATTTTATTATAAGGAAGAAATTATCATAGAAACCTTGTCTAGCATGGAAAGCTGTAGTTTTTTCTGATGAGTGTTTAATGAAATTCTGGAACCACAAACGACAAGTAAGGATTAGATAATGCAAGTTCTCAAAAGAGCCATCAAACCAGAAAGTTATATATCGTTTCTCCACATCTACCAAACTACTTGGGGGACTGCTGGTGATATTTGTTTAGTTCGTGAATCTGTAGCTAAATCCAGTGCATCGAAGTTCATAGGACGTAAAATCCAACTAGCTCTCCCCAAAGGAATGGAACGTGATTATTTAGTAGGTGTTCCAGTCATAAAAGTTGCAGGTCATGTAGGTGATGGACATCCTAAAGATCCACAGTCTGAATGGGAGGCTTATGATGGAGTAGATCCAGAATTAGCCACTACTGTTTTAAAAATTTGGGGTTTTAAGTTAATTGAGTTGTAAGTAATTTTAGCACAGCTACACAGACAAAACCTGTCTCTACGGGTTTATCTGCAACATAAATAAGAAGAAATTTGCTGATATTTTATGAATGTTTCTCTAGAAGTCCTGATAGACGCTGCCAAAGTTGGAAAATTAATCAGCTTCCCCACAGATACTGTACCCGCACTAGCCACCATACCCACACAAGCAGAATTGATTTATGCTGCTAAACAAAGAAGTTTTGATAAACCTTTGATTTTAATGGCTGCTAAAGCTGAAGATTTATGGGATTATGTTCAAGGTAGCGATATTGAATATAAAATTTGGCAAGAAGTAGTTAGTAAATATTGGCCTGGTGCGTTAACTTTGGTTTTACCAGCTAGTAATAAAGTGCCTACAGTCATGAATCCTACTAATCCCAATACTATTGGAATTAGAGTCCCAAATCATCAAGTTGCTCAAACTATTTTGGCGCAAACTGGACTAATGGCTACAACTAGCGTCAATCTGTCAGGACAACCGGCTTTAGAAAATAGAGCCGAAATAGAAGTTAATTTTCCAGAAGTTTTAACTTTAGAATCGACAGAATATCAAGGTTTCGGAATACCTTCTACTGTTGCTAAATGGACAGGAAATGATTGGCAGATTTTGCGACAAGGTTCTATTAAATTGGATTTATATGAGAAATAGAATTAAAAAAAATTATGAATTTTATTAATTGGTTATATATGGGATTAGGAATAGGCATAGGCATAGGTTTTTGTAAATTCTTCCTACAGTCATCAAAATCTCCATCCAGCCCTGCACCAATTACCCCACAACAGCAGGAAACTAAAATTGCAGAAATTTTAGCAGAATTAAACAAAACTCAATTAGCCTACGAAATGGCTAGGGAAATGAGTCAGTTTAAAGCCGGTTTTTTAGCTAGAACTACCCATGAATTGCGATCGCCACTCAATGGTTTAATAGGACTACATCAGCTAATATTGCATGATTTATGCGAAAATCCAGCAGAGGAAAGGGAATTTGTCGCCCAAGCTTATGAGCGATCGCTAAAATTGCTGAAAATGATTGATGAAATTCTCAGCATTGCTAGAACAGAACATGGGACAAACAACTTAGAAATTCAGTCCATACAGCTAACTCAAGTTTTACAAGAAGTTCATAAATCAACTTATGTATTAGCAGCTAATCGTAATTATCCTTTTACTGTGTCACTTCCAGAATCGGAAATTTATGTTCTAGCAGATATGCGTTGGCTACGCCAAATATTGCTAAATTTAGTAGACACTACAATTTCTCAGATGGAAGAAGGTAATATTTGTCTTTCTACTAGTGTTGTACCTGAAAATAATTGTGTTTATATCTGGTTAGATGTGCCGACTCATGCTGTAATATCTAATGAGCCTATCGATTTGATTGCACTTGAAAAGACTACAGATCAGAAAAATACCGATTTGTCACCAGGAATGAAACTATTACTCAACCAAAGATTATTAGCAGTGATGGGAGGAAAACTAGAAGTGATCACATCTCCCATCACCCAAGAAATAACGCAAGATTGGACTAGGTTACAAGTCTCTATCCCCCTAGCGACTCCTGAAGCTGAATTTCTTCAGTCCCCCCAAGAACAGGAAAACTAGGCTGATTACATAACACCATTGTGGTTGTGCTATTAGTTTGAAAACCAATCTTTTCGTAAAATGCCTGTTGATGTGTAGTCATCAGATAAACACGTTCTACTTGCATTCGTGGATGACTCAAAACGGTTTCTACTAACTTAATTCCTAGTCCATTACCTTGATACTTTGGGTGGATGACAACATCCCAAATTGTAGCGCGATAGATGCCATCAGAAGTTGCTCTAGCAAAGCCAATTAATTGCTCTTTATCCCACACAGAAATCACTGGTTCACTATTGGCAATAGCTATACCTAAATCCTCAATACTACGCTCTGTTGCCCAAAAAGCTGCAATATTAAACAGGTTCTGAAGTTGGTAAAGATCAATTTCTGAAGCGTGTTTTCCTGTGGTGTAACTACGCTGCTCTCTAAAGTGAATATGAGAATAGTTCATGTTTAGACACCCAACTATAGCAGTATCTGGACTTTTGTTATGTCATATTTAGCTTGAAATAACTGAAGCTGTATATGTATATGCAACTCAAAAATTCAAAAAACTCCTTCCTTTTGCCTATTCACTGACAAACCCACTTCCAAAGCGGATGAGTAGTACCCTGCTGACGGATTCGACAAACTTGTATTTCTAAGCGTTGCTGTTCTTTTTGTGGTAGTCCCCAAAGAATATTCCGACTTTGCCAAACTAAAACAGAAACAGTTACCGCAATACAAAAGGATAAACCTAGAGTAGCTAGTGGATGAAAAAAGAGTCCATATCGCACTGCTACCCAAGTAAAATATTGTTGCCACAATGCAATTTCTGCACGTAAATTCCACAAGCAAGCCGGTGCTATCAAGAGCCAAGCACAGCCAGCAAATAACCATCTGCCATATACTGTTAATTGGTGTAACCTTTCTACTTGGCGAATAAAAGAAGCTTCAGATTTTTCAAAGCTTGAGTTATGAATTAGTGGTTCTTCCTGTTGAGCCATAGGACAATAAAACTACAATATAGCAAGAAGCTGGGAATGCAGGGAATTCACAAGAATTAGGGGAAATTTTCCTAATTTAAGAATTACGAATTATATTAATCCTATTTTGAACTAATTCCTGAGCTAACTATCTTGAGAACTAACGGTTGTATTAATTGCTTCAATTGTAGATGTTTCTGTGCGCTCTCGCCACCAAGTTAATAGTGTACTGGCGATGAAAATACTGGAATAAGCCCCCATAATAAAGCCAATAATTAGAGCCAAAGAGAAATAATGCAGTGTTTCTCCACCAAATAGGAAGATAGCAGATAATGTCAGTAAGGTTGTTAAAGTCGTGTTGATTGACCTAGATAAAGTTTGGTTAACAGCATCATCAACAATTTCCGCAATGGGACGTTCGGGATTGAGTTTGAGAGTTTCCCGAATCCGGTCATAAATTACCACAGTATCGTTAACTGAGAAACCTGTGATGGTCAGCAACGCGACAATAAAAAGACTATCTACTTCTATACCTGCAACTAATCCCAAAATTGAGAATATGCCAACTGTGATTAAAATATCGTGGAACAGAGCCACAATCGCAAACAGGGCATAGTCTAACTGGAAACGGAAACTCATATAGATAGTAATACCCACAAAGGAAACTATCAGAGCTAAGATTCCCGACCTAAATAACTCTTTTCCTAAAGTCGGTCCTACAGAGTCAATTTGGTTTTTTTGCGGGTCGAAAGTACCAACTTTTTCGCTTAAGGCGTTTTGCAACTTGCTACGCTGGTCAGTCTCCAAGTTTTTTGTGCGAATGGTAATGCCATTTTCTTTACCATTTTCGGAAATTAATTGGATGCTACTATCTCCAAGTCCTTGTGATTTAGCAACTTCCCGAACGGCGTTGATATCTATTGGTTGGTCACAGTTATTAGGTAGACTACAGTCTCGGACTAGCTGCAATCGTGTCCCACCGATAAAATCTAAACTGGGGCGTAGAGGTGCTTTGATACCTGGTGTTTGCCAAGAAATCACCATTGAGACGATACCGCTAAGAATGATAGCAGCCGAAATACTCCACCAGAGCGATCGCGCTTTGTTAATACTTAGTTTCATTGAGCTACCTCTGCTTTATTCACTTTTGGCACATTAGGACAATAAAGTTCTGTTTTCCGCCAAGCAGGAATGGAAATAGCCAAAAACATTAATGTGCGACTACAGGTAATGGCTGTAAACATACTCACTGCTACCCCTAAAGCTAAAGTGAGAGCAAAGCCTTTTACTAATCCTGAACCTAACCAAAACAGTGCTGCACAAGCAATCCAGGTAGTAACATTACTGTCTAAAATACTGGAAAATGCCCTGTAAAAACCAGATTCTACAGAACGATATAAAGATTTACCTGCTTGCAATTCTTCCCTTGTCCGTTCAAAAATTAACACGTTAGCATCTACAGCCATACCAATACTGAGAATAAAACCAGCAATTCCCGGTAAGGTCAGGGTGATACCCAATAAACAAAAAGCAGCCCAAGTCAGAAGCGAGTAGATCACGAGCGATAAATCAGCAATAAGTCCTGGTAGTCTATAGTACAAAACCATAAAAATAAATACTAAAGTCAGACCACCGATACCAGCGTAAATGCTGCGCTGAATACTGTCTTTACCTAAAGTTGCTCCTACTGTCCGTCTTTCAGCAATTTCTACAGGTACAGGTAACGCGCCACCTCGTAACTGCACACCTAAGTTGTTAGCTTCTTGGGCTTGAAACCGACCTGTAATCACCGCAGAACCGCCTGTAATTCCTGCTGTAGCAAACTCTGCACCCACGGTAGGAGAACTAATGAGTTCATTGTCCAGAAAAATACCGATACCGCGTCCAGTTCCCGCTAGGGTTTTAGTCAAATCCGCAAAAAGTTTACCACCCTGTTCATCAAAACGAATAGCAACATTCCAACTGCCACCCTGTTGAGTGGGTTCACCGTAGGCATCTTTGAGGTATTTACCTGTAAGTGGTGGGTTGGTACTTTCAAATAATTCTACAAGGGCTTGATTGCTTTTCTTGATATCTTCCTGATTTTTAGCAATTGCCTCTTTGTCACCACTCTTTCTCAACTCTTCTTGTTTAGCTTTGAGTTCGGAGCGTGATACTTGCAGGGCTAAAACTTGAGTTTCTGTATTTGGTTTTTGAGTCTTAAATTCTAACTGAGCTGTACCCCCTAGTACCCTTTCTGCTTGTTCTGGGTCATTCACACCCGGCAGTTGTACTAATATTTTATCTAAACCTACAGTTTGAATTACTGGTTCCGAAACACCTAAACCATTAATTCGTCCTTCCACCACCTTCTTCACGGCCTCCAATTCTCTTTCGGTGATTTGCTTAATTTCCGCTGTTGGTTTCACCTGAATTGTAAGCTGTGAGCCGCCCCGCAAGTCCAGCCCCAATGGTACGGGAATTGTCGCAATCACCGCAATAGCGGCAATGACCAAAACTATAATCAACGCTAATAGCGATCGCTGTCTTTGCATACTATCACTCACAACTGACAAATGCTATAATAGCGTTCTTTGATCCCGTTGTGAGTAGAAGTTTTGATAGGGAACAGGGAACAGGTGACAGGTAACAGGCAAGAGAAAGAATTTTCAAAATTGCATTACCCATCACCAATTACCTAAACTCGCAAAGCTACCATTTTTTGGACTGCTTCGACGATTTGCTCTGGTTGGATAATTGTTAAACGCTCAAGATTACCGTTGTAAGGTGTGGGTATATCTTGGGAAGAAAGCCGCAGTACCGGGGCATCTAATTCGTCAAATAAGCGATCATTGATAGAAGCGGTTAATTCTGCGCCAATACCTCCAGTTCTCATGCACTCTTCGACAATAATCACACGGTGGGTTTTCCGTATTGATGCGCCAATGGTATCAAAATCTAGAGGTTTGAGAGATATCAAATCAATAACTTCTGGATCGTATCCTTGTTTTTCCAAAGTTTTTACGGCTTGCAGTACATGATACCGCATCCGAGAATAGGTCAAAATCGTCACATCTTTCCCTTGACGGACTACTTCTGCTTTATCCAGTGGTAGTACATATTCTGTTTCTGGCAGATTTTCTTTTAAGTTATAAAGCAAAACGTGTTCAAAAAATAACACGGGATTATCATCGCGGATTGCGGCTTTGAGTAGTCCTTTGGCGTTGTAAGGTGTGGAACAAGCAACAATCTTTAACCCTGGAACGGCTTGGAAATAAGCTTCTAGTCGCTGAGAATGTTCTGCACCTAGCTGTCTACCTACACCACCTGGACCACGAATGACCATAGGAATTTTAAAGTTACCGCCAGAAGTGTAGCGCAACATACCAGCGTTGTTAGAGATTTGGTTGAAGGCTAATAGCAAAAAGCCCATATTCATACCTTCAATGATAGGTCTTAACCCCGTCATTGCGGCTCCTACAGCCAACCCTGTAAAGCTATTTTCGGCAATAGGGGTGTCTAAAACTCTGAGTTCGCCATACTTTTGATATAGGTCTTTGGTTACTTTATAGGAACCTCCGTACTGTCCTACGTCTTCACCAAGAACGAATACGCTAGAGTCACGCGCCATTTCTTCATCAATGGCTTCCCGTAGGGCGTTAAAAAATAGTGTTTCTGCCATTTAGACCTTGAGTACAATTTATTGTTTTAGAATTTTATCGTGTGATTGTCCCCAATACCGTCAGCGATCGCACTCTTATTGGAGACTAGGAACTGGGGACATATCCTAATCTTCTACCACTTCATATAAATCTTCAATCAAAACTTCAAACGTCCGTGCCAACTTGTCTAAAGCTGTAACGTCAACAGTTGCCAAGCCAGGAGAACGGGCATAAACCTTCAGCGCACTGTAGCCTACCCCGGAACGGTCAGACAATTCTTTCAGCGTCCAGCCTTTTTCCGAGGCAAACTCACGAATTCGCAACCTTACCAAACCCATACTTGACAAAAGGTATATATGTACCCTTTAATATCCATTGTCATAATAAAAAGCGATCCTGTCCACTCTACCAAATAAAAGTGTGATCGGCAAGATGAAGTGAGACAATTACGGTTAAAACCTTTTTTGGGGAATTATTTATCAGCTATTTCTGTCCATTCTAGAAATTTATTTAAGGCTTCATCACTGGTTATTTAACTGTCAAATATATCGCAAATTTCTTCTTTGATTCGATACATATCTCTTCAAAAAAGAGCGATTTTTTTAACTGCTTGGTTTTTTCTTTAACTAATCAACTTATTGTTATTTATAAGAATATTTCTACAAATACCATACACTCACAAAAAATAATTTATAGTGTTTTTACAATCAATAAAACAGGAAATATTAATAGCATAAATTATGAAAAATATAGTAACAAAAGTATCAAAATAGCCAACAAATATTTTGTTGTTTAGATTTAGATTATATAGATATAAATTAAGCATTTATGGATTTTGTCAAGATATCAATAAATTTTCATAAATATCTAAAAAAAATTAGTGCAAAATCTAAGTTTATCTGTTAATAATTAAGGTTATTAATTGCTTTTTCACAAAATAAAAGTAATTAATAATACCGAGGTATAATAGCCTATAAAGTGCTTTTGCCTTGAGCATACAAACAAATTTAGAAATTAATTTCCTAACTTAGACTTATGAATATCCTCTCCAATCAGAAATTTCAAATCACAGCAGGTATTGTCAGTTTAGTACTGGTTAATTTAGCTAATAACTATCTAGCTTCACAGTCTGTTAATAAGCCGCTAATTCAGCAACAACAAGTTACACCTAATTTAGCTTTTATTCAGCCTTTAAATACTCCTCAATCTCAAACTTACCTGACTAAAGCGCCGAGTAGTAATTTTATCAATCAGCAAATATCGGATCTAAATATCACCCAAAAATCTAAAAACACATCCGTATTCTATTCTGTTGTTGATGAGTGGAAAAAATATCAATATAGTGTAAATGGTAATCATGTTTTAAAAGCTGTCAACTTACCAACTACCAAAGTTAATTTTAATCAAACAGATTTATTAACAGTTCTGACAAATACTAGAAAATATTTCCAAGATTATGCCCAAAAAGACCCTGATATTTCTCGAAATGGACTCCTACTAAGTCAAGGAGTCACGTTAGAAGATATTCTCAAGACTTTAGATTTTATGATTACGGTTTTACAGGAAGATATTAGTAATAATCGTGTCACTCGGTTACAAGATCCAAATTTTATTAATGCCAATTTTCGAGTAATTAAATGGTCTGCTTATAACCCTGAAAAGCCAAAACAGACAAAGTTAAGAATTACAAAATATGCTGTTTTTACTCATCCTGGCTCTCGCAGTAAAACTTCTAACTATAATGTACCAATCTATAGTCTAAAAGAAAATTTACCTAATAATAATTTTTATATGAAATATACAAAACAAGATGTTTTGTCAGGTATTTATGAACCTGGAGGTAAAGAATTTGGTAAAGTTGAACCTTTAGCATATTTAACTCGTGAAGGTTTAGAAGAAGCATTAATGCAAGGAACCATTTTGATTAATTTTACAGATGGTTCTAAAGCATTTTTTAATGTCGATAGAAATAATGGCATATCCTATATTAAAGGCTTAAAACCTACAGCACAAAAACGTTATTGGTATTTTAGAAAAGTTGATGAAATCAAAGGTTACGGACACAAAATAGATGCAAAAATTTCTATCAAACCAGGAGTAACTTTTGCAGGAGATGTGTTAAATATGGGATTAGGAAGGGTAATTATTATGGAGTATAATCAAGCTGGACGTAAACGTTTACAAATGGGAGTAATTGCAGATACTGGTGGGGCATTTTTGCCAAATCTTGCTCAACTCGATTTTTTGGCAGGTATTTTTCAAAATCAACAAGAATTTAGGCAGCATATTCAGGAATTACCAGAGTATGCTACTGCATATATTTTAGTGAAAAAGTAAAAATGTCCTCAGAATAAAGTTTTGGGACTATACAGACAAAGCCCGCTTCGGTGGGCTAATTATATTATCTCCGGTTGAATACCTGTTATTAGAAAACCACACGGAAACACGGAGATTTTTTTTGATCAGCTTCATAAAATGGTATAGATTATTGCTTAAGTCAAAATAACGCCATCACCGCAGCAGGAGAACCGGAACCGCCCCGCAAGCGAAGAATACCAATCACTAGAGTAGCACCCTGAGGTGGTAATTGATCTAAATTAGTCAAGTTTTCTAACACTATAAGCGATTGGTTTTGGGACTGTATTCTCTGTAATTTCTCTAGTAACAACCGATTAGTAGTAAAATTAGTATCTTGTCCTGAATCTACGCCGTGGGTATCAATTCCCACTCCAGCAATTTGCCTTTCCGTTATTAAGAACTGAGTTGCATCACTCCCAAAGCCTGGAAAATGCATATTTCCTTGTTCATCTTGGTTTAAGAAGGCGATTTTATTCAGCCATTTAGCTTGCCATCCTGTATAAAGTAGCACGGCACTGCCAGCGGAAATAGTTCCATATTCTGCTTCCCAAGTCAAAATATCAGCAATAGTGAGAAGATAATCAGCATTAACTGCTGCTTGTTCACAGATATCTATAACTACCGCAGGTACTACCAGAGATTGGGCTGGGTATTCATGAATACTCGTACCATTAGTGTAAAAACTATTAGGGGCATTAATATGAGTAGCGCTATGTTCACCCAGAGAAAAACGTCGGAGATAGTAGCCATCATCTTGCAGTTCAGCAACAGTAGTAAATATTACAGGTGGATCACCTGGCCATTGAGGGATACGTGTATCGATTACGTGACTCAGGTGAATGACGCAGGAGTAGAGAATACTATTTTGCTGGTGAGTGTGTGTAATAGCGTTCCTCTCTTATTTAGCTACTGCTATCATCTTTAACAATTCAAAATAAGAATTGTAGATACTTGTCTATTTTACATTTAATTATACACACCTACTTACTTAATTGCTCATAAATAATCCCCCAATTTCTGTAATTAACAGGTTTTCGGGGGTTTAAAATGTTGCAGCAAAAAATGAATTCAATATCAGTGAACAATCAAAATGTTAATTTATGAGCAAGAAAAGGTTAATTTTAGCTAAAATTCTCCTTTTGATACTGGCTTACTTTTAGGTTGATATAAATAGGCAGCAGGAGAAAAGAATCAGAGACTAATAATTTGGATTAGGCAGTTCGTGAAATGGTATGATGATGATTTGAAAAAATTAGATAAAATAAATAAAATTTGATAGTATATTTACCTGCAATATACTATATATAAGTCAACCTATTTTTTATCCCTATGAACCGTTCAGCCTGCCTGATCTTTAATCCTGTTGCAGGTCAGGGTAATTCAGAATTAGAATTAGAGCAAATCAGGACAATATTAGAGCCAGAAATTGACTTAGATATTTATTTCACAACCGCAGAAATAGATGCTGATGAACTAGCAAAGGCAGCAGTAGCTAGGGGAGTGGAGGAGATTATTGTTTCTGGGGGAGATGGAACTTTATCCGCTGCTGCGGCGGCTGTAATTAATACAAGTATTCCCTTTGGCATTATTTCACGGGGAACAGCAAATGCTTTTGCCTCAGCTTTAAATATTCCTAATACAATCGTCGCAGCTTGTGAAACAATTTTACAAGGTAAAACCCGCACAGTAGATATAGCCTATTGTAATGATCAACCGATGGTTTTATTGGTAGGTATTGGCTTTGAAGCGGGAGCAGTCGAGAAAGCAGATAGGGAAGCTAAAAATCGGTTTGGGATGGTAGCTTATATTTTAGCAGGCATCCAAGAACTACAAAATTTACAGAAATTTGCCGTCGAAATTGAAACAGAAAATAAGATAATTAGAACTATTGCATCAGCAGTGACAGTTGCAAATGCTGCACCTCCCACATCAGTTTTAGCTCAGGGGCCAGCGGGGATTATTTTTGATGATGGATTGCTAGATTTAACAATTGTAGCTCCAGAGAGTAAAGCAGGTGCGATCGCTGCCACGTTCCATTTATTTCAAACAGCTTCCACAGGTATTGCAGCGGAACGGGATGATATTGGCTATCTGCGAAGTAAACAGTTTAAAATCACAACTGACCCACCACAAAAGATAGTTATAGATGGGGAAATAGTGGGTACAACTCCTGTGGAAATTAAATGTATACCAGGTGGATTAAAGATTTTTGTCCCATCAGTAGCAGAAGAAATACTCACTGAAAAATTAGAAGGATTGCCCGATTTGAATGTGGAAATGAAATACTCCTGTGAATAATGAGTGCAATTACTTGATTGCACCCAGAACAGCGAATATTTACTAAATCATTCCAGTTCCTTTACGTCGTTGGTCATTATTTTCTGTCAATTCACCGGGGTTATGTTCATTAATTTCTCGAAGTTCCTTAAGGCGTTCTGCTGCATCTCTGGTTAGTTCTTCTCGCGCATCACCTGGAACTTGATAATACATTTCCGGTTCTACCGGATAGTTGTTCAACAGACCTTCTTGATCAACTGTGTAACCATCGGTGGTGCGGACGCTTTCATCATTACTTTGGTCATCTGTAGGCGCACTTGAGAGTTTTTCTTCCGTGGGAATTTTTTTATAATTTTCTCCTTCTCTGGCTATGCGTGCTGCTGTTTCTGCCGGAATGATGCCTCGATCATATGTATCTGAATCAACCCGATGAGCAGAATCAATTGTTTTTTTACCTGCTTCATTAGCCATCAATTTAGTCCTCGTTATCTTTGTATAACTTCGAGACTAGATTATAATTTTGGAGATAGTAAATATACTATCTAAAGAAGTATATATATTAAGAATATTTACTAAACTTCTCTGTCTAAAGATTTATTCATCATATAAAAAATAGTCAATGACTCAATAAGTTATTCCCAAAGCCTAAAACGAGGCAATTTCGTTCATTCAGATCATGGTAAGTTTGTATAAGTAGGTAAACAGAAAAATTTAAAGGTATGTGAAGAAAAGTAAATAGGGCTGAAACCCTCTTTCCCTCTGCTCCCTGCCCCCTGCTCCCTGCCTTACCCCAACGACAATTTTTAACGCCCACCTACTTAGTGCGTAAGTCCTAAACTCTTCCAAACTCTTATTCCTCCGTGTCCTCTGCGCTGATTTTATTCATGATTTTACGTAAGTCATGACTACAGAAGATGGCAAATTGCTGGAGTTAAAAACTGAAAACTAAAGCATGGCTTACGCCAAGCTGTGCTATCAACTATTTTTAGTTGAATTAAATAAAAAATTTAGGGTAGAAACTGCCTACCCTAACTTCAATTAGCTAATGAATTTATCTTCAAAAGCACTGAAAAATTTAATCTCAAAGTTGCTGTTTCAGCAAACTAACTTTCTGCGATAATTCCTGCCGTGTTTCAGCTTTGATGAGATAACGGAAAGTAAACCAGATGGCATAAACTAAACCAATTATCTCAAAAATAGGTGCTAACAACGGTACATCATCAATAGCATCTAGGATTGCTAGAGCTACTTTGACGGTCACAAGGGCAGATAAGATTAAAACAACAGTTAGTAAAGCCTGCTTGTTTTGGTTCAAAAAACTACCTAAATAATCAGGTAGCTGCGCTAAGAAGTCGAAAATTTGTCTGTTAATTCGCTGCCATTGAGCTTCTGGTTCCTTAGCTGGCGGAAGCTTTGGCAAATTTGCAGCTTCTGCACCCTCAAGAGCTAAAAAATCTTGAGAAGAAACGGAATTAGCTGATCCTGGTTGCTGTTGTTGAGTTTCCATAATGTTTGCCATTTGGCGGCCACAACAGTTTTGATAAGTAACTGGACTTAAATTAATATACCAGTCTAGACTGAAAATACCCCAGTCAAAAAAATTTCTCTTTTAACAGAGAAGTCTCTTCAGGTTCGCTTATTTTTAGGTTGTGAGCAGAGTATCGCCCTACTGTGATTGTCAATGGTGCAAGATATCAGCAGACTTAGTAGTGATAACTGTTAATAGTTTCAGCTTTTTGGTGGTATGGTCTTAGCTTTGACAATTACTTTTTTCACTCCCTTAATTTCTTTTGTTAAAGGTTCAATCTTTGCTAACTGATCTTCCTGACTCACAGTTCCTGTTACTGTAACTGTACCATCTTTAGTCGCATTAACTGTTAATGCACTACCAGGAATATTCGCCTCTAATTTAGAGCGGACTTCACTTGCTAAGTCGGCTGCGGCTCTATCAGTATCACCACCAGTAATTAAATTTCGTTCTTCACGAGCGCGAATATCAGAATTGAGTTGTCTTCTACGGAGTTCACTTTGGGCATCTTCCTTAGCTGCTTGTGTGGTTTGTGCAGCCGGACTTGCTGGAACTTCTCCAGCATCAGGTGCAGTGACGGCTGTCTTGGAAGTATTATCACAAGCAGCGCTAAAAAGTAAAATTGAACTAATTAAGAATGAAGTTAGTCTTTTCATTAGTGTAGGTCTTGATATCAAGATAAAATGTCGGTTCTTGGATAAGAGATAAGAGCAAAATTTTCATGATCTTGCTCTTAAAATAAGGATCTGGAGAATAAGAATTAAACTGTTTTTTCTCGATGATCAACAACAATGATTGGAGGTTCTTCAGGGTGATGCATAGGAACTGTTTCAGCTTGTTTGATTCGCTCGACACTGGGTTGATCTTTATTAAGATCACGAGCATCATAGACTTCAAAGTCTTCAACGCCCCGATTATGGAGAATTTCTCTTACTCTAGTCAGTTCCGCGTCTGTACCATCGATTATGACTAAATAAGCTCCTTGTTCGACTCTTTCGTTGTAAATTCTGGCTCGTTCTTCGGGAATTCCTAAGCCAATCAAACCACCAATTAAACTACCTGCTACTGCACCAATACCAGCACCTGCAACAGTTGTAGCTAAGGCGGTGGCTACTCCTCCTGCCAGCATAATTGGACCAACGCCGGGAATTGCTAAAGTCCCCAAACCAATTAATAAGCCAGTCAATCCACCTACCGTACCACCAGAAATTCCCCCAACTTTTGCTCCTTCTTCAGACTTATCTCCAACTTTTTCTGTTACTTGTGTACCAGCAATATCTTCTTTGTTATCTCTATCCTTGGCAATAATAGAAACTTTTTCCATTGGAAAGCCTGAATTTTTTAAGTCATGCAGCGCTTGTTCAGCATCACGACGATGAGAAAATACGCCTACAGCACGCCTATTTACACCTATAACCATATTTATATTCCTCCAGAAATATAAAAGTATTATTCTCGAACTATTCCCGAATTTATTCCAGGCAATAACTTAATTACTACATGGTTTAATTAAGTTTCCATCAATCTTTTGGAGGAAGTTAATGTTCTACCATTAGGTATAAATAAACTCCCTATCATGCCTTTTTAAGGCATTAAAAATAAGAAATAAGTAAAAAATGTAGGTGATACAGATCACAATAGCCTTGGTTTTCAATCATTGATAAATGATTAAATTATCACCTATATTTTAGATGGGATAGTAAACTATATTTCAATAAGAAAATCAACATTTAAGTGATGATTGACTGATTGAGGGAGAATTAAGTTGATGATGGTAGAAAAATTATTACTAGCAATTATTTCAACATTTAGTTTCAGCTTATTTACTGATATAGGTTGGTCTAATTCTAACTATAGGCTCGCCAAAACTATTTCACATCACCAAGAGGCTTTTACTCTGACTCAACGTCGCCAAACCAAGTCTAAGACAAATACGGTGGTCGATTGATTTAGATTACTCATATTATCATTAAGTATAAATCTCAATCAGCTACCATTGAGTTTTGATTAAGATATACTGTGACACTGATTATGAAAAACTCCATTCTGGCTACAGCATCACTTTTGCTAACTATCAGCTTACCCGCAACCGCCCAAACGTCAAATTATGAAGCCATAAAACAGTTATTAGCAACTAAAGAATGTCAAAATTGTAACCTCCGTAATGCAGGTTTGGTCATGGCTGACTTATCAGGAGCCAATTTAAGCGGTGCAAATCTTGCAGGTGCTAACCTCAGCCGTGCAAACTTGAGTGGTGCTGATTTGCGTGGTGCTGATTTGCGTGGTGCTAGTTTATTTGGTGTTAACTTGAGTGACGCTAAACTCAGCGGAGCGAATCTCACGGGTGCTAATTTGGGAAACACCTATTTAATGAATGTAGAATTGACTGATGCTAACCTTAATGCGGTTAACTTCCAAGGTGCTATTGGTATACCTTCGCAAATTGCTAAACCAGAAGAATTTTATGCTTGGGGTGTAGCAGCTGCAGAAAAAGGCAACCTTAAACCAGCTATTGATTATTTTAGTCAAGCGATCGCACTAAAACCAGACTATGCAGGTGCATATTTATCCCGTGGTGTAGCTAGTTACCAAGGCTTAGACCGAAAAAGCGCCTTAGAAGATGCCGAAATGGCAGCAAAATTGTTTGAAGAACAAAAAAATCCTAAAGGAGCGCTAACAGCACAAGCTTTTATTCTGGAAGTGAAAACACCTTATGGTGAAAAAGTAAGTGCTGGTAAACCCAGCTTCATGGATTTTGTCGGTAGTCTGGGTTCAGTGTTGTTGCAATTTCTGCCTTTTTAGAGGTGTAAGACTATAGGGGAAGAAAAAAGGTTCAGAATCAGGATTTCCAGGATTCCAGGATAAACACCATGAAAACTGGGATTCTATCACCAATCAACAATTACCAATTACCAATTACAAAAGAAGGGAACAGGGAACAGGGAACAGGGAACAGGGAACAGGGAACAAATAAAAAACTAAAGTTTAAGAGTTTAAAGCTCAGTCAAAAAAAAGGATGTTTTTACAAGGAGAGTGACACGAAAAAAACAGTGTCATTATTTCAATCTCATGTTTTTAAACATGAGTTTTTTCTGTTAAGAGTTGCTTCCTGTTCCCTCTGAACAATTACCAATTACCAATTACCAATTACCAATTACCAATTACCAATTACCAATTACCAATTACCAATCACCAATTACCAATCACCAATTACCAATCACCAATTACCAATCACCAAATTACCAGCCATAAACTCTTGAGTACATTTTAAAAAATTCTCGACAATAGGCGTTAAACTGCCTTGCTGCCAGATCATAGCAGTTTCTATTAAGGGTACTTCTTCCAAAATCGGACGATAAACTACACCAGACCTTTGCAGGTTCTGTAAAGAAGATGGTGTAATGGCCACACCCATTCCAGCCGATACCAGGCCAATAATTGTTTGCATTTGAATCGCTTCTTGAGTAATGTTAGGGCTAAAATTTGCCTGGTGAAAAAGGCTCATAATGCGATCATAAAGTCCTGGTGCTAAATAACGAGGAAACATGATCAAAGATTCATTTAGGAGCGATCGCACTGAGATATAATCTTTTTGAGCCAATGAATGAGTTGACGACAAAGCCACCACTAAGGTCTCCTTGTGAATACACTCATAAGATAGTGTGTCATCTTCTAAAGGAGGATGACCAAAACCTACTTGAATCAGAGAATCTCTCAGTGCTTCTTCTTGTTGGCTTGTAGTTAATTCCAGTAATTCTATTTCTACTTCTCGAAATTGCTCGCGGAATTTTCGCAAAATCAAGGGTAATAGGTCGTAAATTACCAAACTAGTAAATCCTATTCGCAGTTGACCTGTTTCACCTCTGCCAGTTCTTTGAGTCAATGCCACTGCGCTTTTTAGTTGCACCAGTAGTTGATAAGCTTCTTGTAAAAATACCTTTCCAGCTTCTGTTAGCTGTACTTGTCGCTTCGTTTTGCGATCAAAAAGTTTTACGCCTAATTCTGCTTCTAGCTGCTGGATTTGTTGACTGAGAGGCGGTTGAGCTATGTGCAGTTTTTCTGCGGCTTTACTGAAATGCAATTCCTCAGCTACAGCGATAAAGTAGCGCAGGTGTCGTAGTTCCATATTTATGATATTTTATAAGTCTTAATTTTACATAAATATATATTGGACATCTCAAAAAAGTATACATATCATACTCGTACAGAGATTTAATTGAGTAATGATAATGAGTGAAAAAACAATGCCGGAAAATTTAAAAAGTAAAGTTGTTACCCAAGGTGTACAGCGATCGCCTAATCGGGCTATGCTACGAGCAGTTGGTTTCAAAGATGAAGATTTCAACAAAGCCATTGTCGGTATTGCCAATGGTTACAGTACCATCACTCCCTGTAATATGGGGATTAATCAACTGGCACAAAGGGCAGAAAGTAGCGTCAAAAATGCCGGCGCAATGCCTCAAATTTTCGGTACGATTACCATTAGTGATGGGATTTCGATGGGAACCGAAGGGATGAAATATTCCCTAGTGTCACGGGAAGTAATTGCAGATGCCATTGAAACTGCCTGTACAGGTCAAAGTATGGATGGTGTGCTGGCCATTGGTGGTTGTGATAAAAATATGCCAGGGGCAATGTTAGCGATCGCTCGCATGAATATCCCTGCTATCTTTGTTTATGGTGGCACAATCAAACCCGGACACTACAATGGTAAAGACTTAACCGTTGTGAGTTCATTTGAAGCAGTTGGTCAACACAGCGCCGGCAAAATTGACGAAGCGGAACTTTTAGCAATTGAAAGTCGTGCTTGTCCTGGTGCTGGTTCCTGTGGGGGAATGTTCACAGCTAACACCATGTCTTCAGCCTTTGAAGCATTGGGAATGAGTTTACCCTACTCTTCCACCATGGCCGCAGAAGATGCCGAAAAAGCCGACAGTACGGAAAAATCTGCCTTTGTTTTAGTCGAAGCTATTCGTAAGCAGATATTACCTCTGCAAATTATCACCCGCAAATCTATCGAAAATGCCATTTCGGTAATTATGGCCGTTGGTGGTTCTACCAATGCAGTTTTACATTTTTTAGCGATCGCTCGTGCAGCTGGTGTAGAACTAAATTTAGATGACTTTGAAACTATTCGCGGACGTGTCCCCGTATTGTGTGATTTGAAACCCAGTGGTAAATATGTCGCCACAGATTTACACAAAGCTGGTGGTATTCCCCAAGTTATGAAAATGTTACTAGAACATAACTTATTACATGGTGATTGTCTCACTATTTCCGGGCAAACTGTAGCTGAAGTCCTAGCCGATATCCCCGCAGAACCACGCACAGACCAAGATGTAATTCGTCCTTGGGATAACCCTATGTACGCACAAGGACATCTAGCCATTCTCAAAGGTAACTTAGCCACAGAAGGTGCAGTTGCCAAAATTACAGGTGTGAAAAAGCCCGTAATTACAGGACCAGCAAGAGTATTTGAATCTGAAGAATCTTGCTTAGATGCGATTTTGGCAGGGAAAATCAAAGCCGGTGATGTGATTATTATTCGTTACGAAGGACCCAAAGGTGGCCCCGGAATGCGAGAAATGCTTGCTCCCACTTCCGCCATTATCGGTGCTGGTTTAGGTGATTCAGTGGGATTAATTACCGACGGACGCTTTTCCGGTGGTACTTATGGTATGGTAGTTGGACACGTCGCCCCAGAAGCAGCCGTAGGTGGAAATATTGGACTTGTAGAAGAAGGTGATAGCGTCACCATAGATGCCAATGCTCGTCTATTACAAGTTAATGTATCAGATGCAGAATTAGACAGTCGTCGTGCTAAGTGGCAACCCCCAGCACCCCGTTATACTAAAGGCGTTTTGGCGAAATATGCCAAATTAGTAGCTTCTAGTAGTGTCGGTGCTGTTACAGATTTAGACTTGTTTGCTAATTAGAAATAGGGAAGGAAAAAGAGACCTTTCCCCTATTCTTCTGTTCACAACCTCTCTTCCTGTGGGGGAGAGGTTTTTTAGGTAAACATAATTTTTTTTATTTTCCAAAAATAGACCTAAAGATAGATTGCAAGCTAGGCTTAAACTTAAGCTACATTTGCTATTACATATAATGTAGAATTATAAGCACTTGTTGTATAGTAAAAAAAAGATCAAGTTCTTATAAACTTGCTGATATGACCATTTCCTCAGCAGGATAAGATTAACCTGATATCAGCTTCACTTAATTACTTAATTATAAATCTTGAACCGAACACGATATGACTGGTTCATCTATGAAGCTTAATTCATTAACTCGTAACCTTTCAGTAAAACTGGGAATCATCACAGCTTTGATTGGTTTTGTTGTTTTACTAGGATGGATTTTTGATTTGCCAGTTTTCAAGAGTGTGTTACCGGGACTGGTGACAATGAAAGTCAACACGGCTTTGGGGTTTCTGTTGAGTGGAATTTCCTTGTGGTTGTGGCATCAGCCTCGTCAACGGAAATTATTTGTTCCTCAATTACTGTCCCAGATTTTAGCAGTTATTGTGGCGTTAATTGGTTTATTGACACTCATTCAGTATGGCTTCAACATTAATTTAAGAATTGATCAATTACTGATTCAGGAATCAATAAATGCTGTTGCTACTTCTAGTCCAGGAAGGATGGCACCAAATACAGCCCTTTGCTTTTTTTGGCTGGGTTTAGCCCTAATTCTTTTGTCAAAACGAACGATTAGTATTGCCCAAAGTCTAGCTTTAGGAAGTTCTTTAATAGCCATGTTAGGACTTTTAGGCTACGGATTGGGGATTCGTAAATTCTATTATCTGATGCCGTTTACTAGTATGGCACTGCATACAAGTGTGGCTTTTATATTACTAGGGATAGCAGTTTTGTTAGCTTGTCCTCAAGGGGGTTGGATGAAGGTAGCAATGAGTCCTTACTTAGGTGGAGTCATTATTCGTAGCCTCTTGCCCGTAATTATTGGCACTCCTATTTTGAATACAGCATTATTTGTATTAGCCAATCGCAATAATATATTTCCCCCAGAGGTGGGATTTGTAATTAGAGCAATTGTGAATATCTTTGTGTTAGGTGGAATAGTTTGGTGGAATGCTAAATATCTTAATGCAATTGATTACCAACAAAAGGAATATCAACAGGCGCTGAAAGAAGCTAATGAAAATTTAGAAGCACGAGTTGAGAAACGCACAGCCCAGTTAGAGGCTGTAAATAATGCTTTAAATGAAAACCGTCTTAAATTATCCAATCTCATTAATACTTTGCCAGGAATTGTTTTTTCTCGTTATGTGGATGTAAATTGGACAATTCAAGATGTGAGTGATGGTTGTTTGGCTATAACTGGTTATAGCAAAGCAGAATTATGTGGTGTTGAGGCTGACAAGTTTCAAGATTTGATTGTGGCAGAGGATTTGCCTAAAATTTTAGCGGCTATTGAAAGAGCGATCGCAGACAATATTTTCTACCAAGTAGAGTACCGCATTCATAGTAAATTAGGTGAGCAAAAATGGTTATGGGAAAAAGGTAAAGGAATAGCCATTGATGGACAAATCCAAATAATTCAAGGGTTTATCACTGAAATCACATCCCTCAAACAAACACAAAACGCTCTGAGTATCAGTGAAGAACGCTGGCGACTGGCAACAAATGCCGCCCTAGATGCTATATGGGAATGGGACGCTGCCAGCAATATGACCACATTCTCTGAACGTTGGTTTAGCTTATTAGGAGAAACTCCCCAGAGTCTCACCATTCCTAAATCAGAGTGGGCTAATCGTCTTCATCCCGATGATTGTGAACGGGTGATCAAGTCTGTAGAAAATCATTTGACTAACAAAACTCCTAAATATCACAGTGAATATCGTTTGCGCCATCAAGATGGTAGTTACAAATGGGTGGCATCTCAAGCAATTGCCCAATGGGATAAACAGGGTAATCCCATTCGCATGATAGGGTCAATCGCAGATATTACTGAACGCAAGCAGACAGAACAAGCCCTGCGTGAGAGTGAGTCCAAGTTTCGGGAATTAGCCGAAAATATTCATGAGGTCTTTCATATCAACTCAGCAGACCTAAGTGAGATGTTATATGTCAATCCTGGCTATGAAGAAATATGGGGGCGAAGTTGTGAAAGCTTATACCAAAACCCAGAGTCTTGGAATGAGTCTATTCACCCAGAAGATAGCGATCGCATTTTCGCGGCTTGCACTCGTCTAATTCAAGGTGAACCCCTACACGAGGAATATCGAATTATTCGTCCCAGTGGTGAAGTTCGTTGGATTTCTGCTCGTGTTTTCCCAATTTACAACCAATCTGGGGATATCTTACGTCATGCGGGGATTGCTGCGGATATCACAAATCGCAAACTCACAGAAATTGCCCTTCAACATAGTCAAGAACGCTATCGTTCTTTGGTAGAAGTTACTGCCCAAGTGACTTGGACAACCGATGCAACTGGACAATTCACCACTCCTCAGGAAAGTTGGGAGGCTTTTACAGGAAAATCCTTTGCTGAATATCAAGGGTGGAATTGGAGCAAAAGTATTCATCCCGATGATCAAGAAACTACAAAGGAAATTTGGTTACAAGCTCTTGAAAGTGGGGATTTATATGAAAACGAATCTCGTATTTTAGATCGCTATGGAGAATATAAGTATTTTTGGGTGCGGGCTATGCCGATTGTGGAAACTGACGGTTCCATTCGTGAGTGGGTGGGAGCTTGTACGGATATCACAAATCGCAAACAGGCTGAACTGGAAATTCGGGAACTGAATGAACAACTAGAGATGCGAGTGCAGCAACGCACCACGGAACTCACAGCTGCCAATAAAGAACTAGAATCATTTTCTTACTCTGTTTCCCATGATTTACGTTCTCCCCTGCGCGGTATTGATGGTTTTAGTAAAGCATTACTAGAGCGATACCAAGATCAATTAGATGATAAAGGTAAGCATTATTTAACTCGTATCCGTAAAGGAACCCAGCGCATGGGAGAATTAATTGATGATTTGCTGCAACTCTCACGGGTAACTCGTAGTCAAATGCGACTTACTCAAGTTAATCTAAGTGCGATCGCTCAAGAAATTGCCCAAGAACTCAACGACCGTAATCCAGAACGCCAAGTCAATTGGCTCATTTCCCCTGACCTAATTGTTAGCGGTGATCAGCAACTTTTGAGGATTGTTCTAGAAAATCTTCTCAACAATGCCTGGAAATTTACATCAGTTAAAATACAGGCAAATATTGAATTAGGCTGTATGAATTCTCGCAGAAATAATGATTCTTGTTTGGCTTACTTTGTCCGTGATAATGGAGTTGGCTTTGATGCAACTTATGCACACAAGCTATTTCAACCTTTTCAACGTCTGCATACGGTGGAAGAATTTCCTGGTACAGGTATCGGTTTAGCAACTGTGCAAAGAATAGTTCGCCGCCATGGAGGTGATGTATGGGCAGAAGGATGGGTTGGAGAAGGTGCAGCCTTCTATTTTAAACTCTCAGTACCCATACATAATTAATTGAATACTTTCAAATTTGGCAGCGCAATAACATAAATAATTTTATGTTATTATTCTGCATTATTACTTATCCTTAACCTTGATGTTTTAAAATCTTGAGAAAAAGTTTGCTAGTTATGGATCTGCAATCTTTGCCTCCTTAGTTAGTACATTCTAAAAATAATTGGTACATTTTGAAGATTAATAGCAAAAGTAAGGTATGATCCACGAGAAATGACTGTAACTAATACACTACTTATTGTTGAGGATAATCCTGATGATGTAGAGTTAACACTATTAGCATTTGAGAAATCAGTGCTGCAAGAAAACATTGTCATTGCTAGAGATGGAGTTGAAGCCATCAACTACCTATTTGCAAATAACTCTACTTTAGCTCCCTTACCAGATTTGATTTTGTTAGATTTGCAGTTACCCCGAATCAATGGTTTGGAAGTTCTGCGGCAAATTCGATCTCATACTCGCACTCGATTGTTACCTATTGTGATTTTGACGACCTCTCATGAAGAGAGTGATCGGCTTCAAGGCTATGGTTTGGGTTGCAACAGTTATATCCGCAAACCTGTTGATTATGACGAATTTGTCAATGTCATACAACAGATAGGAGTCTACTGGTTAGTTTTAAACAGTCCTCCTCCCAATACTTAATAACCCAATTATTTATGAATGATAAGATTAAAGCTCTGATTATTGAAGACAATCGAGATGATGCTGAATTGCTTATATTAGAGTTAGAATGTGCAAATTATGAAGTAATTTATCATCAGGTTGATACAGCCCAAGCAATGATAGAAGCTCTTGATCATCAAGAATGGGATGTAATTTTAACAGATTATTCCATGCCCCATTTTAGTGCCAACCAGGCACTGGAGATAGTCAAACAGCGTCAACTTGATATTCCTTTTATTGTTGTTTCTGGTTCTATTGGTGATGAAACAGCCATTGATTTAATGATATCTGGAGCGCACGATTATTTACTCAAGCAAAATCTGACTCGACTAGTTCCAGCTATTACTCGTGAGTTGCGAGAAGCCCAGATGCGATCTGAACACAGACAGGCAATAGAAAGGGTAAAATTTTTAGCTTTTTGTGATGAATTAACCAACTTACCTAATCGGAATGCTTTCTTAACTACCTTACAAGAATATATCCAGAATAACCATATATTTGCAGTCATTTTTTTGGATATTGACCAATATAGAAAGATTAAATATGGCTTTGGACATAATAAAAGTGAACAACTACTCATTCAAGTAGGAGAACGCCTACAAAAGACCTTACGTCCAGGTGATTATTTAGCACGCATAGGAAATGACGAATTTGCCCTACTACTAAACAATATCAGTTATGTTAGTGAGGCAGAAGATATAGGATATGAAGTACATCAAATAATTGATCCGCCCTTCGAGTTAGAAGGCTTATTAATTTATGCCTCTATTACTATTGGTATAGTTACTTCCTCTAGAGAATTTAAAGAAGCAGAAGAGTTTTTGCGGGCAGCAGAAATTGCTAATCACACTGCGAAGCAACAGGGATTAAAATATCCTACAGTTGTGTATAATCAAAGTATGCAAAAGGATGCATCGAATCGTTTACAGATGGAAACTGATTTGAGAAAAGCGATTAGTAATGAAGAGTTACAACTTTTTTACCAGCCAATCTTTTCCTTAAATTCTTACAAAATAGTCGGTTTTGAAGCACTAATTCGCTGGCAACACCCTGAAAAAGGATGGATAGCACCTGATCAGTTTATTCCCTTAGCAGAACAAACAGGGTTAATTATTCCCCTGGGTGATTGGATTTTAGAAGCAGCTTGTCGGCAGTTGACTATCTGGCAAGTTCAGTTAGCAGATTATCTACCTCTGAGTGTGGCAGTGAATTTATCAGGAGTGCAATTAAATGAACCAGAATTAGTACCAAAAATTATCCATCAATATCAATCACTGAATCTGCATCAAATCAAGCTGAAATTGGAAATTACAGAAAGTATACTGATGCATAATACACAAACCATTATTAGCAATTTAGAAGCATTTCAAGCCGCAGGTATTCAGATTAGTCTTGATGATTTTGGTACTGGTTATTCTTCATTATCTTATTTGCATGGTTTACCCATCGATACCGTAAAAATTGATCGTTCTTTTGTATCTCGTATCCAAAAAAATGAGCGAAACTTGGGAATATTACAAGCAATAATTACCTTAGCCCATACTCTGGACTTAGATATAGTTGCCGAAGGGATCGAGACAGTTGAACAACGTGATAAATTGCGATCGCTAGGATGTAATTATGGACAAGGCTATCTATTATCTAAACCCATGCCAGCATCCTTAATCAAGGACTGGCTTCAAAAAATCACCAGAGAATTCAGTGTTTCTTTAGTACCTATTGTCCCTAATAATCATCATAGATTTAGCCTTAACGTCTAAAATAACCGCAGTCTCATCTTTATATGTTCTGTATGTATAGTTGGCTAACTGCTGAACATCTTGAAAATACAACATCGGAGGCAATTAAAAATAGTATTGCCTCTTATTTACATAATTTGGTCGCACAACAACCTATATTTTTACAACTTTTACAAATACTAGGTTGGGTAGTTAATCATCCAATTATCAGTGTAGTAGTCCTACTGTTTTTGATTGCTATCCTTTGGAGTGTCATTAAAGGAATTGTGCATTTAATTGAAACCGCTAGTTGGTCAATAGCAAAATTGCCATTAAAGTTAATTCAATCTTTAATAAAAGTTAGTTTTTTTACAGTTAAAACAATTACAGATAACAGCAATAATTCAAAATTAATTTCTGCAAATTCTAGAAAAATTAATCAAGATAAACAACAAAGATTAACCGAAATTTCTCATCGTTTAGAAACTATTCAAAAAGAACAACAGCAATTATTACAAGAAGCCACCGAAATCATTAATTCACAAACAATAGATATAAAAATTGAAGAGTTACAATTGAATCATATCATTGCTAATTCCAGCGATTCGGAGATAACTGGTTAATAATTTCATCTTCCTGACCAGATACAGATTTAGCAAACCTTTCTGCTAGGGGCAGTACCAGCACCAAGGGACTACTAAAACCGGAAAAAATATGAATTCCCTCAAATTCAGGAATAGCACCAATTAAGGGCAATTTATCCTTACTAAATGCCACTAAACAATGATGCCAAATTCCTGGTAAATTTCCTAAAGCTGGTAAGATTTGTGTGATACTTGTTCGTAACCATTTTTCACTTGCTTCTGAGTTAACTTGGGCATCAGGATCTGTGAGAACACGACTAATTTGACCTAATCGTAAACTACCATCAAGAAACTGGACTGCACCTGCATCTAAAATAGGTGCTACTATCTCATTACCAACTTCATCCCACAATTCATCAACTTGAGTTGATTCCGTATCTAATTGAAATCTTTTGATATTAGCTGGCATTACTAAAGTATTTAATCGTAGTTCTATGGGTGGTATTTCCATGATTTCTGCATGAGAAAAATACAGCTTGATAGGAATACCAGATGATTTCAGTAATTTTCGGCTAAGTCCACCGGCACAGATAGCAATATTAGCACCGTGGAAGATTTCAGTAGTAGTATTTACACCTGTAAATTTTCCTGTATTTGTAGTTATAAATTCTAATACTTGGGAAACTTCTATTTCTCCCCCAAGACGTAACATAGCTTGAATATATGCTTGTGCTGTTTTTTCTGGGTGAATATGTCCATGTTTAACAGTTAAAGCGCCAGATATTGCATCCTTATTTAGTAGTGGTTCTAATTCACAAGCTTCTTGAATACTTAGTAACCGTGGTGGAATGGCAACTTCTGCATAGGATATGGCTGTTATTTCCGGGTTTGTATTAGTATCAATAGTTAGTAATAAATCTAATTCATGAAATTGAGTATCAGCATCTAATTCTTGAGATAAAATACGGTGACGGGCTATACTTTCTTGATATAGTTGGCGTGTAATTGGTGTAGTTCCTGCCCAATAAGAAACCCCACCATAACTATAGCGGGTTGCATTCTCTGGTGTTGTCTGTTGTTCTAGCAAAAGTACAGAAAATCCTGTTTTTGCTAATTCATAAGCAAGTGCAGCACCTGTAATACCTGCACCAACAACAATCCAATCGTAAGTTTTCATAGGTTTTTAAATCTAATATTTGAATCTAATATTTGAATCTAAAACTTTCAACTTGGTAATTATATGATCAATATTCGTTGTGAAACTCCGTCAGACTATCCAGCAATAGCCGAGGTAAATACCCTAGCTTTTCAGGGTGAAACTGAAGCTAAACTTATTGAAAAAATTCGCCTTTCCGACCGATATATTCCAGAATTATCGTTAGTTGCAGAAATTAAAGGTAAAATAATTGGTCATATTCTCTACAGCTATATTGATTTAGTGGGTAAAGAAACTCTATCGGTTCTAGGTTTAGCACCTCTAGCAGTTCATCCAGAATTTCAAAAACAGGGAATTGGTAGCACATTAGTAAAAGCCAGTTTAGAAATAGCAGATACTAGAGGAGACGCTATAGTTATTGTACTTGGTCATCCTGCTTTTTATACTCGTTTTGGTTTTCTACCATCAGTTAATTATCAAATTGAGTCTCCTTTTCCAGTACCAAATGATGTTTTTATGGTTAAAATATTAACGAGTGACGATAAAAAATATCAAGGTAAAGTTGTTTATCCACCTGCTTTTAATGGGGTTTGATATTGAAATTTAACCAAGGTAAGTAATTAAAAAAACAACTATGACACAACAACCGATACAAGTAATTGGCGGTGGACTCGCAGGAACAGAAGCAGCATGGCAAATAGCCCAAGCCGGTGTTCCTGTAATCCTCCACGAGATGCGCCCTAAATGCTTCAGCCCTGCCCATCATACCGAAAATTTGGCAGAATTGGTCTGTAGTAACTCCTTCGGGGCTATGGCCAGCGATCGCGCTGCCGGTCTCTTACACGAAGAATTACGCCAACTTGGTTCTATTATTATTGCTAAAGCAGATGAACACGCAGTCCCCGCTGGTGGGGCTTTAGCAGTAGATAGGGGACAATTTGGCGAAGATTTAACCCAAACTTTAGCAAATCATCCATTAATTGATTTTCGACGCGGTGAAGTTAAAGAAATTCCTGAAGGTATTGTTGTTTTAGCTTCTGGACCCTTAACTAGTCCTGATTTATCGGCAGATTTACAGCGTTTTACTGGGATGGAATATCTCAACTTTTTTGATGCTGCAAGTCCGATTATTTTAGGAGATTCTATTAATAAAGATATTGCTTTTATGGCTTCCCGTTATGACAAAGGTGAAGCAGCATATCTGAATTGTCCCATGAATAAAGAGCAGTATTTACATTTTTGGTCAGAATTACGTCAAGCAGAACAAACTGAATTAAAAGACTTTGAAAAGGAAACGGCGAAATTTTTTGAAGCTTGTTTACCGATTGAAGAAATGGCACGACGGGGAGAAGATACCATGCGCTATGGTCCCCTGAAACCCGTGGGTTTATCAGATCCTCGCACAGGAGAACGTAACTATGCGGTAATTCAATTGCGACAAGAAGATAAAGCTGGTCAACTTTGGAATATGGTAGGATTTCAAACCAATTTACGTTGGGGTGAACAAAAACGAGTTTTTCAAATGATTCCTGGTTTGGAAAAAGCCGAATTTGTCAGATTAGGAGTAATGCACCGCAATACTTTTTTAAATGCACCGCAGTTGATGTCTGCAAGTTTGCAATTTAAAGAACGTCCGACTTTATTAGCAGCAGGACAATTAATAGGAACAGAAGGTTATACTGCTGCATCTGCGGGAGGTTGGTTAGCAGGAACAAATGCAGCTAGATTGGCGTTAGGAAAAGAACCGCTAATTTTGCCCGTCACAACGATGATGGGGGCTTTGTTTGAGTTTATCAGATCCGCTGCACCTAAGCATTTTCAACCGATGGCTCCTAATTTTGGCATTGTCCCAGATTTGGGTGTGAGAATCAAGAGTAAACCGGAAAAATATGGACGTTATCGAGATAGATCCTTAGCAGATTTAGCAAGTTGGAAATCAGCATTTTATAGTTAAATATTCTGTTGTGCGGGCATCTTGCCCGCTATTAAATCTAAATTAATATACAAATTTTAATCTTGTCAGAATCAGGATGTCCAGGATTTAAGGATTTACAGGATTTTAATTGACTGCGTAACTCCTACACTATTAAATATAGCAATGGATAGGGTGATTAGAATATCTTTTGTTAGCGCAGCTTGGCGTAAGCTATTCATAAAACTAGGACTAAAAGAGACTTTCAACCCTATTCCCTATTCCCTATTCCCTATTCCCTGTTCTATGTGTTAGGTTTTCCAAGATTTTGGGCATAATACTGTTTAGGTTGGCACTGCTTTGGCTGAATGTAACTAGATGAAAACGGTATTTTTCCCAAAAATTAGATTGTGGTGGTTATTGCTGATCTGTTGCTACATTTTCTGGACTCTGATCATACTGTCACCAGTAACAGCAAATTCCATTAACAACCTGAAACAACAACAGCAGCAAGTTCAGCAACAACGTCAAAATATCATTCAAGAACAAAATCGCTTAACTAATTTGCAAATAGAAGCGCAAAAACACCTAAATGGTGTCAAGCAAAATATCCAAATTACTAATAGCTATATTCAAGAAAGCGAGCTAAGATTACAACAAGCTAACCAACGTCTTCAGGAATTAGAAACTGGTTTAGCTATTGCAGAACGTGATTATGAAAATCGGCAAGTTGCGACAGTTGCAAGATTGCGATATATTCAGCGTTCCCCGACTTCTCAAGGATTAGCCGTTTTACTACAAAGTCAAAATATTAGCGATTTTATCAGTCGTCGTTATCAGTTGAAGTTAGTTTATAAAGCAGATCAGCAAATTCTAGAACGACTAGCAAATCAAGCAAATTTATTAATTCAACAAAGAACAGAAGTAGAAGGACAAAAAAATCAAATTGCTTTAATTAGAGAACAACTATTAGCCCAAAAAGCTGATTATCAAAATCAAGCCCAGTCACAAACAGAATTAGTTCAACGTTTAAATACTGATCGCTTGGCTTTAGAAGCTGCACAAAATCAACTAGAAAAAGATTCTCAAAGTCTAGAAGCTTTAATTCAACAAAAAGTAGCTGAACAACAAGCCAGAGAAGCGAGGGAAGCTGCACTAGCAAAAGCTAATAGTAAAATTTGGATTCGTGGTACAGGTATCTTTGCATTTCCCAGCGACGCACCCACCAGCAGTTCTTTTGGTTGGAGGATACATCCAATTCTGGGTTATCGTCGCTTTCATGCAGGTTTGGATTTTGCTGCTGGTTATGGTAGTACAATTCGCGCCGCAGATTCAGGTACAGTGATTTTTGCAGGCTGGTATGGTGGTTATGGTAAAGCCATTATTATCAGTCATAGTAAAGGAATTACCACACTATATGGACACACCAGCGAGTTATATGTCAGTGAAGGACAAACTGTCCAAAAAGGACAAGCGATCGCTGCTGTCGGTTCTACAGGCTTCTCTACTGGTCCTCACCTACATTTTGAAGTCCGTCGTGATGGTACACCCGTTGACCCAGCAAATTACTTGTAATTAAATTTAAAAAGTATGTTATGATCTAAAATAGATTGTCAAGGGCGCGTGGCTCAGTGGATAGAGCAACAGGTTCCGGTCCTGTGGGTCGGGGGTTCAAATCCCTCCGCGCTCGTTTTTTAATATACTACAAAATCAACAGAAAATTAACTTTTTCTGGGTTTTTATTCACGTGAACCGACTAACGGTACTTGAGAAAAAATTAAGCCCAAACATACCCCAAACTCGCTTTGTAAGCGATAAATACGTCAATATTATGGTTGAGCCAAGCAACAAAGCGATAAGATACTGCTGTACGGAAAGCTGTCTTTTGCTTCCACAAATGTGTTTAATGGTTTATTTGCCCAACGTCTTCTAAAACCGCCCGTTAACCGATGCCATTGAATAAATGTATAAGCACAAAATACTAAAATAAAATGTCTCATCAAACTGTTTTTATCTCGGACTTGGTATTCCGATAATCTCACTAAGACGAATTTACCAAAATTGGTAAACCGGTCTTTTTTTTGGTGCTTATTTGATGTGCCACTAGCGTAACTGGAACATTAAATATTTAGGTCAGAGCGTAGGTCATCTAGCTGCGATTCTGGTTCATCGGGGACGAATTCAAGCTCCATTTTTAATTTCAGCTTACCTTTGCGCCATCCACCACCATTAATGGATAAAAACTCGCAAGCAGCGCCCTCTCTCACCAGATAAGCGGCTAGCTGACCACCGTCCCGATGATTTGCAGCAGTATCTTCTATCTCTTTCAGTACAGCTTTCACCTTGCCTGTGGACAAATCCCACCCGTTTATGTTTTCTGAAAAATTTATAACGTCATCGTCACTCGGTTTAACCATTTGCCTGTGTTTACTCCAATCAACAACAAGGCAGATTAGCTGCAACTAACATGCCCTTACCTAGATGCCTAAGTCAGGAGGGTGACTTCCTGGCTTAGGCATCCAATTAAGTAGGCAAAAATAATGCCTATATTTCTTGAGCCAATAGTCAAAATCTAGGCAATATTGTTTGTTTTGTAGACATGATGCCAGGAACGAGACTTGAACTCGTGACACGAGGATTTTCAGTCCTCTGCTCTACCAACTGAGCTATCCCGGCGGAGGTTTTTTATGACCACCACGATTACTTAATTTAGCAAAGGAAGAAAGATTTGTCAAGTAGCTTACAGAAGAAACTTTTATGCTGCCTTGATCCCTAACTTTACCCAAGTGAAAACGAGGAGGAAGATGAGGAACTGTACCAGAACAATACTAGGTCCAGAAGCCAAGTTAAACATCCCTGAAACCATTATTCCTCCAATACTACTGCTAGAACCGACCAGCACCGACAGAATGAGAAAGCGGCTAAAATGGTGACTCATCAGTTTAGCAGTGGCAGCGGGAATCACTAAAAAGGCATTCACAAGTAAAACGCCAACAGCTTTAATAGCTACAGCAACGGCTAAAGACAGCAAAACAACAAACCCATAACGGTACAATTGTACCGGAACGCCTTGTACTTGGGCAACATCAGGATTAAGAGTTAACAAAATTTGCGATCGCAGAGTTGATAATAAAAAAATGCTGCTACCGACAAGTATCACCAGCGTCAAAATTAAATCGGTGATATCAATCGCGAGAATATCGCCAAACAGTACAGCCATCAAATTGCCACGATATCCTTTAATCATACTGGTGAGGATGACACCTATTGCTAATGCTCCTGATAAAACTATACTGAGAACGCTATCACTACCTAAATCTGTTTTGTCAATTAAGTAGAGAACAACAATCCCGAAAATCAAGGTAAAAGGTAACAACATCCAAGTAGGATTTGTGTTTAATAATACCCCTAATGCTACGCCTACTAAGGCTGCATGACCAACAGCATGGCTGAAAAATGACAACTGGCGCAAAGTCACAAAACTGCCCAATAAACCGCCTAGTATTCCCATTAATACAGCACCAATAATGGCACGTTGCATGAAAGGGAATTGTAATAAATCCACTAATTCTTGATTATTAGCAATAACTAACAAGTTGTGTGGATGTAAAATCAATAGATGCATATTTTAGTTTTTTTCTCTACATAAATTGATTTAACCACAACTCATGATTCAGTCTTTGTCTGACTGTTACTGAACTGTTAAAATTTAGAATGTTGAATTTATGACTTACGCACTATACAAATGAAACATGATCTGTATCAACCCAAATTAGTTATTTCCGTCCGGCATATTTAGTAGGGTGCGTCAGATGGCAAAATTTTGTTAATTATGGGAAAATCATCGGATCTGACGCACCATAAAATCCACAATTAATATTTGATTAACTTTGTTAATGCGTAAGTTCTAGAATTGTTTAGTGATTGTGTTGGTAACGGCTAAAACCAGGTCCATAAGTTGCTAAAAGATTTTGTGGTGAAAGGGCAATTTCTGGTTTACCAGTACAGACAAGGGTTTGATTAAGACAAAGAACGCTATCGCAATGACGGCTGACCATATCAATATCATGGGAAACCTGTAAAATTGTCCAGCCCTCTTCTCTTTTTAATTCATTTAGTAAAACATAAAAATCAGCCGCACCTTGCACATCTACCCCAGCAAAAGCTTCATCAAGTACCAAAAATTTGCGTGGAGTTACTAAACAATAAGCCAACAAAACCCGCTTGAGTTGACCACCACTAAGAGTTCCAATTGCTTGATTTCTCAGATGATATGCGTCAGTTCGCTGTAAAGCTGCGGTTATAGCTGCTGATTTTTGTCTGTGATTTTGCCAAAACGATAAATGTTTTCTTTCACCTATTCCTAGTCCCACCAATTCACTAACAGAAATCGGAAAACTACGATCAAAAATAAAGTTTTGTGGCATATAGCCTAACAGGTGATGTAAACTCCCCAATCTAGATATTGGACGACCAAATATTTCAATTGTACCAGCATTTCTGGGAATTAAATCTAAAATAGCTTTTACCAAGGTACTCTTACCTGCACCATTCGGTCCAACTATAGCTGTGTCTGTTCCTGCTAACAATTCAAAAGAAACATCGCGTACAGCCAAATAACTGCTTTGATAGACAGTTAATCCCTCTACTTTTAATATTGGTAATGTCATTATTTTTTCGTCGTCATTCAAAAGTTTATTTTTTTACGTTTTTTAAATTACTAATTAGCCAAGGATTAATAATTCCACATCAACAGACTAATAAAAATTAAGAGTTTAGTAGCCTGAATTTGTAAAGAATTATTTACAAGCTGTTGCTAAAGTCTGTAAATTGGATTTCATTGCTTTAAAATAATACTGTGGATTTGTCTCACCAGTTTCTAAAGAATCCAGGGTTCGCAAAGTTAAATTTAAGTCTTTAGCAAGGCTGGTAAATAGTTTATTATCTACCCCTGGTTCACTAAATAAAGCTTTTACTTTGTATTTTTTTACAGCATTAACAACTTTTTGTATATCTGTGGGTGAAAGTTGATCTTCTGGAATTTCTACAACAGCTAATTGTTTGAGTTTATAGCGTTTAGCTATGTAAGGAAAGGCATCATGAAAGGTAATAAAGGTGCAATTTGGAGTCTGCTGTAAAGTCTGTTGAAATTCATTATTTAAATTCTCTAATTCTTGGATATATGCTGCCGCATTGGCTTCATAAGTTGGTTTATTCACAGCATCAACAGCAATTAATCCATCTCGAATATTTACTACTTGCTGTTTCGCTAAAACGGGATCTAGCCAAACATGAGGATTTCCATCTCCATGTTCGTGGTTGTGATCTTTTTCTTCCTTTGCTATTTCCTCTATGGGAGAAATTTCCTTGATAGGCTTAATACCCTTGCTGGCATCAATTTCAACTAATTTGGTGTTTTGGGCATTTTTGATGGTATCGTCCAGAAATTCTTCTAACCCCAGCCCATTTTTTACTAATACATTCGCTGTTGCGATCGCTTTCACATTAGCCGGTGTAGCCTGATATTCATGTATCTCCGTACCGGGCTGGACTAAAATTTCTACATCTGCGGCATCTCCCGCTACTGCCTTAGTAAATAAATACACTGGTAAAAATGTTGTGACTACTTGAGTTTTTCCTGGCTTTGCTGGTTCTGATTGTTCTGTGGTTGTCTGTGTCACCTCTTTTGTCTCGGTACAGCCAGAAACCATTGATAAAATTAGCAACGCCATAAAAGACAATATTCTACCTCTAAGTCTGCCTGTTCTCCTGCTGACATAAGTCTTCATCATCATGTTTCCTTTCCTTCAGAATACTGTACTTAATTTTCATTATTATAATATAATCATTATCATTATCATATTTTTTGACGAAAATATCTGGTATTTTACGGAAAATATACTGGTATTCAGTCACGACAGATGATTTGGTTGAGAGGATGCTGCTTTATAGTGGCTTTCCTCATTCATGAAGATTTCTTGACTTTTTTAGTTACAAAAAATGCTACTTACTGCTAGTATGTTGAGATCAGTTTTTAATAATCTCTCATTTCGTACAAGCACATAATGTGCGGAATGTTAGTAAATAGGTGTGAGTAAAAAATGCAAAAATCATGGAAGTACTTGCTGGCTAGTCCAGTAGTTAGCGGCGCAACACTGTTAATGAGTGTGTCTGCATGGGCTGGGGAAGCACCAGCAACAATAGAGGCTAGTGAAACACTTGTAAATAAACAAGTTGAGAATAATTATGAACAAGATAATGTAATCTCACAAGTTACATCAGTGTCTCAATTGTCCGACGTGCAACCTACAGATTGGGCATTCCAAGCTTTACAATCTTTAGTAGAACGTTATGGTTGTATTGCTGGATATCCTAACGGTACTTATCGTGGTAATCGTGCCATGACGAGGTATGAGTTTGCAGCTGGTTTGAATGCTTGTTTAGATCGGGTAAATGAACTAATTGCTACCGCAACTGCCGACTCGTTGACAAAACAAGATTTAGCAACATTACAAAAACTGCGAGAAGATTTTTCCACAGAACTAGCTACCTTGCGAGGACGCGTAGATGCGCTGGAAGCAAGGGCTTCTGAATTAGAAGCTAATCAATTTTCTACTACCACCAAATTGCAAGGACAAGTTGTCGCAGTTGTCAGTGATGTTTTGTCTGGTGATAAGGTTAACGGAGCATCAATTACAGACAAAAATACTACCCTTGGGGCGCGGGCGCGTGTCGAATTTGTAACTAGTTTTACAGGTCAAGATACTCTGTTTACTAGAATTCAGAGTAATAATATCAACACTCCTGATATCGGTACACCAGAGGGAAACTTGTTTTTTGCTGGTGTTGATGGCACTAACAACGCTTTCCTAGATGCACTGTGGTACAAATTCCCTCTAGGAAAAAACACACAGGTAATCGCTATTGCTAATGCTGGTGCAGCAGATGATGTTACCAATACAGTCAATTTATTTGATGGTGATGGTGGATTTGGTGCTTTGTCCAGCTTTGGTACACGCAACCCGATTTATGCTCAAATTAGTGGTGCTGGTTTGGGAGTCAATCACCAGTTCGGTAAAAATTTGACATTAAGTCTAGCGTATTTAGCAGGTTCAGCTAATGACCCCAGTGCTAAAAATGGTTTGTTTGATGGTCCTTATGGTGCTTTGGCTCAGTTGACAGTTAAACCAAGCGATCGCATTTCCCTGGGTCTAACTTATATCAATTCCTACAAACAGCCATTATTCACAGGTAGTAATGCAGCCACATTTGATATCACCAGTGAAGCATTTTCTAGTAATTCTTACGGTGTTCAAGCATCAGTTGGCATCAGTGATAAATTTGTCCTAGGTGGTTGGGCTGGATATACCAACAGCAAAGTCTTGACAGGTACAAAGGGAGATGTTGACATTTGGAACTATGCTGTTACTCTTGGGTTCCCTGACTTGGGCAAAAAAGGTAACTTAGCTGGTGTTATCCTCGGTATGGAACCGAAAGTTACAAGTTCCAGTTTTGGTGGAGTAGCTGAAGATAAAGATACCTCATATCACATTGAGGCATTTTATCAATACAAAGTTAGCGACAATATCACCATTACCCCAGGTGTGATTTGGTTAACAGCCGCAGATCATAACGATAATAATGATGGTGTAGTCATTGGTGCTTTGAGAACCACCTTCAGTTTCTAAATTTCCAAATTACCATTTAACAAAAAGACCAGTCTTCCCACAGACTGGTCTAAAAAACGTTGTTCGCGTTGTCTTCTCAAGAGAGTCAAAACCAAATTGCGCGTTCCCAAAATTTAACGGGCAACTTTTCTTAACAAGATTGTAACAGCCAGTACACTTTTTTCGTAAAAATATCTTAAAAAATATCTATCTGCAGGTCAGTAGCATTTATTTCTGGGGGGAGATGGGGAGATGGGGAGACGCGGAGATGGGGAGACGCGGAGATGAGGACGCGGAGATGGGGGGACGCGGAGATGGGGGGACGCGGAGATGAGGACGCGGAGATGGGGGGACGCGGTGAGAAAGAGATGGGGAGATGGGGAGACGGGGTGAGAAAGAGAATTTTTTTTGATCAGCAATTAACCGGACTTGATATGACAGATGAGAGGTAACTCTTCTAATTACGAATTACGAATTACGAATTACGAATTATTTGCGGTTGTCCCCAAATGATGGTTTCTTGTTTATAAATTACAAGTCCTGGTTTAGTGCCTTTGGGTTTGTAGACGTGCTTGGGTTGGGTGTAAACTACTGGTACTTGGTCACTTTGACGGGCGCGACTGAAGTAAGCTGCAAGATTAGCAGTAAATTGTAAATCGGCTTCTTCCGGGACTTTACCAGGTTCCAGACGCAATAAAACATGACTACCAGGAATTTCTTGGGCGTGAAACCACAGATCATAATCTCCGGCTACACGAAATGTCAGTTGGTCATTTTGGTTATTATTGCGACCGATTAAGACTTCAAAACCGCTAGGAGTGCGGTAACGATGAAAATTAGTGCTGGGAGAGTCGGTAGTACTGCGGCTGCGATATTCCAGGGCTTCCAGATATTTTTGTCCAATTAGTTCATCACGAATTTCTTCTAAAGCTTGTAAATCTGCTGCTGTTTGGTAGTTGTCGAGTTGGGAAATTGCGGCTTCTACTTGTTCCAAATAGTCAATTTCGGCTTGGACTTCTAATAATAACGGTTCCACAGCAGCACGAGCGCGTTTGAGTTTTTGGTGCTGTTTATAAAGCTTCTGGGCGTTTTGGACGGCGTTTTTATCTGGAAGAAGTGCGATCGCAGTTGGTCTACCAGTTTCAAAATCTGCCAGGATAATTTCTTTCATCCCTGGTTCCCAGTTTTGCAGATACGCCATTAATAAATCAGCTTTTTGTCGATAATCTTCAGCCTGATCTGACTGCTGCAATTTCTCACTAAACGTTTGGGCTTTGGTGCGTAATTTGCCGAGAATATTATTCAGTTTCTGAATCAACTGATGGCGTAGTTGAGAAAATAACTGTTTATTTAACTCATCGCTGTAATATTTATTCAGTAACTCTTGGATATTTTTAACTGGTGCGACAACACCCCAACCCATGACAGTATAACCAGTTGCTGTCCAACCTGGTTGGAATTTACCAGATTCTAGCGCTTTTAACCATTCTTGCCAATGTGCAAATAGCCGCTGCCAATCATCAGTATTTAGTGTATCTGTGGTTTTTTCTGGTGCTATATCCGCTGCCAACAACATTGTATCTAGCAAAGCTGCACTCAAACCACGATAATTTTTGAGTAGTTGCCGTTTAATAGCGCCTGGTACTAAACTAACTCGTTCTTGCCAACGTGCTTGGGATTCGCTCAAACTGGGGATAGGACCAGTCTGCTTGGGTGGTATTTCATAAGGTTGTCCGGTTTGGATAGGACGAACGCTGGATTGTTGCTGACTAACTTGATGAGCAGCGGTGATAATAAAATTGTCGGCATCGGTGAGAATGGCGTTACTATATTTGCCCATCACTTCTACATACAAGTGATAGAGGGCGCTTTCACCGGGACGACGAGCAAATTGTAAATCAATGACACGTTCCCAAGGTGCGATCGCTTCAATTGCTACTAAGGCTAAACCACCCAATTGATGGATTAATTGCTGACTGAAGGTGAAAGTATCTGGTATGCGTGGTGGTGGTTCACCAATACAAATGCGGGTAGCTTGGGGATGCCAAGATACTTCTAGCCAAACCCGTTGTTTTAGGGTACGTAAGGCTATGGCAATAGTATAGCGATCGCGCTGGTAAACCTGCTCTATCCGCGAAGGTAGCCAGTCAGCCCGTAGTTCGCTACAAGCCGCAGTGAGGGTAGTAAAATCAACTGGTTGCAAAACGATTAGTCACAATAGGGGAGTTTTTCCATCAAGAAGCCAACAGCCAAAAACAAAACCGTTAAATACTCCGATTTCCTTCAGAATCATTCTAACGGTTAATATTGTGACGTACTCCACACACTCCCTTTCAGGTAAGTGTGGGCTTCTCAGTGACTCTTCTATGAAGACATTAACTGAGCTTTAAGACCGTGCGCCCCACGGTTCTTCGGTTTTGAGATTTGTTTTTTTGTTTTGTAGGCTGCATTTGGAGCATTTAATTGGACTACACCTACGCTCTCATAATAACATAAAATCAATATTTTGTACTCGCAGGGCGAGAAGCAAGCTACGTTTCGTCGCTGTAGCCTTAGAAAGTTTTCGCTACGCTCAAATACAATTTGTGCTACGCAACTCAACTCACGCGCATTCATCTCATCAGTAGGTGAGAGGCTTCTGCTTATTAAGCTAAACAGCTACTTTCTTTTTTTTACTCACAGCCGCGCCTATAGTAGCCGCCAAGAATATACCACCTAACATCCCAGGTTCTGGAACAGATTCTGATTGTGGTGAAGTTCCGACTTTAATTTGAAAAGCCAAGTTAGAACGAGATGGTGCAGCACCTACCCAACTTAATGCTGTTTTCCCAGTTAAAGTAAATGGTGAGGAAATATTACTCAAACCCAAGTAATCTACATCTTTACTGGTTGATGTACTCGCAGAAGCTAGACTACCAACAGATGTACCGTTGAATACTAAGTCAGTCAAAGAGACCGCATTTTGCAAATTACTAGTATTACCTTTATTAGCAAACGTGCGTAAATAAATCTGGTTAACAGGTCCGCTAAATTCTTGAGAGGTTAATGATATGGTTTGGTTCCCATCAAGAACTTTATAAGTTACCTTACTTCCATCGTATTCCAAGCTAAAATCCCATAGCTTCCCATTACCCCAGGTAAAATTACCTTGAGCTACAGGTGCGCCACCAATAGCTACATCTTTGTTGATACCTAATTCTCGCTCTCCATTTCCACCAGTACCATTATTCCCGATTCTTCCTTCAGCAACAAATAATTCTTTAAAATCCCCGTTGTTAAGCAAGAGATTAAAATCTGCATCATCAAACCCTGGGGTAGCATCTTGAGATGTTAAAGGCGTAAATGTCACTGCTTTTGCTTGATTTGGAGCGAGTCCTAACCCCAATGTTACCAATCCCAAAACCAGAAGAGGTTTATATTTATGTATAGATAGCATAGTTTTACGTAGTATTACTTAAATGATTAATTGCTCTACTAAATAAAATATTAGCAAGTTAAAACCTATGTTTTACGAGCTTTAAATAAACATTACCTGCTTTTCATCGAAATTTTATAATGTATAAATTATTGCGCTTATTTCTCTTTAGCACTGTTGTTATCTTCAGGTCTTTCACGTCATAAAAAGACGCAAAACCCAGAAATTGTGTTGAATTTCTGGGTTTAATCTAGTAAAAATTTCCGGCTTTTAGTTAATAGCTCATTGCCAGGGTGAAGGGATAGCTGTGGTTGAAATCACTGTTTCTGCCATCAGTCTTAAAGCTGTTCTACCACAACTGGGGCATTGAATTTCTAGGAACTGTGAAGATGATACGTCTACTTCACTCAACAGACCTTGTTTACAATGCCAACACTCAAAAATTACTCGACTAACTGGTTGGTTACAATCTAATATCTTGATATGTTGAGAAGTCGTTGCTTCAGTTTCTGGTTTTCTGGGCTTAGGAAATTTTTTGAGTTCTTGAACTTCCATCGTTTTACCTGTCTAACTCTCTTTTGAATTTACCCTAATGTAACTAATGCGGGTTCTTTCACTGGTTGCAAGAGTTGGGTGTACAACTCATCTAGCTGCATAGCTACACCATCCCAGCTAAACTTGCTCATAACCCGTCTATTACCAGCTTGACCTAGTTGTGTTCGCCATTCTGGATTGCTGAGAATACGGTCAATGGCGTTACTAAAAGCTGCGACATCTTGGGGTGGTACTAATAAACCAGTATTTTCATTAACGACGGTAAATTGAAGTCCTCCCACATCGCTGGCTATGACGGGTGTGCCACTGGCCATCGCTTCAACTGCTACTAATCCAAAGGGTTCGTAATGACTAGGAACAACGCACACATCAGCCGCAGCATAGTAATTTGGGAGGATTTCTGGACTGAGACGACCGGCGAAAACAGTACATTCACTCATCCCCAATTCGTTGACAATGCCCTCAATGCGATCGCGTTCTCTACCATCACTATTACCTGGAGTGCTGCCACCACCAATAATTAGTTTCAGGTCTTTTGATCCATAAAACTGAGACTGACGCACTGCCCGTACCAAGGTTTCTATGCCTTTGCGGGGGTCAAAACGACCTACATACAATATAACTTTGCTTTCAGGGTCAATACCTAATGCGGCTCTACCTGCTTCTCTTTTTACTGAACCAAAATGCCGAATATCTGTACCGCAGGGAATAATGTCAACGTCTCCTTTTTGGGAAACGAGCGATCGCATATGTTGTTTTTCTTGCGGACTTGTGGCCACAATTCTTTCCGCTGTTTCTAAAACTTCTTTTTCTACTGCTAGGCGTTGACTAGCAACCAGAGGAATACTTTCTATAGCGTTGTATTTGACTATTCCTAAAGAGTGATATGTATGAACCTGTTTACTTCCTTGAATTTGCTTCAACTGCAATCCTACCCAGCTAGATAGCCAGTAATTAGTATGAACCAACTCATATTTAATGCCATTTTCTTTTTGAAACTCAAGTAACTGTCCCACAAATTCGGGCAAGTATTTAAAACCATTATCCCGTGGGACAAATTCCACCGGACCCGCTGTTAAACGAATAGTTCGACAGTGCGAGTTATGTTGAACAATCGTTTCTTGGTCAGCACTCACTCTGCGGCTAAACATATCAACTTTCCATCCTAGCTGGGATAGTGCTTCACCCACTTGGCGTACGTAAACATTCTGTCCTCCAGCCTCCTCTTTCCCAATTTCAATCGCCGGATCACCATGGACTGAAATCAAGGCAATGCGTTTGTTAGTGGTAGAGTTCATAAGTTGTGTGTTGCTGATTGTCACAAGGTAGTATGCAGTTCCACGCTGGCGTTTATCACGCTTACCTGAAGTATTTAGGAACTTTGTTTAATACTTATTTTAAGTTAATTATGTCAAAAAATCATGATTTTACTATACCTAAAACTTCATATTTATATCTAATCCTTTCGATAGATTTAGTTCTATTTATTTTCAGATAATTCATTAATTTGCTTATTTATTTATATTAAAAATTCCATAAAAAATCCTACTGTTGCTGCTTATTAATACAACATCAACTCAATTTTAGATATTCTAATTCGACAGTTTTAACTCTTTATTCAATCAAAGCACCAATAATAAATTGAGCGGAAATTTACAGTCATTTATATAACAAAAATACGTCAAAATGAAAAAGCTTTTTTGACACAAATCTGTTTTTATTAACTGTAATAACTTATACTATTATTATGTTGTATATTTTTTTGTTAAATAAGATACGGTTTTGTAAAAATCTCATCCACTGAATCGCTAGTACTGTCTCTTTTTTATGGAAATCTAGCTTAATTTCTGATATTTTATGTTGCGTAAGCACAATAAATTTTGTGGAGTGAGCATCTCATCTGCTCTTTTGTACCTCACTCAGATAAAATTTCCTGTATAAAGTCAAATTGAGCAGTGAAAATAGCCTACTTTGGCTTTCATCACTGCTCAACAATTTTTTATTTGCACAGAGAGCAATCCCCGATTGGTGCTAATTATTTCCCTTGGAGACTAGCAGCCAAGCTAAGTTTTGTCTGAGTAGCGACTACAGATGGATGTTGAAACCAATAGAGAAGCCAACTCACTCAGATAAAATTAGTAAATTTAGCTACATTTTCTCTGATTAACAAGGGAACAATCAAAAATTAAATATCTTCAGTTAACTTTGCTGATGTTTAATTTTTAATTTCTGTTCCCTAGATGATCAGTTAGTGGTTTGTGCAGCTAACATTTGCTTCAGCTTTTCTAAATCAGCAGCCCAACGGGGGTCTGGGCGAATAGCGTCTGAATCAGCATTATTGCTGGTTGTTTCGCGTACACCGCCACCACGCCGAGACTTCTTAGCGCTTTTTTCACGACGGTTATTTTCTTTGTTGATGGTAGGTGTGGGAATGCTAGTAGCTTGACTAACAGGTTTAGGAGCTTGCTCCTCACCCTCTTCACCCTTGGTACGAGGTAATGCCTTTTCTAGTTTGATGGCGGTGTCTTTGAACAATTGACCATTATACTTTTCAATAATTTGGTCTGCTTGTTCGTCATTGTTTACCGTCAGAAAACCGAAACCACGGCACTTGCCTGTTTTACGGTCTTTGATTAACTTAGTGGTGACAGCATCGCCTTCAGCTGCAAAAACTGCTTGCAACTCTTGACGATCTATTTCTTCTTTTGGCAAATTACCTATATATAGGCGAACAGACATGAACTATACCTCCAGAGTTGAAATGAACTTATGTTGACAAAAACAATCACTTGGCTTTGGCTTTTAAATAGATGCTATTAACTAAAATCGCCATAAACCAATTTTTTTAATCCAAACTGTCAACCTATACAATACAGTTTTTTTGTTGGGATCAAGCTTATTTAAGACAAACGCGCCACCACGCTCAGTTAATAACACCTTAATTCTAAGAATTGTAAATTTAATAGCCCACCGTCCGCCACAGTAAATGAATTCTTCCTAGCTTTTATCGGCAGAGTCAAATACCATCCCTTAAGATTATCACGGTATTTTTTACGTAGCTAGTTCAGCACCTACATTTCTGCCAATAGTATTATCGCATCGTAGCATAAAATACATTTTTTTTGACAAAATTTAGAAATTGGAAACAAAAACCAGCCACCGGCTGGTTGATTTACTGCTGTGTTGGGGTATCAAAGGGGATAGGATAATACCAACAGCCAGACCAATCACCGAATTATGAAGATGAGTTATGTCAGTTGCTATTGATTTCATAAATAAATGTAACATTTTGAGAAGGATGATGCAACTTTCGTTTACATTCCTAGTAATCATTGGTTTAGATAGGTACAGACTGAGCGGTCAGCACAATGTATGCACCCCAAGCTAGGGCAGCAACTGCCAATACGGTAGACCAAATCGGATGGGGACTATTAATAGTTTTGCCAGTTTGAGTTTCTAAAGTTTGAATATCAATCCAAGGTGTTGCTCCTCGACGTAACCAACCTGTGACTATAATCTGTCTACCAATCCATTCTTGGGGGTTGATTGGCTGTCCCAGCCAAGGAATATGATTTAATTTCACTAGACCTGTGTTAGATTCAAGGGTTAGATCTTGTGCCAAAAAGTTACTTATGCCGCGACGGCCTAACAATTTACCAACAAGACGAACACTAACACTATCAATTGGTAAAACAGTGGGGTCACTTAAGAGGTTGGGTAGGTAGTAGTCAGTTTGCAAGGTTAAAGGTTTGATATCAGGAAAAAAGGCATTAATTCGCATGACTGTGCCGATGCTAAAGCCTATCATGAGGAAACCTGTGACGAAAGACCAATCATCATAGATCCACTTGAGGTTGAGCAAATGTAGGGCAAATGCTGTTTGCCAAATTATCCAAAACAGACCGGCTAAGACAAAACCGAGGGGAATTCCCAACCAAGGTGAAATTTGTAAGAGGAAGGACTGAGGCTTTACTGGACAGGACTCTTGACCAGTTAGATGTAGTTCGGTTTCTAGATGCCAATGACAAGCTATTTGGCAGAGACGTTGAATGCGATCGCCCATTAAGGGGTGGCTATTATTAATAGTAAACCATCGCCGATAGGGATTGAAGTTTTCCCACATGAAGAATGATTCAAAGGGAAGATGATTTGCCATACTTCCCAAAGACAGGCTTTGTTGATAGCTGATTGGGGCAAGGATATTGAGACTTTCCAATTGACGGCAAGTATGTTGTTGATTTTTGATATCATCAGCAACGCCAATAGCAATTTTGAGTAAAGCCCGAATTAGTCCATTGGGATTTCCTGTAATTTCAGCAGCGTTGCGATCGCTATAATAAAGCCGAAACCGGGAGTGCAGCAATGCTGTACCAGTCAGTAAACACCAAATTCCATAAAAAAGACAAGTCAAACCTGTGGCCATCCAGTTCCAGATCGGCTGTGATTCTTTGTTCCCCCATGCCGAGGCTTGCTGATATAATTCATAAAACGGTAGTGTCACCAGCAGCACCAAGGACATGACCATAAAATCCCATCTATCAATCTGCCCCAGTCCAAGGGCGTAAATAGTCGCTATTTCGTCATCAGCTAGTTGATCTAACAAACCCTGACTAACGACAATCCGGGCTGTATGAGGTAGATTGCCGTAGGTCAACATTATTGGTGCGGCCATTGGCAAAATTCGCAGTTTGACAACAGGCCAGTGTCGCTGTTGATAAGTCCGTTGAATGACACGGACTGCTTCACGACTGTGGGTGTTTAAGACTTCTTTGGACAACTGTTGTTGACCATAAAATGATGCTAGTAGCCAATCTAGCAACCAAGGAGACAGTCCGATTAAGACTAACAAACACACTAGTATAAGTGAACTAGGATCACTATATAAAAGTTGTAATGGCTTTAAATAGGGCAGTTTGTCTAAAATCAGGTTGATTAGACCCATTGAGAATCTGAGTATTGCTTGCAACACCCAAAACAGGGAGATAAATGTTCCTGCCGTCAGCAACATAGAAAGTGTTGACAGCATTAAGTTTGGCTTACGCAAAGGTTGCCATACCTTAGCGCGTCTAGCTTGCCGCCAATAAATGCTAGATGCTTCAGTTTTTCTACTTCCCCTAATACTCATGAAGCCTGTATTGGCTACGTATCTGTTATCAATATTCCTTTCTGGAATGGAATCTTGTGGCTTCTGTTGTGAGGAATTATTAACAGGGACAAATCCCGTCTCGGTGTTTTTGGCTTTTCTGTGCCGTTTCTGGCTTTTAATTAGGTGTTCGAGAGCGCGTTTTGCCCATTCTTGAACTTGCGAGTTACTACTCGATATCAGATTTTCACACAAAGCGATCGCTTTTAAGGATTCGCCTGTGCGTGCATAAGCCATCACCAACCCAACTTTGGCTTGCAGGCAAGTATTACTCTGATTCTGGCTACTAGCAATAGGTTCGAGTTGAGTGATTGCTGCGTAGTAATTTCCTTCCTTGAGGGCAACTAAACCAGCCTCCAAAGATGATTCGGGGTGTGAAGGCATACAAATTTTGGCAGGTAATTGGGAAAAAGGTAATTGGGAAAAAGGTAATTGTAAAAAAAACGCTCATCTATGACCCATAACCCATGACCGAGACAATTTTAGATTTTGGATTGTTAGTCAAAATCTGAAATCTCAAAAAGGTTTCCAGCCCCTAGTTTCAACTATGGAACAAATCGAAAATCGTCAATCCAAAATCGTCAATCCAAAATCCAAAATCGATTGACCATTCCTTGTCAAAGAACTGTGTTCTGACTAGAAAATACTGGGGCAATGGCGCTTAAGTTTAACTCTGGATGATCTCCCTCTAACTGTTGGCAATTCCATTCATTGCGGAATAACAGCACTGGTCGTCCCATGCTGTCTTTGACTGTTGTCGTGTTGAATAAACGTCCTACTTGATTCAACGCTTCCCAACCTCCTTCAACCCAACGGGCAACACTGTAGGGCAATAAATCTAATATGGTTTCCACTCCATATTCATTTTGTAGGCGAAACTGCACCACTTCAAATTGCAACTGACCGACTGCTGCTAAAATTGGATCTCGCTTGGCTTCATCAGTAGAGTACATAATTTGCACAGCACCCTCTTCCCTCAATTCGGAAACGCCTTTTTGAAACTGCTTAAATTTTGAGGGATTGGGGTTTCTCAGAGTGGCAAATAGTTCTGGCGAAAAGTAAGGAATTCCCTCATATTCAAGTTTTTGCCCTGTGTAAATTGTATCGCCAATTGCAAAAACGCCGGGATTATTTAAACCAATTACATCACCTGGATAAGCCACATCAATGGATTCCCGTTCTTGGGCAAAGAGTTTTTGTGGTCGAGATAGACGGACAACCTTGCCAGTGCGAGCATGATTCACTGTCATATCTTTTTCAAACTTACCTGTGCAGACCCGGACAAAAGCCACACGATCTCTGTGCTTGGGGTCCATGTTAGCTTGTAGTTTGAAGACAAACCCTGAAAATTCTGGATAGCTAGGGGGAACTTCACCGACACTGCTACTATGTGTACCTGGTTTGAGAGCATAGTCCAGGAAGTACTTCAAAAATAACTCGACTCCAAAGTTAGTCATGGCGCTACCAAAGAACACAGGAGTCATTTTTCCTTGATGGACTAACTCTAAATCTAAGTCTCCTCCTGCCCCTTCTAATAGCTCTAACTCGTCTTTAAGCTGATGGTAAAGGCTTTGTTCTAGTAATTCTTCAATTGAGCGATCGCCTAATTCGATGATGGTATCACGGGCTTCTTTGCTGCCGTGGGAGCTACGTTCAAAGAGATGGATTTGCTGTTGGTGGCGATCAAAAACACCTTTAAAGCGATCGCCCATTCCTATCGGCCAATTCACCGCATAAGTCTGTAATCCCAATTCTTGCTCAATCTCATCCAAAAGTTCTAAAGGTTCTCGTCCCGGACGGTCGAGTTTATTGACAAATGTAAAAATCGGAATACCTCTGAGTTTACACACTTCAAATAGTTTCCGGGTTTGAGGTTCCAATCCTTTCGCAGCATCTATCAGCATCACCGCATTATCAGCTGCTGCTAAAGTTCGATAGGTGTCTTCACTAAAATCTTGGTGTCCAGGAGTGTCTAGTAAATTAATTTGACAATTGCGGTAGACAAATTGCAATACAGTGGAAGTAATGGAAATACCCCGTTGTTGTTCCATTGCCATCCAGTCAGAAGTCGCCTTCCGCTGCGCTCTGCGTGCTTTCACTGCCCCTGCTTCGTGAATTGCACCTCCGTATAATAATAGCTTTTCAGTTAGGGTAGTTTTACCAGCATCAGGATGAGAAATAATCGCAAAATTGCGACGTAATTCCACTGCTTCTAACAATTCATTTTCAATTTCTGTGGACATGATTGTATTTTTCGTTACCTAACTTAATGTAATCTTTTTCAGGACTAGGAATCACATTTGTAAATTCTATTAATCTTCACATCTAACTTACTTAATTCCGAAATTAATCAGTGAGATAGTTGACAAATGCCCGATTTTTCATTATATTTTTATTATAGTGGGAATCTGTACGCGCATATATACTAAGAGTTAGATTTTCCCAACATCATTGATTGTCAGAATCACGATATCCAGGATTAAAGGATTTACAGGATTTTATTGAATGATTGTTTTTTGGAAGTTGGGGATTTTATTTGTCTGAATCAGGATGTCCAAGATTAAAGGATTTACAGGATATGATCATATTTAATAGTCAGATATTAGCATTTTATAAAGATACCATTTTTATAAATAGTATTCATACTTCTCAAAATCCCACATCCTACCAAAAATTATTCAACAACATCCTGGACATCCTTAAATCCTGGATATCCTGATTCTGACATTTGAGAGATTAATATAACCGAATTTTTAAATTCATCTTCTCATTTATCAACATTAATTCTCACAGAAGTCAGAAATTTTTGACCACAAAATAAAATCCTGTAAATCCTTAAATCCTGGACATCCTGATTCAGACTTAATAATTTTCTGTAACCTTTACAAACTACAATCTACAAGTCTCGACGCGAGAGAAGAAACCGACAACACGAATCAACATCCCCCCCCAAAAATCCTCCCCATACCACCCGCAAGGGAGGTGGCCTTCTGGTGCTTTCTTGTCAAAAGTAATATCTTTGTAGTACAACCAGCTTCCTCCTTTTCTCCATCCTACCTTGTCTCCGAACTTATCCCAGATGTCTAAGTCATATTCTCTCGTTCCACCTAAACCTTGATAAATTCGTTTCTGCACAGAAAAACCAAATTTACCATCACTGTATTTTACCCACAACTGGTCAATGGTGCGAAGGTCTTCACAGGGAAAATTATCAATATGTTCCTCATATAACCAACCTTCTTTTTCTCGCTTCGCAACTGCTAACATTACCTGTTTTGTTTCCTCGTCTACTTCCTTCCATTTCCCTTGTGCGAGTAAATCACGCAGTTTCCTGTAGTCCATTCCTACGGATGATTTTAGTCCCCCCTCTTCGCTTGCGGGGAGGGGGTTAGGGGGTGGGGTTCTTCTCGGTTGAACAACCAAACCCAAATTTTCCCGAAATTTCAAAACCGTCGGAGTCCGTTTTTCCGGTTCTATTTCCATACCCTGCAAAATAGCATCATTCACCCTTTGACTAATGCGAGAATTATAATGTTTTGGTTCGGGTAAAGGTTCATCATCATATTTCCGGTTTTGCGCGGGAACTGGAGTAACTTCACCCTCTTTTTTAAGTCCATCAGCAGTGAGGAGATAATATAAAGTGGCGGCTAAAGCATAAACATCTGTATAAGAACCAAAACTACCTTTGCGTCGATATTGTTCAATAGGTGCATAACCTTCTGTAAAAGAATTTGTCATGCTTTTGGTAGCAATACTGCGAGTTAAACCAAAGTCAATTAAAACCGCTTCTTGTTTATTTTGTCGCAAGAGAATGTTTTGAGGTTTAATATCGCGGTGTAACTGTGCTTTATCATGAATATATTCTAAAGCTCTACCTATTTGATCTATATATAAAAGTGCTTCTGATTCTGATAATTGTCCCTTATTCTGAGCATATTGAAATAAAGTTTCCCCATCAATATATTCCATCACCACACCAAAAAGTTGACCTTCTTGGATGACTTCATAGACTTTGAGAATATGCGGATAGTCAAAACCTTTAATTGTCAAGGCTTCGTTAATAAACTTAACCTGTTGTTCTGCAAAGTCCTCCCTGATTTGCATGGTTGAGTTCAGGGTTTTGATAGCGTATAATTTACCCGTGCTGGGTTCTAAAGCTTTGTAGGTGATACCAAAACCACCACTACCCAAGGCTTTACCTTGAATGATAAATCTACCGTTATTGATTTGTTGCCCTGGTTGCCAAATGATCATACCTTTGATAGTAGATATTGCGGAAATTAATTTAATATCTTGTAAAAATTATATCATTACAGCAATCCTATCCGATTTTCTCAAGTCCCAGACTTTTTAAAGAAGTTGTGTATTTTTTAGTCTGAAAATCGAGCCTTCTTTCTTGATATAATAAATAACCAGAACAGAATAGGAGATAAGAATGTACGACAGCGATAAACGTAAACTATTATCAGCCTTGTGTCACGGAGCTATTTTTTTCAGCACCACAATGGTATCTGTTGGTTTACCTATAGCTATATTATTTGTATCCGATGATCCTGTCGTTAAAGAAAATGCGAAAGAATCTATCAATTTCCATTTTAACGTTTGGTTTTATGGTGCAATTCTGGGAGCTTTATTTTTTCTAACTGGTTGGTTGGTTTTACCGCTAATCGTTTTGTTACCAATCGCAGGTTTAGGATATATCATCCACTGGGGACTAACAATCTGGGCGCTAATTGGTGTCTTTAGCAATCCTAATCGACCTTGCCATTATCCGTTCATTTTTCGAGTTTTTTAGAATAAGATTAGGTAGTTTGATTAATCCAAACCTTGGATTTAACAATTCGTCCAAAGTAATTGAATAAATTTTTAAGATTGTTTTTTGTAAATTTGTCCTAAGCAAATGTCAACCAGGCTGTAAAATACAAAATTGCCCCACAGGTTGATCAACAGTAGGGCAAAGACAGTTAAGCACTGTTTCTATTGTGTCTCAAAAAAGCAGGATAAAACCTGTCTTTTGTGACGCTTTCTTTTATGTCCATTGTGGTTTTTTCTTGATAAGAATTTATGTTTCCTACACATCGTCCCCGTCGTTTACGTACTCATCCTCAATTGCGTCGCATGGTACGCGAAACGGTTTTAACAACCAATGATTTGATTTATCCTTTGTTTGCTGTTCCCGGTGAAAGTGTTGCTAAAGAAGTTAAATCTATGCCTGGTGTCTACCAACTTTCGGTAGATAAAATTGTCGAAGAAGCAAAGGAAGTTTATGACTTAGGAATTCCCGCAATTATTTTATTTGGAATTCCAGCAGATAAAGACATAGATGCTACTGGTGCTTGGCATGATTGTGGTATTGTGCAAAAAGCAGCAACCGCAGTTAAAGAAGCAGTTCCTGATTTAATTGTTATGGCTGATACTTGTTTGTGTGAATATACAAGTCATGGTCATTGTGGTTATTTACAAACTGGTGATTTAACCGGAAGAGTTTTAAATGATCCAACTTTGGAATTATTGAAAAAAACCGCAGTTTCTCAAGCAAAAGCCGGTGCTGATATTATTGCACCTTCGGGAATGATGGATGGTTTTGTCCAAGCAATTCGTGAGGGTTTGGATGAAGCAGGATTTGAAGATATCCCGATTATGTCTTATGCTGCTAAATATGCTTCGGCTTATTATGGACCGTTTAGAGATGCAGCAGATTCTACACCGCAATTTGGTGATAGACGAACTTACCAAATGGACCCAGGTAATGCTCGTGAAGCGATAAAAGAAATTGAGTTGGATATTGCTGAAGGCGCTGATATGCTGATGGTGAAGCCAGCTTTGGCATATATGGATATTATCTGGCGCGTGAAGGAAGCTACTAATTTACCCGTTGCTGCTTACAATGTTTCTGGTGAGTATGCGATGGTGAAAGCTGCGGCTTTAAATGGTTGGATTGATGAACAGCGCGTTGTTATGGAAACTTTGACTGGTTTTAAACGGGCTGGTGCTGATTTGATTTTGACTTACCACGCTAAAGATGCGGCTCGGTGGTTGTAATTTAAGATATTATCTCACGCTCCAGACGCAGAGGCGCAAAGATGATTTTAAGTGTTTTGGGCGTGAGATTTTTTGTATTTTGATACTGTTTTTGCTTGTTTTGGGGCAAAAAATAGGCTAAAATTTTGGCAGTTTTTTTAAAAAAATAAATGATTTAACTAACTTTGATAAGTTTAGAAGAAGAATTTTACAAAAGAAGGGAACAGGGAACAGGGAACAAATAAAAAACTTTAGTTCTGAGTTTAAAGCTCAGTCAAAAAAAAGGATGTTTTTACTAATTTATCATATTTAGTCTGGAAGAGCCATGAAAATTACTCATCCATCTCTTTTAATGTTGCTAGTGCTGAAGGAGATAAACGACTGAGATAGCGAAAAATCCAATATTTAAATATAGTGTTTAAAATCACAGGAAATGTAGCTATAAATAGAAATATTCCACTTCTACTTGCTGGTAAACCCAAATGTTCTGCTAATCCTTCTAAAAGAATTTCCCACCCATGAGGTGAGTGGAAACCAACAAATATATCTGTAAATAAAATAATTAAAAATGCTTTAGCGCTATCACTTAAACCATAGATAATTTCATCTATTAAATATTTTAGAAAAACAATATCTTTTTTACTTAAAACAATAACAATAGCAAAAGCAACCAGTGAAACTAAATCAGCAAAAACATTACTGATAGCACCACTACTTTTATAACTAAATTCTGCTGCTATTTCCAGAGCTTTACTTTTAAGCTTCGTTTCAATTTGTTCTGGTGTGAGTTTAGGTGCTTGACGGAGAAGACTTTCAAATTTTAACTCTTTTTCAAAAGTCTTCAATTTTGCTAAAGCTTCCTCTTCCATTTCTGAATTTATAAAAATCTGTGTTTTATTTTCGACTTTAAAACTTTCAATTAGAGGAGTAAATAACAAAGATTTAGAAAAATGTTGAGTGAGTAGGGGTACTATTATTAATAGTAATAAAAATTTAATTGCCCTCCTCGTTTTATTTCTAGAAATTCGGTATTTTTTGACAAATTCTTCTTCTGCATTAGGAGCGAAATCCCTAGTAATTTTTGCAAGTGTTATACCAATTGATCTAGGAATTGCGCCTGTTTTTTGAGTTGCTGTTACAGAACCAAAAACATTTTTAGCTGGTGAATTTAATGATTTTTGTGCTTCACTAGGATTAATTGGCAGATTTTCAACAATTGATTCATATTGCGGAGTATACCTATCTATTATTTCATCAATAAATTTGAGCTTTTCTAATATACTAGAATCTGAAGTATTGATAAATGTACTTCCTAAATTAAATTCTGCTAACCTGATTTTGATGATGGTTAAATTCCTATTGAGATTTCCCTGCCAATAAGACATCACATTTTCTGTATAATTAGTTAATTCAGGAGAAATTTTTTGTCCATTAAATTGTTCTATTTCCATATTTTGGATAGCTTGAGCAGCTTCATAGGCATCTAAAATAGCTCTTTCTGGAGTATTGATAAACCATTGATTAAATAAATGCCAATATTCTGTAAATTTTCGGCGGATTAACTCAGTATTTTTAGCAAAAAAGGATAATTTCATGACAGATACTGTAAGGGTTAAATTTTATTTAACTGAATACCAAAAATTGAGGGTATGGTGATAAATTCCCATACTACGGAATAATCGTGTTATGGCAACAGACAGGGCGGTTAGGACACCAACTGATGATAAAACCTAGACACCAAAAGACTTTTTATACTGTCACCTGCTATACAAGCTATGAATCAGGAGATTTTGCTCAAGCCGGATGGCGTAATATCGAATTAAGATGAAATGAAACTGCATAGAATTAGGTTTCCAGAATAAGCAATTGCAGATGTACATAAATAAACATAGATGAGGTAGTTTGATGATTCTATGCAAATTCAGATGAACTTAGTATAAATGGATATCTGAGAAGTCATAAACTTTATTGCCATACCCCTCTGGTAAACCTCTCTTCACTTGTCATTTTTAGGATAACAGACAACTAGAGTTCGGTAATCTCACACCAATCATCTATTATAGAGGGCATATAGGCACACCGCTTCCAAAACTAATCAACGGATAGGGAAAGTTGTCATGAAGAGCAAAAACCCAATAGTCTTAGCTTTAGCTTTGAAAAGCGTGATTTTATGTTCACCCTTGCTGCTATCCACTGGCTTTATCAGTGGACAATCTGCTCTATCTGCACCAACTTCTCCGGTATTATCAAATCAGGAACGGGAAGAATTAACGCGACTGCGAGCAGAAACCAGAATTCAAAAGCAAGTACGTTCGGATTTGGATCGTGCTTTTACTCGCACAAACACTTTATTGAATGTTTGGTTAACTATCTTAAGTCTAGTTCCTGTGGCGTTGATTGCTGTCTTGTGGCTGTTACGTCGAGCAGCTATTCGGGAAATTGTTGATAGAGCAATGCAACAAATACAAGGAATAGAACAGTTACAAACTCAGCTAACTACTGTCAAGCAACAAGCAGAAAATATTATTGAAGAGGCTAATATTATAAATCAAGAATTAGTGCAAGAAGTTAAAGTTCTGAAACAAAAAATTAAAGCTGGTGAAGACAATTTAACTATTTTATTATCTGATTTACCTCAATCGAAACAAGAATTTTTATCAGTATTAGAAAGCGAAATAAACACGGTTCAGGAACATATAAAGGTTTTACAAGCTACATTAAATATTCACCTAGATGAATTTAATTCATTTGCTCAACTCCAAAGGAACATAATAACTGAAAATTTGCGTAAATTAGAATCTGATTTAGCTGATAAATTAGCAGAGTTTCAAGTAAGTGCTGAACAAGAAAAAGATGCAGTTATTAGTAATCTAGAAGCAACTCGTGCTGATTGTATATCTCAAATCCGAGGTCTATATTCAGAAACTGAACAGCATAAAGATTATACTCTTGCAAGTTTAACAAAATTACAATCAGAGTTTGCGATTCAATTATCTCAATTTCAGTTAGAGGCTGAAACTGAGAAAGATAAAATGATAGCACATTTAGGAAAATCAAATAATTTATTAAAATTACAGGTTTCTGAATTACAAAGTGATGCTCAAACTCAAAAAGATACAATGTTAGAGAGTTTAGCTAAGTTAAAAATTGAATTTACCAATCAACTTTTAGAATTACAAGTAGACGCTCAACAATATCAACAGCAAGTAATTGCCAATTTAGAAGAATCAGGTGGTGAATTGACTTCGCAATTTTCAGAATTACAAAGCGATATTCAACAACGAAAAAATCTAAGTTTTAAGAAATTAGAGAACTTAGAAAAAGAATTTATTAATCAACTTTCAGAATTAAAATTATATGCTCAACAGCAGCAAAATTCTCAGTTACAAGAATTAATAGAAATTCCATCTACATCTATTCTCGAACCAGAAAAAGTTCCCGAAGCACCTCAACCAAAAGTTGCTGTTGATGATGATATTAAAGAAGCAGATATTCTTTTTTCTGAAAAACGCTATGCAGATGCATTTGCTATTTATGAAAAAGTAGTAAAAGTCAAAAATAATGATCCTGAAATTTGGCTGAAGCATGGTATAATTTTAGGCAGACTAAACCGTTACAAAGAAGCAATATTTTCCTACAATCAAGCCATTAAAATTAAACCCGACTATCATCAAGCTTGGTGTGATATTGGTGTAGCTTGTGGAAATTTAAGCAAACACCAAGAAGCATTTAAATGTTTTGATAAAGCTATCCAAATTAAGCCTGACGATGGAGTGGCTTGGTTAAACCGTGGTTTATCTTTAGTAGAATTAGAACGTTATGAAGATGCAATTGTATCTTTTGATCAAGCGTTAAAATTTCAGCCCAATTCCCCTAAAATCTGGGATAAACGTGGTTACACTTTGGTGATGTTGGGAGAAGACGAGGAAGCAATTATCAACTTTGATAAAGCTTTAGAAATAAAGTCAGACTATGCTAGTGCTTATTACAATAAAGCAGCTTGTTATGCGCTACAAAGAGAAATTGAATTAGCTTTAGAAAATCTTCAAAAGGCTATTCAACTTAATCCCCTATTTCGGGAAGATGCTGCGAGTGATATAGATTTTGATGATATTAAAAAGGAACCAAAATTTCAAGAATTAATTAGAGAGCTAATTTGATGAAAAAATTACGTAATCTGAAGGAAATAATTCAAACTATCTTGGGCATATAAAATTATGATAATTCAATAAACCTTTAATTATTTAGACTTTCTTTTTTATCCCTCTCTTGCTTATTAACTATTTCTTAACCAGATATCAACCGCAGAAACAAACACTTTTGCAGAAATCCAGATGCTTTGTTATCCGCAGTTGGGTTGTGAGTATGGGCTGGAGTCGGTCAAATAATCCCAGCAAATAGGTCATCTAATCCATAGGGAGTGAAAAATTGCGATTTTCCTTGGCTATAGTCATAGCAGGTATCTATTATCCAACCATGACAGACCAGATTGTTTGCTCTTGAATAATCCTGATAAAATGTTTAGATGTTAAAAACACAACATCCTCAAAAAACAAAACCCGGTTGGTCTTTAGATGAGCGAGATCCAAAGTTCATCGAAACAATCATGCCCCTCTTAGGTTTTTTGTATAACTACTATTTTCGAGTTCAAACTAGTGGCTGGGAAAATATCCCAGATGAAAAAATCCTGATTGTCGGTTCCCACAACGGGGGACTTGCTTCTCCCGACACATCAATGATGATGTATGACTGGGTACGCCGATTTGGTGCTGAAAAACCAATTTACGGTTTAATGCATCCCAAAGCTTGGCAGGTTTTCCCAGCTTTAGCGGAAACAGCTATGAAGGGTGGGGCTGTTATGGCTCATCCACAAATGGCTTATCAGGCTTTACGGTCTGGAGCTAGTGTTTTAGTTTATCCTGGTGGTGCAGAAGATGTGTTCCGTCCCCATCAAATGCGGGACAAAATTTACTTTGCTGAACGACGTGGATTTATTAAGCTGGCCTTACGGGAAAATGTGCCAATTGTGCCGGCAATTTCTTGGGGGGCGCATGATACTCTATTTGTCTTGGCTGATTTGTACGAAGTTGTGGAGCAATTCCACAAGTGGGGTATGCCGTGGCTGTTTGGGGTTGATCCACTAGTCTTTCCTGTTTATCTGGGACTACCTTGGGGTTTAGCTATTGGACCTCTGCCAAATATTCCTTTGCCTGTGCCTATCCATACTAGGGTATGTCCACCAATTGTGTTTGAACGCTATGGAAAAGAAGCCGCAAGCGATCGCACTTATGTTAATGAATGCTATGAGTTAGTCAAAAGTCAGATGCAGCAGGAATTGGATAATTTAATCCAACAAGCTGGTAATTAATATAATGGGGCGGGTTTTCGCCCCTAGATATAGCAGGTGACTAAGATTGATACAAATGGACTGACGCGGGGACGCGGGGACGAGGGGACACGGGGACGCGGAGATTCATTTGTAACTTTACTTAAGTGAATTGATATAACCTCTTTGTCCGTTGCTATAATTACGAATCACCTCATGTTCACTTCATTACTTATCAAAAAAGACTGACCGCGTCACTGCGTCTCCCCATCTCCGCGCGGTTCCTTAATGATAAGTCTTTAACCGAACAGAATATTACACCGTTACGGCTTGTCGTACTTCCACTGCTTCCCCAGTTAAGCTAAAGGGGCGAACTTCGGTAATTTTAACTTTTACTATTTGCCCTTTGAGTTCGTTGATATCGCCAGTGAAGAAAGTCAGACGATTACCGCGAGTGCGTCCCATGACTTGGGTTTTGTCTTTGGTATTTTGGTCTTCAACTAGTACTTCTTCAATTCTGCCAAAATAACGTTGCGATCGCTCGGCGGCTTTGACATTGACGAGATGATTTAATCTTTGTAAGCGATCGCTTTTGACTTCTTCACTCAATTGATTATCCCACAAGGCCGCAGGTGTTCCCGGACGAGGTGAATAAGCAGCAGTATTCAACAAATCAAAACCAATATCATCTACCAATTTCAGCGTATTTTCAAACTGTTCTTCTGTCTCTCCCGGAAAACCCACAATTGCATCTCCACTAATAGACGCATCAGGCATATAGCGGCGGATAGTATCAATAATCCGGCGATATTTCTCTTGGGTATAACCTCGTGACATCGCCTTTAATAGCTCATTATCCCCAGATTGAAAAGGAATATGAAAATGTTCGCACACCTTGGGCAACTCTGCACAAGCCTTAATTAGCCGTTCTGTAAAATAACGGGGATGACTGGTGGCAAAACGCAGCCGTTCAATTCCTGGCACATCATGTACATAATACAGTAAATCTGTCAATGTGTGCAGGTGACGACCTTCAGGAGTTGCACCTGGTAAATCTCTGCCGTAAGCATCAATATTTTGACCGAGTAGGGTAATTTCTTTATAACCTTGTTGACCTAATTCTGTGATTTCCGCCCGAATAGCTTCCGGTGTTCGAGACTGTTCCACACCGCGCACGTTAGGAACTACACAATAAGTACAACGTTCGTTACAGCCATAAATCACATTTACCCAAGCTGTCACCTGACTATCTCGACGTGGTTGGGTGATATCTTCCATGATATGCACCTCTTCTGTAGCGACAACCTGATTGCCTTCAAAAACTGACTCTAGCAAATCTTTGAGGCGATTAGCGTGTTGAGGTCCCATCACCAAATCTAATTCTGGCACACGCCGTAATAAAGCTTCTCCTTCTTGTTGGGCAACGCAACCTGCTACAACTAAAGTTAAATCAGGCTGTTCATGTTTGCGCTTTGCCTGTCTACCAAGATAAGAATAAACTTTTTGCTCGGCATTATCCCGAATTGTACAAGTGTTATAGAGAATAACATCTGCATGATTTGGGTCTTCTGACCACTCAAAGCCCATGTCTTCTAAGATGCCTGCCATGCGCTCTGAGTCGGCTTTATTCATTTGGCAACCGAAGGTAGTAATGTGGTAGCGGCGGGATGAAGTGGTCATGGGGAATTACGCTTAGTCAGTTATTGTATTTTACGTCCATTTACCATTCTATCGAAAGCTATAGGTTACAGTGTAGATAGTTCATCTGCCTGAGCGCTGGACTAATAGGTTACAGAAACACTTCTGCTGTGTGAATTGAATTACATCCTAATTCAGGCATTTATATAAGCCACAGCAAAGCGTTCAATTCCCGCTAAATCAGCATGAATAGAAATATTACAATAATTACCATTATTTTCTAATAATTCTCGCACTATATCTGCTTGTCCCGCCATCATTTCAATTAACCACACTCCACCAGGACGCAAATACTGAGGAGAAATATCAATTAAATGACGAATAAAATCTAAACCATCAACACCACCATCTAAAGCCAGATGTGGTTCATGTTTAACAACTTCCGGTTGTAAATTCTGTACTGTATCACTAGGAATATAAGGCGGATTTGATACCATTCCGCTCAACTGACCTTTCAGGAATTCTAACGGTTCCCACCAAGAACCTTGATAAAATTTAATCCGTTCCCCAAAACCTAAATTTTCCGCATTGGTTTTAGCAACCGCTAAAGCTTCTCCACTAATATCAACAGCATGAATTCTGGTATTTGTCAATACTTCAGCTAGTCCCAGTGCGATCGCACCACTACCCGTCCCTAAATCAGCCCAATGTTGCTGTGTAGATGCGTTCCATGGCAAGTCTCTACATTGGTTAGCAGCGGACAAAGCCAAATCAATCAATATTTCTGTTTCTGGTCTAGGAATTAAAACAGCATTTGACACAGCGAGTTTAAACCTGCGCCAAGGTGTCACCCCAGCAATATATTGTACTGGCAAGCGGTCATATAATCGCCTTTGCCATAACTGGTCTAACTCTGTCAAAGACAACTGCGTTTGGATCTGACTACATATTTTAAAAGACTCCAAACGCAGTGATAAACGGTCTAGTCCTGCTATTTCCTGTAACAGCCAGTCTACTTCTATGGGTGAAATGTCATGAGCGATCGCGTCTTGAATAGCTTGATTTCGCCAATGCCAAATTTCTAAACCCGTAACTGGCTGTTGCTTACTCATGCTTAATGTTATTTAGAAGGTAAAGATTTTGGCTTAGGAGCATTTTCCTTGGGTAGAGTTCTGATATATTCTCTAGATTCTGGAGATGGAACCAAGACCACTTGGTTTAGCCATGAATCGTTTTTATCTTTTAAAGTTTTAATCACTCCATCTACATCTATAACTTGAATATCAGCCGTGGGAAACTTCGGCTTTACTTGGTTCAATAACCCTTGTGCATCTTGTTTACTCAAGAATAGAGGAATGGTTTGCTGTTTTTCACTACCCAGTTGAATGGGTACATACCCTTTATCAGCTGCAAATCTGACCGCGAAAACTGGCACGCTTTTAAATTGATCTATTTTTTGACCACTAGCACGCAGTAAGTCCAAAGCCCCTTTCAGTTCTTGTTCTACTGGCTTAAAAGCGAACATAAGGCGATTGGGCTGGCTTTTGGTTTGTTGCAATTGTTGATAAATTACACCTAAAGGCACAGCAGTTACTTGTAGTTTTTTGGCCATATCCTCCAGTTTTGGGTCTTTATTTTTGACATTCCGCAGTTCCTTGATAAAAGCCAAAGCTTCTTGTCGGCTCATATATACACCCGTTACTGAACCGCCTTTTTGCCCATTCTGACCATCGGGTAAATTACGACTTAGGGGTAAACCTTTATCATTAGTAATCAAGTAAACAGGTACTGAGTCTAATTTATCTTTGATTTGTTGTTCTGATAATGCTAGTACGGGAACACTCATACCGAAGACAGTTACCAGCAATGTACTTCCTACTAGACCTAATGTTGCGCCCCAACGAACCAATGATTTCATAACTACTCCTCACTTCAATATCAATAGTTGAATTAACTTAGACAGTCGGAAAAACATGAGAATTTATACAGCAATAACTAGTTTCACCTATCTATTAAGCTATTTTATAGGTAAATAACTAGTAGATTTAGCTAAATTATGTTTAATTGCCTTGTCATTCACTACTAAATGCTGTATGCGCCTATTATATTTCTTCTCAAGGACGGAGTTATGTCCCGGACTCTTGATCAGAACAATGCTATTTTATTGTTTTTCTCAGTTATAGGTGACGCTATGAATAAATAAATCGTTCCAACTGCGATCGCTCAATGTATAGGAAAACGGCGTTGCTGAATAAGGGGATGATTGAGGCTGACGCGGGGACGCGGTGATTATATATTGATGCAGATTCTCAAATTATCCCGCAATTATGCAACACCAGGAAAACTAAGCATTATTACTTTAAATCAAGTATGACATTTTTCCATCTTGATCAACAAAAACCACTGTTCATATTACAGAAAATTTCTAGTTTAATAATATTTATGTTGATAAATCGGGATGACAGGATTCGAACCTGCGGCATCCTGCTCCCAAAGCAGGCGCGCTACCAAGCTGCGCTACATCCCGAAAAAATTGCTCTAACTTTTGGATTACATAACTTTCATTATGTTTGACTCAAGCATTTTCACCATCATATCATACTTAAAGCTGATTGCGAAGCCTCTTACCCAGGAAAAATAATATTCCTTCCTAAATAAGAGTTTTCATGTTGACCAGCTACACGACTGAACTTTGGCTCAACCAACCCATAGTATCACATATTAGGCATCGTAGCTGAATTTTACAATCACAAGCATTTTTTTGAATTAGGGATTAGTGAGGATACCAAAACATCCCTTTAATGCCTTCTGGGTCAGGCATAAACCCCATAGTCCGGTAAAAATCTACCACATGGGGGTCAGCGAAGAGAGTCACATTGCTAATTTCTTCACTCCTCAACTTTTTGAGGACATATTTCATCAATGTTTTTCCCAGACCTTGACCTTGGAAGTCTGGGTGAACTACCACATCCCAGATAGTGGCATTAAAAGCATGATCTGAGGTAGCACGAGCAAAACCAATCAACCTTTTTTGATTTCCTCGTACTTGCCACATGGACGCGACAAGGAAACTATGCTCAATGGCTTTTTTTACTTTTCTCAGAGGACGACGCGACCAACCAACTGCATCACAAAGTTCTTCTAGTTCATACAGGTCAATATCTCGCTCGGTGCTGAAAACAATGTTGTCGTTACCGGCGCTAGAGTTGCCTCTATTTTCTCCTGTATTGTCTTCAAAAGCAGTTGTTTTATTTGTCGCTACAGATTCAGAAGCACTAAACCAAGTTTTCCAAAAACCCATGCCAACGTGGTTCGGTTAAGATGACTGAATTGGTTTCCACTCATTGAGAATGTTGATTCATATTGAAAACAACTGTTACTACTTTTGTCCCTAGACACTTAAAATTTTTTGAGCGTTTCGGGCATTGGAAATGTTAACAGCCGCTTACTGTATGTTTCACACCAATCATTTTTAACTTTAGCATTTTGTTTTCACACTCCCCTAGCTAAAGCACGGGAGATTTTGAGCGAAGATGCACTGCCTTTCGGCTACTGGTTTTTTTTAGGTGGCTGATTTCTTTATCCACTAAAATCAAGATACTATATTTTGACACCGTCCACTCTAAATAAACGGGGATTTTCAAAGAGTTTAGAATGCTTACATAAATTATGTAGAATATGTAGAATTCTCGGTTGTAGCTGGTATGATACCTAACTTCATCCAATATTCTGATGATTATGTAAAGCTGATGTTCAAGCCGCCAAAACGTGAGAATCCAAGAGATTTTAGGTTGCAGGAGGTACAAAATTTAAGCACAAAACCTTATGCTAGAAGACTTTCAAACCTGTTACCTGTTCCCTATTCCCGGCTGTATGACACAGAAGTGGTAGATAATACAGTTTTTAGCTTTAGTTTTAACAAAGCAAGTAAGTCTTACCGCCAACAATGACTTCTGGTTTAAAATCCTCGACACTGGAACTTCTAAAGCGCTTTAACCGAGCGTTTCCCCAATTTTATGAGCAATTTGTTAGCAGTGAGATTCAACTGCAAAATTTGCGCCTAGCATATCGTCTATATAAAACTAGACGCGCAGTTATAGAGATGAAACCGGAGGGCAATAAAAGCGCTCTGCATTTCGCGTACCGGAATCAGTCATTTCTCCTCAGCGATATTTTTGGTGTGTTGGCTGCCTATGGCTTGACTATTCACGGTCTGAGTTTATATGGTCAGATTCGACCACCGATGTTAGTGTTTATCAAACTGCTAGTGTCTCGTGGCAGCAAAGCCTTGACTGAAAAAACAGCCGAGAATGTTTGTCGAGCCATTCGTGAGGCCTTGGGAAGTCGGTTTGAAGTAGAAGAAATGCTGGCAGTTGAATTTAACCTCAATGCCGGCTTAGAGCAAGTACAAACCGAATTCTATGTTGATCCAGTTTTTCATCTTCCGGCTTTAGTGATTGAAGCCGATAATCAACCAGGATTATTTTATAAAGTCATGTACGGCATCTGGCAAGAAGACTTACTGGTAGTCAATGCCAATTTGCTAGTTTGGCGCGGACGGACAAGACTGATACTCTACCTGTTGGGGCCAAATGAAAGCCTGATTCCTGAATATCTGGGCAACAAAATTGCTGAAGGAGTGCGACAGAGGTTACTTGGTCGATGAGTAGAGCAAATTCAAATTCAGAATTTTGAATTTTGAAGAATTACTCTTTACCTATCCGTATTTAGTCGCGCCCGCTCTTAAGGGTACGATATAGGTATGGCAACAATAGAAATCCTAGGCGTTCCACACGCATACGAGCTAACGGCTCCCACCTCTTGCCCCCATGCTTTAGTCTTTATCCACGGTTGGCTAAATAGTCGTGGATACTGGCAACCTGTGATTTCTCGCCTATCAGTTGATTTGCAATGCTTGTCTTATGATTTGCGAGGGTTTGGTGAATCTTCGTCTCAGGCGAAATTAGATTTTAATCGAGCAGAAACTGATTTGAACCTGAATTCCACAGATCCTAGTGTGGTTAGTTCTCCCTTCGATTTTTTATATTCGCCTTCTGCTTATGCTCAGGATTTAGCCGTTCTCTTGGCACAACTGAATATTTCCAGTGTTTGGCTAATTGGTCATTCTCTAGGAGGTACTATTGCCCTGTGGACGGCGGCTCAACTACCTGATTGTGTCCAGGGAGTCATTTGTATTAATGCTGGTGGTGGGATTTATCTTAAAGAGGCATTTGAGCAGTTCCGGTCTGCTGGTCAGAAATTCTTACAAGTTCGCCCACGTTGGCTTTCCCAAGTTCCTTTGATTGATTTGCTGTTTACGAGAGCGAGTGTAGCACGTCCTTTGGAGCGCATTTGGGCGAGACAACGGGTAATTGATTTTCTTGTGGCTGACCCAGAAGCTTCTTTGGGAACACTTTTAGAATCTACTACTGAAGAAGAAGTTAACCGATTACCACAGCTAGTGTCACAACTAAAACAGCCAGTTTATTTTTTAGCTGGTGCTGATGATAAGGTAATAGAACCTAAGTATGTACGTCATTTAGCGAGTTTTCATCCACTTTTTCAATCCGTTGGCGATAATGTCATTGAAATCCCTGATTGTGGACACCTGGCGATGTTAGAGCAGCCGGATACAGTTGCTCGTCACATTCGGTCATTGGTGACAGGGAATAGGGAATAAATAGGCAGGGGGCAGGGTGCAGGGGGCAGGGAGACAGAGGGTTTTACTCTACTGAATTGCTGATCAAATCAAACAAACTCTCCGCGTCCCACCGTCTCCGCGTCCCACCGTCTCCGCGTCTTCCCCTCCCCGCGTCTCTCCATCTCCCCATCTCCCCATCTCCCCATCTCCCCATCTCCGCGTCCCCGCGTCTCCCCATCACCGCGTCTTCTTTCATTGCCATTAATGTCCATATAAATTCATAACTTGGCTTAGGGGTAGACGAGAATGAACCCCTAATGTCAGGGCAGAGGTGTGATCACGGGATAGATGATCCGATGCCGCGCATCCTATCATGGCCGCGTTGTCAGTACAGTATTTTAAGGGGGGGAAAAGCACGCGGATATTATGCTGGGCAGCAGCAGCTTGTAAGTATTTTCTCAGCCCGCTATTAGCTGCCACACCACCACCCACAGCAATTGTATTTAGACCATAGTCACGGGCGCAGGCGATCGCTCTTTTGGTTAGCGATCGCGCTATAGTTTCCTGAAAGCTGGCCGCTACATCTGCCAATGGTACTTGCTCACCGTTTTTCTCTAACTGCTGTACTACACGCAGTACCGCTGTTTTTAATCCACTAAAACTCCCATCATAGGGATGATAACCGCCACCTGGGAGAGAAATTTTCCCTTCTGGTAGTGCAAATGCTTGGGGATTTCCTGTTTGTGCGAGTTTGTCAATTACTGGACCGCCTGGATAACCCAGCTTTAACAACCTTGCCACTTTATCAAAAGCTTCACCCGCAGCATCATCACGGGTTTCTCCCAGGGTTTCGTAATTACCACAATCCTTTACATAAATCAAGCTTGTATGTCCGCCTGAAACGAGTAAGCTAAGAAATGGGGGGTCTAAAGTTGACTCACTCAAGTAAGTCGCGTAAATATGGCCTTCGAGATGATGAACCCCCAAAAAAGGTTTTTTATGTACCATTGCCAAGGTTTTGGCAGCTGTTAAACCCACCAACAGCGCTCCTACTAGACCAGGCGCACAAGTGGCAGCGATGCCATCAATTTGCCCCCAATCTCTATGGCTTTGCTCCATTGCTTGCGCTATTTCTTGATTGAGCGTTTCTAAATGCTGGCGGGATGCTACCTCTGGTACAACTCCACCATACTGTTGATGGACGGGAATTTGCGAGGCTATGATACTGCTGTAGACCTGACGATTGTTTACAATTGCGACGGCAGTTTCATCACAACTGGTTTCGATTGCTAAAACGGTTGGCATAGGGACTGGGGATTAGGGAGTGGTGAAAAGTAATATATTTTAACTCTTGCCTGTTGCCTGTTCCCTATCTTTTCGTTGAGAAGCTTTAACTTTTATTTACTTAAACTTTACTCGGTTCCCGGCCAAGAGTATGATGACTTGCTAGTTATCCAAATTAAACACTGTACAAGCCGCTTCGTTTTGTACAAAGAACTTCTTGTTTTGTAATAAAAGGAAACAACTCTATGCGACGATTGTTTGCTTTGATTTTAGCGATTGGTCTGTGGTTCAATTTTGCTCCTCAAGCTCAAGCCTTAGGAGCTAACCTTGTACCTTGCAAAGACTCTCCCGCATTTCAAGCACTAGCACAAAATGCCCGTAACACCACTGCTGACCCTGAATCAGGGAAAAAGCGGTTTGAGCGCTATTCTCAAGCTCTGTGTGGACCAGAAGGTTATCCTCACTTGATTGTTGATGGTCGCCTTGATCGTGCTGGGGACTTTTTGATCCCCAGTATCCTGTTCCTCTATATTGCTGGTTGGATAGGTTGGGTTGGTCGCGCTTATTTGCAAGCGGTCAGCAAGGGATCTGATTCTGAACAAAAGGAAATTCAAATCGATCTTGGTATCGCCCTACCCATTATTTCTTCAGGCTTTGCTTGGCCTGCAGCTGCACTTAAAGAATTTCTCTCAGGTGAATTAACAGCTAAGGATTCAGAAATTACTGTTTCTCCCCGCTAATTCATCTGTACTCATTCACTTGTTTTGGAGACTAAATTCATGGCTGAAAAAAGCGATCAATCCACATATTTCGTTAAGTTTCTGTCTACAGCACCTGTAGCAGCAACAATCTGGTTGACAATCACAGCAGGCATTTTGATTGAATTTAACCGCTTTTTCCCTGACTTACTTTTCCACCCACTACCATAGGGTGAAAATGTGATTCCAATCAGTAAACAGTTAATCGTAAACACTCTGCTAACTGAATAACTGTTTACTGAGAACTCAAATAAATGCCAAGATTCTCATTTAGAGGCAACATAAAATATGGCACAAGCAGTAAATGCATCAAAAAATCTCCCTAGTGATCCTAGAAACCGGGAGACAGTTAGACCTGCTGGACGTGATCCACAGGATGGCAATCTAGAAACCCCAATTAATTCTTCTCCTTTGGTGAAGTGGTTTATCGGCAATTTGCCTGCTTATCGTCTAGGTCTCACTCCTTTTAGACGGGGACTAGAAGTTGGCATGGCTCATGGTTACTTGCTGTTTGGTCCATTTGCTAAATTGGGTCCACTGCGGGATGCACCTAATGCTAATTTAGCGGGTTTATTGGGCAGTATTGGCTTGGTTGTGATTCTCACCGCCTGCCTCTCTTTGTATGCTAATAGCAATCCAGCAAAAGCACTTGCAAGCGTGACTGTACCTAATCCTCCTGTCGATGCTTTTAACTCCAAGGAAAGCTGGAATAACTTTGCTAGTTCTTTCTTGATTGGTGGTATTGGTGGTGCGGTAGTTGCTTACTTTTTAACTGGCAATTTGGGCATCATTCAAGGTCTAGTCGGTTAGTTTGATTTCTGAATTATGGGTAATAGGTAATTAGTTATTTTTTGCTTCGACCTATTACCCATAACTAAAATAAATCAGCCAAAAGAAATCACACTATGTTAAGTAAAATAACAAATATTGAAATTAGCTCGTAATGAGGGCTTTAGACCTCAAACTATAGCTGTTCACGAAGCATTCCCCCAGGGTAGCCCTCACTGCAAACCTTTCGTTATTTACATTGCTATACTTGGATTTGTTGTTAAACTGCTAATTATCCAAATAATACCGTTTCAATTTCATTGACAGCGGTTTCAAAATCGTTGTTGACGATTTGAATATCAAATTCATCTGCGGCTATAATTTCCGTTTGGGCGCGGTGCAGACGACGAGCTATAGCTTCTTCCGAATCTTGGCCTCGTCCCCGTATCCGTTTCTCCAATTCTGAAAATGTTGGTGGCAGAATAAAAATGCTGAGGGCGCTAGGAAAGGAAGCACGAATTTGTCTTGCCCCTTCTAGCTCAATTTCTAGAACTACCAACTTACCAGAATGAATGTGGTCAAGCACATTTGCACGAGGAGTACCGTAATAGTTACCCGCAAATTCTGCCCATTCTAAGAATTCCCCTTGAGCAACTAATTGTTCAAACTTACTACGGCTAATAAAGTAATAGTTTTTGCCATTGGTTTCTCCAGGGCGTGGAGAACGAGTCGTTATAGATACTGAATAATACAGTTCTGGATGACGCTGGAGGAGCGTTTGCATTAAAGTACCTTTGCCGACTCCACTAGGACCTGTCAAAACAATCAGCTTGCCCAGAGGTTGGCATTCTTTCGTAGTAGCACCACTATTTATCGGTAAAACTTGCATTATCCGTTCAACTTGTGAATTAATCAATAGATGTTATTTACGAGTCTTATGTTAGTTGCGAGGGCAAACTGGTATAAGAAATTTGTAGCACTGGTGACAGAAGATTTTTCTAATTCACATGGTACGGCCGATGTTGAGTAAATAGGGGTGGGTTGATCACCCACCTGCAATTAATTATCTACTGTCTGATGGTCACGGGAAATAACAAAGCGATTTGCTACCGTTTCCGGCTGAATCGCTGATAAGATTACGTGGCTGGAATCAGTTATAATTACAGCCCTAGTCCGGCGACCATAGGTTGCGTCAACCAGTTGACCTCTATCTCTGGCATCGGTAATAATTCGCTTAATTGGGGCAGACTCTGGACTGACAATGGCAACTACTCGATTGGCGGAGACAATGTTGCCAAAACCTATGTTGATTAACTGAATGTCCATAAAAAACTGACGCTAAATGCGCTAGAAAAAGCTTGTTAGAAACTTATTCCCATGTTATACCTAAAGAATCGTAGTTACAACGCTTAAAGTCTTGCTAAATTGAGTTTTTTAATAACAACTGCTTTTTTTTAGCTATTTATCAGCCAAATTTACTAAAAATCTTTCTAAAGATATATGCGAAATTATACTCATACACGCTAGTTCCAGAAGGAATCAAGAAAGCTTAAAGCAGAATTTAGGGGTTAGAAGTGAAAGCCACTTGATATTTGATAGCGCAGTGTCTCGTAGGGAAGCGGTACTAGTCCGATGACGTGGGGAGAGGTGACTTTGCTTTTCTCCCCTTCAGTATATGTCTATCTATGCCTATGATTTTTGCTTTTGTCGAGTTTTAGCTGTTTTTTTGACTGTTTGCCATCTTTGTTGTAATTGTTTCCAGTTAGGACTGTTACCTCCATAACGCCAACTTACATAAGCTTGGCAAATTTCATCTATGATCTCAGCAGTGGCCTGAGGATGTTGTTGATATGACACTTGAGCGTATTCCAGAGGTGTCTGGGCTGGATGTTTACCCAAACCCTTTTGTGTTGTCCATTGTAGCATTTGTTGATACAGGCTTTCCATTGGTGGTAACTTTTTCAACCACCTACGGTTAATCCATTTTTGCCATTCTACCCAACCCAGCCAACCAAAGAAAGCGGTGGTTGTAGCTACAATTAAGGCAGTGAATACCCCTAACCAACCTTGAGAAAATAAAGCTAAAAACCAAGCGATCGCTCTAAAGAACCAGCTAAATATTGTCCCAAATACATTATTCAGCAACCCTGTGACAGGTGAAGGTAGCCAGCCAGCCACCCAATTCCAAAACTGACGTAAAACACTAAAAGTCTGATCTTCCTCAATTGAAGGAGGAATTAAAGGATGATTAGGAATTGGATCAAAACTGAACCAGCCATATTTAGGAAAATAAACTTCTGTCATCGCATAAGCATCAGTGTTACGGACAACATACATTCCTGTAAATGGATTAAACTCTCCTGGAGCAAATCCTGCTACTAACCGTGCGGGAATGCCTATGGAACGCAACATCACAGTCAGTACAGTCGAAAAGTGGTCTGGATAGCCTCCTTGATTTTTGAACAAAAAGGATTCTACCAAGTCATCTTTTGTGCCTAAATAAGGTAATCCGAAGGGATTTTCTGGGATAGAGTACTTTTGCTTGAGATATTGAGCTAGGTAAAGTGCTTTTTCGTAAACTGAATCTAGTTTTCTAGTGTCTTCAGTTCGAGAAACCCGTTCATGATTATAATCAGCCAGAATAGCTTCGGTTTTTTGCCTGACTTTTTCAGCAATTTCTGGGGGGATTTGCAGGTAATAATTCTTGATATCGGGGGGATATTTGGTCGGGGCTGTACCTAACAAAGTGCGATCGCGGGAGGGGACTTGCGAAACTATTGTGTATGTCATCCCTTCTGATAATTGCACAGGCGATCGCAAACCCCCTTCGGTATCAACTGCGATCACAGGTCCGGGAAAATAGATTTCTTGGGGATAAGAGAGAGTGGGAATCAGGTTAGGTAAATCTGATACCACGTTATAAGTTTGTACGACTTCTTTGGTTGGAGTTGTGATGATTGGCAGATCAAGGGAAATTTTGTACGACCAAGGCGATTGCTTAAGAGTCCTAACTTGATCATTACGAGAAATTTCCCATCCCTTACCTGTGTAGCGATCAAAAGCCAGAACTCGCCAAAAACCTTCTGCTTGGGATCTAACCCGGATCACCACCTTGGGTTTCATTTCTCCCCGCAGGTTTTGGTTCATCTGGCTATTAAAACCGTAATAAAAATTATTATCTATCTTTCCAGCTTCACCAGTCCTTCCTTCTCCCGTGCCGCTACCATTACCTTGAGCATTACCTTGGCGAACATAACCGGGATTATTGATATTGCGACCTGTAAACGAGCCTTTTAATTCAATTGGCGCACTTACAGGAAATGAACGTAGTTGATAGCCAGGAACTCTTGGTAAAACTGCAAAAATTCCCAGTCCCAGCCCTAAAATTATCAAAAAATTTACAACTAAAAATTTAAAACTGAAGCTTGTAGTATTTTTTTGGGAAATTTTTGCTTTTTTTAACGGCTTTAAGCCCAAGCGTGAGCGATAGTCTAGGACTAAAGTTGGCAAAGCCACACCTAAAAATAACAGCAACACAGGTGCAAACGCCATGGTTTGACTTAATGTTGCAGCTACACCTAATAATATTAAGCCGATCACAATCGAATAACCCAAGTCTTTCCGCCGAGGCGTATCGTAGCTGTGCAGCACCTGAAGTTGAATTAATAATTGTGCCAAACTCAGCCTTGTATCATTCCACTCACCGATAAAACGCCCAAAAAAAGCACCTAGTGCCACCAACATTCCTATAGCAATACAGAACTTGATAGGAATATTAGCGTTTCGGCGACGGTAGTGACTCCAAATAGCACCCACAATACTTAGAGGCACTGCCCAAAGACTAAAGGTAGTCTCCGATGCAATATCCGTCGCCACCGTCCCTAAAATTACCAGCGCTAGCACTAGCACCCTTAAGGGGATTGAATCTTCCACTTCTGTTAAAGACGACCTATGTCTAGTTTGTCGCCAGTAATCACCTACAGGTAAGCGCCAAAACCGATTCATCCTGGATAAATTTAACATTTTGAAGTAAGTAAAACTATGACGTAGACGCTACGGACACAATGCTAGAGACGAAAACTGATTACCTTGTCTTCAATCTTAGCCCTACCCCATCGTAGCTTTAGACTCCCTTTGGGCATCTCAGGAAATCTACGCATTTCCGCAAGTGTCTCGCTCATAGTTACTTCCTAATAGATGCCCTAACTAATGTTTTTGGCAAAGAGGAGTAAGCTTGAAAACCAGGATTATTATCTTTTGCTATCGCTGTTTATCAATTGAGAGTGCTAGCAGTAGTAATTTGAACTACATCATCAGATTAATAGCCAATAGTAGTGGTTGTTGTTCTAGCTCTGGACATTCAACTGCTAGAGTATAAGTTTGGCTGGTACGTTCGCAGTATAGTTCTACACTAACTTTATTTGAATCCTCAGATTGTGAGACGGCTTGATTCCCATTGCCTTGAAGCTTCAAAACCCCTTGAGTAGGTAATTCACCGTGAACACGTAATTTCGTTAGCTTGCCCAGCAACTGTAATTCTACTCTGATATTTAGAGTTCCAGTGGTAGTTTGCCATTGTTTTTCTATCACCGGATTGGTGAATGAAATTGGCAGAGTCAGATTTTCTAGCAGTTGTTTAGCTGCCATTAACGACAACGCCATTTGTTGACGTGGTTGTAAATCTGAGTAATCCCTCTGAATATTGGGTATTGTCTCTAGAGCATCTACAGAACGATAGGAAGTTCTGAGTACCATCCCAGCTACATCATTGATTAACTGGTAATCTTCAGGAAAAAAGCTCTCTACAGCCTGAACCAGTTTAGGTCCTAAAGGTAGAGAAGATGTCAATAATAACTGACACTTTTCCATCAATTGCTGGAAAATCTTTTCTGGTAAAGAAACTGGCAGATTGAGCTTTGATTGCTGTGCCAACCACCCCCAGGCAGGAACTAAGGCAATCGATGGCTCTTCCACAAATTCGGGATACTCTATTAATTGACTTTCCCAAGGGAATAAAGGTGGGTGGTTTTGGATTTCGACTTGTAACCGACGCTTGAGGACGGCTTGAAAACGTTCTTGCACAGTAGGAATTTCTCCTAGTTGAAAGGTTTGGGGCTGTCCTCCCAACTTTGGCTCACCACATTACGTAGCGGCTTCCTTGAGAGGGTCTTCTACCCCATCAATTTTCTCACACTCTACCGAGGGATACTCGCCGGTTTGACATTATCTGCCAACAACTAATCGAGTAACTGGTATTGTAAGGGTTGTGAGTCAATATTCATGGGTAGATGCACTAGATCCGGACACTAATGAGTTACGAATTTCCCAAGCTTGTTCCAAAATCTTAAACCAGCGTTTTTGCAGTTGTGCCATTGACAAATCTAAGGTTTTGGCAATTATTTCGTCGGGTTCTCCTTGTTGCTTTAAATCCAGTAAACACCGATGTTGATCATCCAACTTTGCTGTGTAGACTTGCCATTGATGAGGAGTTAAGCCTAAATTAGTAGGTAAAGAAACTTCTAACCATTCATGAACTAATTCCCAACGATGCAAAAGTGCAAACCGAATTAAATGATATTTAAAGCGCTGCTGCAAGTAATCTCGCTGACGCGGGGTTAAACCCAAAATTGACTCAATTTCCGGCGCAGATAAATCCTGGAGACGGAGGGAGAAATAATCAGCACAGTCTGATTGTTGCCTTTGTTCTAAATAATCCATTAATTCGGTAATCACAACTGAACGCAGGGTGTCTTCTTCAAGTTCTGGTTCTGGTTGCATTGCCATCGCTGATCTTAATTGTTGTATGGCTGGCTCTTCCCAAGATCCATCAAACTCACCACTACTGCCTTCAGAAGCTTTTTCTATATCTATAGAAGTTTCTGGAGGTTGTTGTTGTGAGAAGGTTTGCGCTCGCAAAATGATGAGTTGTTGTTGTCTTCCTGGTAAGGGAATACGGCGTTTACCATAGCGCTCAGTAAATGCCATGTACTCGGCTAATTCTAGTAGGCTCTGGGGGCGATAGGTAGTTTCTTGTTGATTTTCTCTACGAAAAGCATTCAATGCCTCCAGATAAAAACTCTGAAGAAAATCTTCTATAATAGTCAGCCGCCCTTGATAGCTCAATTGCTTCTGAGGAGGATTAATATACCGATAGATAATTGCACTGAGAGTACTATGTAACTCGACTCTACCCCGATTAGAACCCAATTGATAGTACCGGAGACATTGTTGCAGCCGATGTCTGGCTAGAGTCATTGCAGAGCTTTCTATTTCACCGGAAGCTTGAATGCGTTTACTCTCATTACAAATCCTAAGTACTTCGCCAGCAATTCGCAATGACACACTGCGACAATTTTTTTCTGTAGCCTTGGTTGACTGCTGTAGTTCTTTCAATAGGAATTGAAATATAACCTCCACGCCGATAGACTTGTCTCCCTGAGTAGTTGCGGTTGCGGCTGAATTCATAGTCTGAATTTTAAAAAGACCCTAACATACTTAAACACAACCTGTAAGGTTATGGGTGTTAGCTGGATAGGCTTTGCATATAGGTTGTCAGTTTTCACTGTTCCCTGTTCCCTGATTTAATGTTTTGGAGATGACTCAGGAGCTATTGATAAGTCATGACAAATTTAGAAGCACAAATTCAATTGTTGATTGACAATGCACCTCAGGATGGTATGACACCAGAAATTGTGGCCACAATTGCCCCTGCGCTGAGAGCGATCGCTCAAAAGTTACGTTACCCCCACTACTATATTCTCCAAAATTTGCAGGAAAATTGGATTTTAACTACATTAAGTAACAAAAAAAAGCCAAAATTAGAGAGACGCGTGGTTTACGCTTTTCCTAGATTACAGGATGTCTCTTTGTTTACATCTGTTGGGATTAACCCTCAAGTAGTAGCTAAAACCATTCCTGTCATTCACATTCTGTTTCAATTGGTTGCATTAGAGCCAGTAGATAGTATAGTTTTTTTTGAGACTCCTGGCACAACCAGCAACGCCATTGAAGTCGAGCGAACTGACCTACAAAACCTAATTCAGCAGAATCTACAACAATATAGAACTAGTAAACAAGTTCCTCCAGATATTGCCTGAATCAATTTTAGATTTTAGATTTTGAATTTTAGATTCAATCCAAAATCTAAAATCCACCCATGGGCTAATAGAGACGGCTTAGTACATAATCAGTCATGTTAATTAATGCTTGTCGTGATTCTGAGGATTCTAGAGTGGCAATATTTTCAGCAGCTAACTTAGCATGGTGAGCAGCTAATTCTCTAGCTCGCTGTATACCTTGGCTATCTGTAATCAACCCCAGTGCCTGATCTAAATCACCAGCTTGGGCAAACTCTCTTTCAATCAGCACTTCTAGGTAAGGTTGTTCCTCTAAGGCGAATAACACTGGGGCTGTTAGATTACCACTTTTGAGATCCGATCCGGCTGGTTTCCCTAAGATATCTGTAGAACCAGTGAAATCTAAGATATCGTCTACTATTTGGAAAGCTAGACCAAGATGCTTACCGTAGTTATACAAATTGTCAGCACTTTCTGGGGAAACTTCACTGAGTAATCCAGCTGCTTTAGAACTGTTAGCAATTAAGGAAGCTGTTTTGTAATAGCTCTTTTTGAGATAAGTTCCCGTAGAGAGATTAGTATCAAAACGATTCAGTCCTTGTTGGATTTCCCCAGCCGCCAAATCCATAATTACTTCTGAAAGTAGTTTGACTACATCCAAATTGTCTAGATTTGCTAAATACCAGGACGACTGAGCAAAGAGAAAATCTCCTGCTAGTATGGCAATACGATTACCAAATAAACTATGAACCGTAGGTACACCACGGCGTACATTTGACTCATCCACTACATCATCATGTACTAAGCTGGCTGTGTGGATCATTTCCGTAATCTCTGCCAAGCGGCGATGACGGGGCGTAATATCTTGTTCTAGCATGGTTGCCCGCGATATTAGCAGCACAATTGCTGGTCTGAGACGCTTGCCCCCAGCACCAAATAAATGTTCGGCGGCTGCATAGAGAATGGGGTGGCGATTTCCAACTAGCTGTGTGAGGTTATCTGCTAGTATTTGCAGGTCTGCTTCCACAGGGGTAAACAGGGAGGTGGCTGGGGTCATGGATGGGCGGACTCTGACTTAGGTTACGAAAGTTTACATATCCTTTACTCATTTTAAGATAACCCAATGCCAGCGCAAAGTTTTCCTCAGGGAATCCCATACTCCATGATCTGCAAAAAAGCAGAAAAAAGTTTGCTATTTTGAACTACTTGTGATAGGAAAATATGACAATTGACAGTGTCGAAAGTCTTTTGCTGTCCTAACCACCTTAGCCGTTGTCATAGTTCTTGGGTCAAAAACCGAATTATTTATTAAAACTGCTGATTTTGGACATCGGATGCTCCCTCTTTTCTCACAGTGGGGTTAAACCTTTATTTTTCGTGGGCTGTAACCTTGAAAATTCGTAGATTTATCCAATAGTGATGAAAGAGGTTTATTTTCACGTCTTGTTAATTTATTTCCCATGCAAATTGCTTGATATGAAGCTTGTGTGTAAACATCTAGAAAATTTGAAATTTAGTCTGGAAGTTATCTTAAAATCCCGTTAGGTTATGTTACGCTAAATTATAGGAGTTTTAAATTTTTTAAGATATTCACCTCCAAAAAAGCAAATCACCACTAAGTGATTTTACTCATTGGTGCTGTGAGTCTAAAATATTAGGTCGCCTACAAAATAAAGGGAATAATTCCTGAATCTTTTTACGTGACCAAAAGGCCTTTTGGGTTAGATAATGCGCCTCCTATTCGGGAAGCCACTACACTCATTCAGCACAAGTTGAGCATTAGTGTAGCTCTAAATCGATTGGTGTGAGGGTAAATAACGCAGACTGGGTAGACTGCTGAAGAGCGCAGTTGATTTGCTAAATGACAAATTAACTACTGTCGGATGTGTGGTCTGCGGCAAAATAAATAAAATCATAAATTCGTTAACCGAAGAGAATTAACACTCTACTGGGTGATTTTTCATAGCTAACTACAGTAATCAAGTACATTCTTGATTGACTGAAGTTCTACTTTTTTGTATGCAATTTTATATTCCCTTGAGAGCGGGGCTGGTAGAACAATGATTTACGTAAATATGCCTATGTTGATATTTATTTTAGCTGCTGGATATTTATTCACCGTCTACTTATTATTAGCACTAGCAAAGCGAACAGGCAAAAAAGGTGTTCTTAAAAGTGGAGCTTCAGCTATACAGGATCAGCACAATCAGGAAAGAGGACTAAGGACAAAAGTAACTGAGGTAGTCAATAGTCAATAAAAAAGTACTGAGTACTGAGTACTCGGTACTCGGTACTAGGATACTGTGGCATCAGAAAGAAATACCTGTTCTACCAGAGGAGTATAGCCCAACCACTGTAAACCAGACTGAGCAAATTGTTGGGGACAACCGCTGACAGCAAAGCGAGTAGGCATTGGTAGGTAAGTATTTCTGATGGTTAATAAGTCTAACTCTTGAGTACAAGCTGCCACAACATGAACAGCTGGATCAACCAGCTTGACTTGTGAAGGGAGGAGCGATCGCAATACTGGTGCTAAATGGGGATAATGGGTACAGCCATAGACCAAGGTATCAATTTCCTGTTTGATTAAAGGCTCTAGATATGATCTAGCCACTTCTGTTGTATAAGGGTCATGAATGCGATTTTTTTCAATAAGTGGCACAAATTCTGGACAACTGACTTGCCAGACTTGGACATCAGGTTGTATTTCTATAATAGCCTGACGATAGGCATTACTTTTGGCAGTTGCTGGGGTAGCTATGACACCAATACGCTTACCTTGCTGTACAGCAGCTTTTGCTCCTGGTAGGATGACTCCGAGAATAGGGAAATTAAATTCTTGACGGACATTTTCTAGAGCTAGGGCTGAACTGGTATTACAAGCCATAATCACCATTTTCACCCGTTGCTGTTGCATCCAGATTAGGATTTCTCTGACATATTGTAAAATTTCTGCTTGTGAACGAATACCGTAAGGAAGATGGGCTGTATCCCCAAAGTAAATAATTGATTCATTGGGAAGTTGCTTGTAGAGTTGTCGTAGTACCGTCAGCCCACCTACACCGCTGTCAAACACACCAATAGGGGCGCGTTGAGGTTCTTTCTCAGAGAAATTATTAAGATTACCTTCAAAAATGGAAGATGAATACACAGGTAAATTGTTGATTGAGATTTTGCTATTTAAAATACAGAATTTAGCAGACAATTCTCTGATTGACCAGGAATTTTAGATTTTAGATTTTAGATTAAAAAAAATGGCTTTCCTAGACTAGTTATAGAAAATTAATACTTGATATCAGGTTAAGTCCTTACATAGTAGGGTATTCAAGAATCAGAAAGCATATTTTTATTAAATCTTTGATTCTATTTTAGCAAAACCTAGTTATGTCAGGTGTTTTAGGGGTTTTTTAGTATTAATTTATCAAACGAAGTCTAGGAGAGCCAAAAAAATTTGGTATGGGTTTCCTGTTCTAAAGGACGGCAAAATACTCGCTGCGCTGCGTACGCTTCGCTAACGTAAATCCAAAATCGAGTGACCACTAAATTCCGTACCTCAAATAAGTCTACATACTGACTTTATAATTAGTAATGTGTGTTACATTGTAAAAGTACTGTATTCTCATCGTTGCTGTAGATACTTGAGGATACCACGAGCGATCGCATCAGCCATGCGATTTTGGTACTCTGGAGAGCCTAACCGGGGGTTATCCTCACGACCAGTCATATAACCCGTTTCGACTAAAATAGCGGGCATAGGATTTTTCCTAAGCACATAAAATCTAGCCTTACGGGTTCCTCGGTCTTTGATCGTACCGATATCCTGAAGAATAGTTTTGCGAACAGTTTCTGCCAGACCATAACCACTGTCGTAATAATATACCTCTAACCCATTCACATCAGGACGACTATCTACTGAATTAGCGTGAATGCTGACAAACAAAGTCGCATTTACTCGCTTGGCTATATCTACTCGTCCTTGTAATTCTACAAAAAAGTCAGCATCTCGCGTCATCACAGCTTGGACACCATTTTGCTCTAGAATCGAAGCCACCCTTTTACCAATTGGCAGGATGACATCCTTTTCTAACAAACCGCCCAAACCGGGAGCGCCTGAATCTTTACCACCATGTCCGGGGTCAATAACCACTAATAGTTTTCCTCTAGGAACAGAGAAACGCGGTTGTGGCTGAGTACGTATTTGAGAACTATCTGTAGTTGGGTCTGGTAGTTGCCTGCTATTGATTGATGATAAAGGAGGTAAATTAATTGGAGGTGCTACCTGCCGAGAGCGTTCTAACTGTAAAGCTAACAGCTTTTCTCCTACTTGGTTAAGTTCTCCAATTTGCACACCAGAGGCGGGTTGAACAAAGACAACTACACTGTTAACTTGAGGTTGTAGACGTACCCTAAGAACAGGACTATTAGCATTAAAAGCGGGACCTTGTACTTTACTAGCTAACTTAGCATTAGGAATAGTGATGCGAAATAAACCAGAGGTTCTATCCCAGCCACCAGTAGCAGATATAGCTTGGTCGGCTCTAATCAGTAGCTGTGTACCATTACTAGCCAGTTCTACAGACCCAATTGTGGCTGGGGCGTTGGGAACAATTGCTGTAGAGGGTCGATTTTCTGGCAATCTCACTAGACGATTAGGCAGTAAAACAAAACCCTCATTATTGCCAGTTGTAGCTTGCCAATCGGGGCTATTGCCATCTACCCGCAAAGTCATGCGGACAGTAGGCGTTTTACTTGACAGTTGGGTCAATTGAATACGGCTGACACCATAGCGATTAATCAACAAATCCCTCTGTCCAAATTTTGGTGATAATGCAGCGCCAGCAATTTCAATATTAATTATGCGCTTATCTTCGCTACGATCAAATTGAATTTGGGGACTACCACCACTAGTACGAACGAAAAAACCATCCCCTGTTACCCGCAAGTTTTCAATTTGGACTACTCCCCTGATAGTGTTGAGGGCTATGTCACGGTTAGGAAGGGTGACAGGAGTTCTTGTCACCATGTTGTAAGTATTTCCAGGAGAGGCTGTGGGTGTGAATGGTGATTGAGGGGGTATGAATTTAGGTGTTTCTGTTGCTTGCTCACCTACATAGCCAGAAGATGGTGGTGCTTGGGCTTCTAACTGTGGTAGTTGTACTATCCAGCGACTGCTACTAGCCCCAGTGAATTTGACGAGGGTGGGGTCTAGGGTATAACCAGAAGTAAGTTCTACAACTAGGCGCGTTGTTTGTTCATCAAACTGCCCAATGCGAATAGCACGAATTGCTCCACCTATCGGTTGGGTTAACTGAGGACGACCAAAGGTAGTACCTGGTAAGTCAATTACCAACCGAGTTGGGTTAAAGATTAGTTGTGCTTGGGGCTGAACAGGACCTGATGTGTTAATTTCTAGGCGGTTTTGATTGGGATCAAAGCGCCAAGATTCTAATTTCGCGGCCATTGCTGGCGACGATAGCATGAATATAGTTCCAAAAGTGCTGGGTATTAACCAGTGTAGTTTCACAGTCCTTTCTCCTGATTCGCATTCATGGGAGTCGTCAATATGTATCTTGGCAAATCCTCACACCTTTACCGCCCAAAATTTAGCTTGGCGCTGGTATCGATACACAGCTAATGGCGTAACACTATAGCATAGGTTTTAAATTTTGCCATGCTGTGAGCGTAAATCAATTTAAGCTGCAAAGCATCAGATTACACCAAAAAGAGCTATCAAAATTAACCGTAATCATAAAAATCCCATTTTTTTAAGCAGAGCTTTTAGTAGTCTGTCAAGAATCAATTGTTGGGTAAATAAATGTTGATGGTCAAATTTGACGAGTGATACAAACGAATTTACAGTTTTTATCTTTGCTTTAAATACTGGAGAATTCCTTGGGCGATCGCTTCGGCCATCTGATTTTGATAAGCTGAGGTTCTGAGCTTGGCAGCATCTTCCCGACCAGTTACAAAACCAGTTTCTACTAAAATTGAGGGCATAGAACTTTTTCTGAGAACATAAAACCTGGCTTTACGGACTTTTCGGTCTCTGACATTGAGACTTTGAAGAATTTTGTTATGGACAATACGAGCTAAAGTCAGACCACTGTCGTAATAATACGTTTCTAAACCACTAACCTCCGGACGACTTGCTCCGGCGGAATTAGCATGAATGCTGACAAATACATCAGCATTAGCTCTTTCTGACATATTTACCCGTCCGGGTAAGCTAACGAAATAATCAGAATCTCTTGTCATCACTGCTTGCACACCGTTTTGCTGCAAAATCTCTGCTACCCTTTTGCCAATGGGCAAGATGATATTTTTTTCTTGTACTCCACCAATACCAACAGCTCCTGAATCTTTACCACCATGTCCAGGGTCAATGATAACTAATAATTTCCCTTTGGGAACTGAGGCACGGGGTCGGGGCTGAGGAGTCCTGATATTTGGGTTTGGCAATTGTCCACTGTTGGCTGATGGTAAGGGAGGTAAGCTGATTAGGGGTCTTACTTGACGATATCTTTGTAATTCTAGAGCCAAAATCTGGTTACTAACTTGATTAAGCGCTCCAACTTGTACACCAGATGCAGGCTGAACAAACATAACTACACTGTTGGGTGTTTGCTGTTGCATACGTACCCGGAGAACAGAGCTATTAGTATTGAAAGTAGGAGTTGTGACTGTAGGTGCTAACTTAGCATTGGGAATTGTGATGCGAAATAGTCCACTAGACTTATCCCAAGCACCGGTAGCAGATAGAGTTTGGTCGGCTCTAATTAGTAGTTGTGTACCATTAGCAGCTAGTTCTACAGATTGAATAGTAGCTGGGGAGTTAGTAACAGGGAGGTTGCTGGTTGAGGGAATAAGTGTGGATTGATGATTATTTCCAGGTAAGCGAACCACACCCTTAGTCGGTAGTAGAACTAAGCCACCAACGCTGCTGATACTAGCCCTCCAGTCGGGACTATTTTTATCGACCCGCAATGTGAGACGGACAGAGGCTGGTTTTGTTTGCAGTTGAGTGAATTCGATGCGGCTGACACCATGCTGATTTACTAGTACATTCCTTGGTGCTAAACCAGGTGATAAAGTAGCGGCTGAGATATCCATGAAAATAGTTGTGCGATCTGCGCTTCGCAGCAGCGCTTCGCTATCGCGGCTACGATTTACCTGAATTCGGGGATTACCACCACTGGTACGAATAAAAAAACCATCTCCTGTGGTTTGTATTTTCTGAATTTGAGTTGTTCCGGCTGTAGTGTTAGTTGCTGTTGAAAACTCTGGTTTAGGCTGAGAGTCTATCGTCACTAAACTATAAGTATTAGTGTTGCTAGAAACTGGAACTTTCTCAACTTCTAGCTTTGGTAATTGGACTGTCCAACGACTGCCAGTTGTGCTAACAAATTTAATTAAATTAGGATCTACAGTATAACCAGGAGTGAAATCTACAACTATGCGTGCTGTTTGAGGGTCAAACTGTCCTACCCGAATTGAGCGAATAGCACCACCTACGGGTTGAGTTAATTGAGATTGCCCAAATTTAGTTCCTGGTAAATCAATTACTAAACGTGTAGGGTTAAAAATTAGTTGTGCTTGGGGTTGTACAGCCCCAGAAGTATTAATTTCTAGTCGATTTTGATTTTTATCAAACTGCCAAGATTCTAATTTTGCGGCTAAAGTTGGCGAAGATAGTAAGAAAATAGTTCCAATAGTACCGGGTAGTAATGAGTATATTTTCAAATTGCTTGCTCCTAATTTACATTTTTGGATTTACGGTTAAAATTCCTGACTATAGCCAGCCTAAATCATATTTTTAAAATATATTAAATAGCTATTATTAACTGCTCAAACCATAACAGATGATGGGTAATAAGGGTATATATCTGTACTGAGCCTTGTAAGTGCAAGGCGCTGGCTACGCCAACAAAAATCAAATAGGATTCCTATAGATAAACCTAGTCCAAGTTGAGAACTGTAGTTTTTTAAAAGGGAACAGGGAACAGGGAACAGGGAACAGGGAACAGGGAACAGGGAACAGGGAACAGGGAACAGGGAACAGGGAACAGGGAACAGGGAACAGGGAAGAGTATAGAATTTGAGAATAAAACCCGATTAAAAAAACTATGGGTTTCAAAATAGACGCGGTTTAGTTCAAAAATCTTAGATGAATCCTTACACTCGTACCAAGTTGGGATTTTAGATTGTGGATTGTAAAAGACTTACTGTATTAGATTTGTAATTTTTCATCTGCCGCCATTATTTGCAAATTTACTATCACAGCAGACGGTGATTGCAACAGATAAGTTTCCTTTAAATAATATTACAGCAGTTATGGTAAAAGCAGAAAGAAAACAGGCTTTATATCCATCAAAATATACTTGTCCATAGTTAATTATGGACAAGTAAAAATCAGAAAATAATCACTGATTCAGACTCTCCTATGAATCTGAGTTATCTTCCAAAGTTACACCATTATTTGCTGTTGCTATTGCACCATCTAGAGTAGCTGTGGTGGTTGATTCGGGAAATACGAATCTTAATAGAGGGGGAGCTAAAAAAGTAGTGAGAATTACCATCATAATAATTGCTGCTCCTAATGGTTTTGAGAGAACGCCACTAGCAGCGCCAACACCAGCAAATACTAAGCCTACCTCTCCTCTGGGAATCATCCCCACACCAATAGCCAAACGATTGATGTTGGGTTGTCCAAACACGGCTAAACCTGTGATCACTTTACCGATAATGGCGACTGTAATCAGGAAAGTTGCCATAATTAAGCCTTCTCGATTACTGGGGATTGCTGGATTTAATACTCCAAAATCAGTTTTTGCCCCAACAGTAACAAAAAATATCGGTACTAGCATATCAGCAATGGGAATAACTTGCTTTTGCAGTTCCTTGCGTTTGTCGGTTTCTTCTAGAACTAAACCTGCTGCGAAAGCGCCAAGAATTGCTTCTAAGTGGATGACGGCAGCTAAATAGGCCATAATAAAGGCAAAAATGAAGGCAGGTATGACCAATTCACCGCGGGTTTTGAGTTTATCTGCGATCGCTACAAAGGATTTGTTAAATACATTACCCAAAACAATCGCACCAACAAGAAAACTAGTAGCGCTGATAATTAAATAGATGACATTGCCTACATCGACTACGCCATCTTTCGCTAAACTAGCAACTACCGCCAGGACAATGATTCCCAGTACGTCATCTAATACAGCCGCACCCAGAATAATCTGCCCTTCTTTAGAATTCAAGCGTCCTAGTTCTGAGAGGACTTTGGAAGTAATACCAATACTAGTAGCAGTTAAAGCTGCCCCCGCAAAAATTGCGGGTATAGCACTAATACCAAACAAAGTCATTAGCCCTACGGTCCCCGCAGCAAAGGGTACTACCACACCCACTACTGCCACAAGTACGGCTTGGATACCAACTTCCATTAAGTCTTTTAAGTTTGATTCCAAGCCAATTTCAAATAGCAGGATAATCACACCCAGTTCTGCTAAAACAGAAACGACCTCTGACTGAGCGGCAAATACCTGTGGTGTAGCTTCTGGAGTTAAACCAGCAGTGATTTGCAGGAAGGTCATAATTAAAGAATTAGAACTGTCTGTCCCACCTTCGGGAAATACTAACAGATGAAGTACAGAGACACCGATGATTACACCACCAACAAGTTCACCCAAGACTGGAGGTAAACCAATTCTGTTTGATAATTCCCCTCCTACTTTGCTGGCGAAGTAAATTACTACTAGACTCAGTAGCACCGAGGCGATTACCATTGAACTGTCTACGGTTTCTGTAGTACTAGCCAACAGGGGAACAGTAAAATTGATTGCACTGAAAAACTGCATTGGTTCTGTGAATATCCTTCTCTTTATTTTTACCTTGTTATTGAAACTATTTCATAGCCATAGACTTATACTCGCTACTTACAGTAACCATAGTTTTTTCATATACAGCAGGTAAGAGACCATAATCAAACCTCTAGAAATTTTAGTGTTATGACAGGTGATAGGGAACAGGTGAGAGGTGACAGTCTGAAAAGTCTTTTGGTGTCTAGGTTTTATCATCAGTTGGTTTCCTAGCCGCCCTGTCTGTTGCTATATTTTTTCAGTTGCCAAAAATGTAACCAAGCAACTTTTGGATTTAGGCAGTGTCAAAGTATAAATATCCAAATCAAACAATTGCGTTTTAGTTGTGAATATCCTTTGGTAAACGCTGCCTAAAACCTGGAAAATCCCTATAAATTTTTTGAGGAGTGTAAATCTAATGTATAAAGCTAATTTATCCAGTTCTGGTTTTCAGCAGGGTGAGTTTTGGAAAGGACTTTGTTTAACTTTGCTTTTATTGATGATTTTTACATTACCGGCATCGGCACAAGAAAAAGAAAAATTATGGCGCACTTTGACTGTGAGTGGTCGTGGGGTGGAAACAATTCCTACAACCTTGTCGCAAGTTAATTTAGGTGTGGAGGTGCAAGGTAAAACAGCCGAGGAGGTACAAAAAGAAGCAGCCCGCAGGTCATCAGCTGTAGTCAATCTGCTCAAAAACCGCAATGTAGAAAAATTAGAAACTACAGGTGTTCGCCTTAATCCAGTATATAGCTACAACAATAATGTACAAAAAATTACGGGTTATGCTGCCAGCAATATGGTGAGTTTTCGTGTTCCTACTGATAAAGCTGGTACATTGTTAGACGAAGCTATCAAAACTGGAGCGACACAAATTAGCGGTGTGAGTTTTGTAGCTAGTGATGATGCGATCGCCAATGCCCAAAAACAAGCACTTAAAAAAGCGACCCAGAATGCTCAACAGCAAGCAGAGGCAGTTCTTGATTCATTGGGGTTGAAGTCGAAAGAAATAGTTAGTATTCAAGTTAATGGTGCAAGTGCGCCACCTCCACCCATGCTTTACCGGGCTGAAGCTAAGTTAACTAATGCTGATGCTTCTACCCCTATAGTTGGAGGTGAACAAGAAGTACAAGCATCAGTAACGTTGCAAATTAGTTACTAGTTATTATTTATTTAGTCATTAGTCATTAGTCATTAAGAATACCAATGACCAATGACTAAATTTAGAAATTATCTGGAGACATATCAGACATCCCTCCTTCGCCATCACGCTTAGAACCTAGCAATTCTAGTTGTTCTACATGAATAACTGGACTAGAACGGTTGACTCCAGTTTGGCGATCATTCCAGGAATCAAACTTCAAAGAACCTTTAACCCCGATTAAGCTGCCTTTGCGTACATAGTTACCTGCAACTTCAGCTGTTTTCCCCCAGAGTTCTAGATTAAACCAGTCTGGTTTATCGTTGTTACGCGATCGCCGATTAACTGCTAGTGTTAATCTACATTTAACCGTACCAGACTCAAAATACTTCATATCCGGGTCGCCGCCGACACGACCGACAAGAGTGACAACATTAATGCTCATAAGTGTGACCTTTTAGTACAAGAGTACTTGATACTTTGGGAAGTATATAATATTTAATTGTAAAAACATTTAAAATATGTTAAGTAATTAGCAATATCATTAATTCCACACAATGATTCAAAAATGACTTGGCATTATTGCCAAAATTATACGGTTATACTGAGTGACTTGGGAATAGAGAAAATAAGATGGATGAAACTTCCATCAAGATTGACAAAATTTATGGAAAAAAATAGTCTGTTTGACTGGAGTCAGGCGAAAAAACATAATAGAATCCAGCACAATTAATTCTGACGTTATATTCATAAGTAGCGCAAATAGGGGGCTTAGAGACGCGTGGGTCTTTTCAGGAACTTTCGCTCATCATGGGATATGGGTATCGACCTCGGTACAGCCAACACCCTAGTTTATGTATCTGGTAAAGGAATTGTACTCCAAGAGCCTTCGGTAGTGGCCATTGATCAAAATGAAAAAATAGCGCTGGCAGTTGGAGAAGATGCCAAAAAAATGCTAGGTCGGACACCAGGTAATGTAATTGCCGTCCGTCCCCTGCGTGATGGAGTCATTGCTGATTTCGATACCGCTGAATTAATGCTAAAAAGCTTTATTCAGCGAGTAAATGAAGGCAGATCATTAATTCTACCTCGGATTGTCATTGGTATTCCCAGCGGGGTAACAGGAGTTGAAAGACGGGCTGTCATGGATGCAGCTACTCAAGCAGGAGCTAGGGAAGTATATTTGATTGATGAGCCAGTAGCAGCAGCAATTGGCGCAGGACTACCTGTTGCTGAACCCACTGGTAACATGATCATTGATATTGGTGGTGGCACAACAGAAGTAGCAGTGCTGAGTCTTCAGGGTACTGTAATCAGTGAATCAGTCCGAATCGCGGGAGATGAGTTAACTGAAGCAATTATTCACTACATGAAGAAAGTTCATAACTTAGTCATTGGGGAAAGAACTGCTGAAGATATCAAAATTCGGATTGGCTCTGCCTATCCTACCAATGATGACGGTGATGCTATTATGGAAGTCCGAGGCTTGCATTTGCTCTCTGGATTACCTCGAACTGTTACCATTAAAGGCCCGGAAATTCGGGAAAGTATGTTGGAACCTCTCTCGGTAATTATAGAAGCAGTCAAGCGAACACTAGAACGTACACCGCCAGAACTGGCAGCAGATATTATTGATCGAGGTATTATGCTGGCAGGTGGTGGCGCATTACTCAAAGGCTTAGATACCCTGATTAGTCATGAGACAGGTATTGTAACACACATTGCGGCCGATCCCTTAAGCTGCGTTGTCTTGGGAACTGGTCGTGTGTTAGAAAACTTTAAGCAGCTAGAACGAGTCTTCAGTGGTCGTTCTCGCAATATGTAGCAAAAAATGTAAGCTGGATACTGGGTTCTGTCAATGTGAGTTATGGAATCCAATATCCTTGATAACTTATAGAATATATACAGGTATAAATGTTTACTGCACGCCGTTGGTGGGAACATAAAGGTTTACAAATAGGTTTGTTAGCTTTAGTAGTTGGTAGTGCTTGGACACTGCGACAGACTCAAGGCACACTACTGTTGGAAATATATCAAGGTATTACCCGTCCGTTACAGATATTGCAGCCAGGAATAAGTCCTGAAGAACGTATTCGTGACGCTCGGTTTATGGAGTTACAAACCCGCATAGTCGATTTGGAAAGTCAAAATCAAAAACTTCAAAGTTTATTAGGTTATGTAGAAAAGGAGCAGGAATCAGTCAAACCAGTTCTATCGAGAGTAGTAGGACGCAGTGCGGATCACTGGTGGCAACAAGTGACTCTAAATCGTGGGACAAACGCTGGTATTCAAGAAGGTTTTGTTGTTAAAGCTGATGGTGGATTAGTTGGTTTAGTAGAAAGTGTTACTCCCAATACTAGCCGTGTGTTGTTAGTTAGCGATCTAAAAAGTCATGTAGGTGTTACTATTAGCCGCACAGCAGCCAAGGGGGTTTTACGTGGAGATTCTTCTGCCGAAGGGGTGCTAGAGTTTTACGAAAAAGTTCCTAATGTTAAAGTGGGGGATTTAATTTCTACTTCCACTTATAGTCAGAAATTCCCGGCTGGCTTACCGGTAGGACGAGTTAAATCTCTGGATTTAAAGAAACTTCCAGCATCAGTGGCAAAAGTTGAGCTATTCCCACCAATTAAATATTTAGATTGGGTAACTGTATATCCTAAGCCAGAAAACACAAATCCGGAAAAACCTAATGTGATCAATCAACAGTCACAAAAATCTAATTAAATAGTTGACAATTTGGCAAAACAATGAAAATTCCTGGATTTCCTGGCAAGAGACAGAGAACAGCACCATCGCCAGACCGAAAATCCACATTCTTGCTCCCAGCATTGAGACATTGGTATCCTTGGGTGCGTCAATTATTGGATTGGGCAGTAACATCTGGATCTGTGCTGTTATGTTTACTGATGTTACCAACCCGTTTACCAGGTATGGAATTATTGGGTATTGGCCCTAACTGGGTACTAATTTGGGTGGTGGCGTGGAGTGTGAAGCGATCGCTCTTTGTTGGTGCATTCGCGGGTATAGTAATTGGCTTACTACAAGATGGGATGACATCGCCTAACCCTACTCATGCAATCAGTTTGGGGATAGTAGGGATGCTCACGGGTTTAATTCAGAAGCAGCGTTTTATTCAAGAAGACTTTATTTCTATCGCTTTAATTGTCTTTGGAATGGCGGTGTTAGCGGATACTATTTTTGCTGTGCAATTGTCTTTCACAGGCGATCGCAAAGTGGAAGACATTTGGACATACTACCAGCGTGTTGCCTTAGCATCTGCAATTCTCAGTAGCTTGTGGGCCCCTGTAGTTTATTATCCCTTAAATCGCTGGTGGCAACAGACAAAATTAATTCGTAATTCTTAAGATTATTCAAGAGTTAGTTAACATGAATAACTCCCCACCTGTAGCTTCAGCAGATGCATCTTCATCCAAAGACACTCAAGAAAATCAACTTCTGGGACAATCTGTCATCAGCGTAGATATCCCAGCCCCAAAAATGGTGGGTAGTGAATTTGACTCTCGCATGATGGAACGGTGTATAGAACTAGCCCGTCGCGCTTTGGGGCGCACCTCACCAAACCCGTTAGTAGGGGCAGTAGTTGTCAAAGATGGGGAGATTGTGGGAGAAGGGTTTCATCCCCGCGCTGGTGAACCTCATGCCGAAGTTTTTGCCCTCAAAGCCGCCGGAGATAGCGCCCGTGGAGCGACAATCTATGTCAGTCTGGAACCTTGTAACCACTACGGACGAACTCCGCCCTGTTCGGAAGGATTGATCAATGCTGGTGTATCTAAGGTTGTAGTGGGTATGGTTGATCCTAATCCTCTGGTAGCTGGAGGGGGGATTGCCCGGTTACGTGCAGCGGGAATAGAAGTGGTGGTAGGGGTAGAAGAAAGTGCTTGTCGGCAGCTAAATGAAGGTTTTATACATCGTATTCTCTACAACCGGCCTTTAGGAATTTTGAAATATGCCATGACCTTAGATGGCAAAATTGCTGCTAGTTCTGGTCATAGTACTTGGGTGACAAATCCAGATGCCCGCAGCGAAGTACATCAACTTAGAGCAGCTTGTGATGCTGTAATTGTCGGTGGAAATACTGTACGGCAAGATAATCCTTATTTAACCAGCCATCAGGTAGGTGGGCATAATCCCCTGCGGGTGGTGATGAGTCGCAGTCTAAACTTTCCAGAAAATGCCCACCTCTGGGAAGTTGCTGAGGCACCAAGTTTAGTTTTGACAGAAATTGGCAGTTCCCGCGATTTTCAAGAAATGCTGCTCAAAAAGGGGGTAGAAGTGGTGGAATTTCCATCACTAACGCCCGAATTAGTGATGACTCATTTATACGAGCGAGGTTTTTGTAGCGTGTTGTGGGAATGTGGTGGTACTTTAGCAGCCAGTGCGATCGCTCAAGGAGCAGTACAAAAAATCTTGGCTTTTATTGCTCCCAAAATCATTGGTGGTACTAATGCCCCTACACCTGTAGGCGACTTAGGTTTTACTACCATGACTGAGGCGTTACCCTTAGAACGTGTTCGTTGGCGTGTCATCGGTTCTGATTGCTTAGTGGAAGGTTATTTGCCACAAAGCATTCAGTAATGATTGGTGATTTTCTCCCCATCTGCCTGGGATGTTCATGACTGCTCACGTTCATAAGCAAGATCACGGATAAGAGTTAATCTAGCTTGAATATAGTCGCAAAGGTAGTCAGCTTCACTGGGGTCTAACAAGGCTTGCTTTGTGGTCTGTTTGACTAACCACTGTACCAAACTAGCATCATCAAGCTGTAAGAGAGTCACTGCTTGGGCGGCTTCAACTATAGACCAAAGCTGACGCATAATTGTAGGAGTCATCAGACCTCTATTAAATCTTGAGATTAGTTGTTTTTAGGTTACACAATTTCGATATGAGTTGTCGAAATAAAGCTACAACATGAGACAACTGTTATTACAAACTTAACAAACAGATTTATAACTTTATGAACGTTCAGAATTTGTAAAATACATTGCTGAATTAACAAAAGTTAATCTAATTATTAACCACAATCATTGGACATTATTAACTTAACTAATATTTCTCTATTATACAAATTACATATCTAAATTCACACTATCGTTCAGATATCAGTAGTTTAATCCAGGTATATGAACCCTCAGATCAAAATAGTCATAGAAGGAAACATAACTTAACTCTAAAGTCTAAATTTATTTTATGTTTCAAGAATAAAAATTCTAAAATGCTGATTATGACTTAAAATTTTAAACATAAAACAGGGTAAATAACTTTCTTGTTAGCAGTAGTTCTTTACTAATGACTGCAATGATTAAGCCTGAAAACAACTGGAAAATACTTGAAGAAACCTGCTTAATTGCAGAACCGATTGAACAGAGTCATGTACCTACGGACAAAGAAGCGATCGCATCTAACAGAGATTTCCGTATTGCTGATTATTGCCAAAACAGTAAATTTGGTAAATTATTACCTGATGCCTTTTACATTCATGTATTAGCACTGCAAATACTTGACCCCTGGCTTCAGGAATATGAAAGCCGCGCCCGTATGATCGTACCGGAAGTAGAAGGAGCTACATTAGTTAAATTTAGTACTAATAAAGCCAAAATTTCTTATTTATTTTATCCTGATTTTGATACTGACCCTCATCCTGAATTACGAGCCAGTATTCAAGTTGATTTAGAAACCCATGAAGTTGGCTACCGCGATTACAGCGATTCAGCAAATCCCCCCATTTTGCACCGCAAAGAAACTTTTGTCACACCAGACTATCCCTTTTATCAACAGTTTGCAGCCCTAACCCGCGCACAAGAAGCTTTAGGATTACTGAATAATACCAGAGGAATTGGGACAAGAGAGGGTTGGGAAAAGCGGTTACAAGCTTATGGAGTGGAAATACAGGGACACAACCTGATTCAACGACAAATCACTAATACAGTAAATTTAACCCCAAAAATTGAGCGCCACAAAGCAGCAATTATTCGTCCTGATTTATCCCGTCCAGTTAGATTGGCCTTAGAATCTAGCTTATTTAGCCCAGAAACAAACTTTTTTGATTATGGTTGTGGACACGGTGGAGATGTCAGCCGGATTGCAGAACAAGGTTACATTAGCAGCGGTTGGGACCCTTTTTACTCTCCAAATACTCCCCGTACACCTGCGGAGATTGTCAATATTGGTTTTGTAATTAATGTTATCGAAGACCAAAGTGAACGCCGGGAAGCTTTAATACAAGCTTGGGAACTAACTCAGAAAGTGCTGCTAGTAGCCGCCCAAGTGTTAATAGCTGATATTAAACGCGGTGTAATTGCTTATGGTGATGGAGTAATTACTAGACGAAACACATTTCAGAAATATTATGAACAAGAAGAATTAAAAATTTACATTGATCAAGTGTTAGGAGTTGATGCAATTCCCGTGGCTTTGGGCGTTTACTTTGTGTTTCGGGATGAAGCTGAAGCACAGTTATTTAGGTCTTCGCGCTTCCGTTCTCGTGCTAGTACTCCAAGAATACGTGCTTGTGTGAGGCGGTTTGAAGAACATCAGCAACTGTTAGCGCCTTTGATGGCTTTTATGACGGAACGAGGAAGACTTCCTAGTAAGGGGGAATTGTCTCAAGAAGTGGAAATTTGTACAGAATTTGGTAGTTTACGGCGTGCCTTTAGTGTAATTATACAGGCGACGGACTCTGAAGAATGGGAAGCGATCGCAGACAAACGCCGTCAAGATTTGATGGTTTATTTAGCGCTGTGTAACTTTAGTCGTCGTCCCAGATTAGGACAATTAGCCCCAGCGGTACAAGAGGATATAGTTAGTTTATATAGTACTTATAAACAAGCTTGTTTAGATGCTGATCAAATGTTACGCAGTCTGGGGAATACAGAACTAATTATTAAAAGTTGTCAAGAAAGCAAAATAGGTAAAAAATTACCTAATTCCCTTTGGGTGCATATTTCTGCATTACAATCTGTTGATCCTTTACTGCGTCTTTATGAAGGTTGTGCTAGTAGGACAATTGGGCGTTTAGAAGTAGCAAATGTGATTAAATTTCATATTCAAACACCCAAAATTTCTTATTTGTTTTATCCTGATTTTGATATTGATCCTCATCCAATTTTATCAAAAGTGATGACAATTGATTTGCGAGATTTACACGTTACTTATCAAGACTATGATCTTGAAGATGATCCACCAATATTACACCAAATAGATGCTTTAGTGACTCCAGATTATCCCCAATATGAGAAATTTGCTAAATTAACTCTTCAAGAACAAGACTGGGGACTTTTGGATGATTGGCGGAGTATTCGTCGTCTTTCTGGTTGGAAACAATGTTTAAAAGAAAATTGTGCTGTTCTCAATGGTTATAAGTTAACTTGGAGCAAAGATTGTGATGCTTATAAATTGAAAATACTGAAGGCTGCTTTGAACTCTCGAAAAAGAAGGAAGAATGTATCTCACACAGAGGCGCAGAGTCGGAGAGAGGAGGAATAGATGTTTTGTTTTTTCAAATTTCTTTTGCTAGTTTTATCCAATTTTCAAGTCCTTTTTTTGTGGGTATTCCTGAGTTGTTAAATGTCCAAATATCGCGTTTGTGTTGAATTCCATAACTAATGTGAATTGGTTGTTGGTTACTGTAAAAGTAAAGGGAATCAAAAGGTAGTTTATTTTGTAAAATCCATTCTACTAATTCTGTACTTGGTAAGTCTGTAATCAAGAAATCACAAGCTGCACCTAATCTTTCACAGTAGTATTTGCCATTTTTATTGATTTCATAGCTCATGTGTTGGTCGAGATTAGGAGCTACACGCCCATTTTTTCGACCTGTAATTGGGTCTTTTTTCTCTAGATATTTTTTTAGGTCTGGAGAACAAAATCCGTAGGTAAGTTGAAATTTTTCTCTTCCGAAATAATCTATAATTGGGTCAATGATAAATTTATTTAAATCTTCTAAAGCAGGAATTACTTCTGGTAAGTTTTGAGGATAGGGGTTGATATTTTGGGAATATTTCTGATAAGTTTGGGTACAGGTACAAAATTCTTCTAAAGTTAGATATTTACTGATTTTTATTTCTTTTATATTCATAAAGTTTTAAGATTTTATTTTACGAAATAATAGAGACGTTTTGTGAAACATCTCTAAATTATTATTTTTGAGTTGTTGATGATTTATCGAGATAGATTCGGTTCGACAATCATAGGAAAATTAGCAAAGTTACGTTTTGCCCAATCCATGCCAATTTCGTTACTCATTTTTATATTTTGAGGGATGTTGGTATAGAGTTTACCTAAAATATCAGCATCTTGTTCAACTATTACTTCTGCTAATCGGACAAAATTCTTTTTAATTAAATGGGCGATAGGATGTTTGGCTTTACCATAAACCAAAACATAGGTGCGAGTATGTGTTTGTGATTCGGGAACAAAGAAATGAATTTGTTTAACACTAGCAAAAGGACTTTCACCATGTACAATTACACAGAAAGGAAAGAAATTTTCTAAATGAGCGTTAATTGTGTTTGGTATAGCTAATAGTCCGGGATTTTTGAGCAAGTCATTTAATTTAGGCTGCTTTCTAATTAAATCAAAGTAAGCATGAGAGTGATGTCCGTTGTCAATAAATTTTTTAAATTGTACTTCGGTGATCTCAAATAAAGGACGGTGTGTACCATTTTGATGATCATAGTCGTGCATATTTAGCAACATTGTCAATAGTTCAGTTTTGACACTGAAGTTTTTGCTATGTCCGATAAATTCATATTCTGCGGCAAAATCTTTTAAAATTGTCGGGATAGAAATTATAGCTTCATATCCGCCATAAGTCCAAATAAAATCACCTTGAATAATTAATTCTAAGGGTTTGCTTAAAGATTTTGTCTGCTTGTCGCTATTGGGTAATACTGTACAGCCATTGCTATCAAATTCTAAAGCATGAAATGGACAAACTACGGTACTACTACCATCTGCTTTTGTCACGCACCAACCTTCAGAAAGCATTGCACCTAAATGAGGACAAGCGTTAGGTAAGCAGCTAATTTTACCAGCGCTATCTAACCAAAGTACGTAGTCATTCCCATATAAAGAAACTTTAAAAGGCTGATTTATCTTGAGCATGGAGCGATGAGCCAATAACCAGGGTGCGCCTTGTAACATGATTATAAAACCCTATAATTTAATTAACTAATTTTTTAATTAGTTTAACGAGCAAGTTAGATGGCTGTCAACTCTTGTTACACTAAACAAGCAAAATATGTCTGGAAATGCTGTGGTGAAGTTTGTTAAGAATGAGAAAGTTGCTAGATCTGTGAGTCAGGTACGAGATGCGGAGGTGACGCAGAAGCAAATTCTTGATGCAGCGGAGATGGAGTTTGCTAGACAGGGGTTAAAGGGGGCGCGGTTAAGTGCGATCGCTCATCGTGCGAAAATTACCACAGCGATGATACATTACTACTTTGAGAATAAAGAAGGTCTATACAAAGCGGTTTTGCAGCGTCCGATTAATCAGCTAGAATTAGTAGTAGGTCAAATGAACCTTGACCATTTGCACCCAGAAGCGGCGTTAAAGGAAATTATACGATGTGCGATCGCTTATGAAGCAACTTATCCCCATCGACAGATGCTGTGGTTTCAAGAAGCGATACAAAATCAGGGTTTGTATTTTAAGCAGGTTAACCCTGGTAGTTTATACGCACCACTGCTAAAAGTTCTAGAAAGAGGAATAGAACAGGGCTGTTTCCGCCCATTAGACCCATTTTTAACCCTGACTCATTTAATTAGTGTTTGCATTTTCTATTTTGTAGTCCAAGAAAACTGGAAGCATTTGACACCAGAGATAGATCGCCTCAGTCCAGAAATGATAGATAAACATACAGAAAGTGCGATCGCCCTAATTTTAGGCGGTGTAAAGCAAACACCATCAACTCAGTGTTCCAACTAAGTACGAGAAATAAAAAACTATGAATGTTCAAGAACTTCTAACTAGGTATGCTAAAGGAGAAAGAAGCTTTCAAGGTATTGTATTACCGGAAGCAAACCTAGAAGGAGCTAACTTAGGTGGTGTAGACTTTGGTAGAGCCGATCTTAGAGGTGCTAACCTCACAGCAGCATCATTAAGTGGCGCTAATTTAAGCAAAGCCAATCTCCGAGGTGCAAAACTAGAACGAGCGTATCTATCTGAAGTTATTTTATGTGGTGCAGATTTAACTCAAGCAACTCTCACCACTGCTCATCTAAATGAATCAGACTTAAGTGGTGCATCATTAAATGGTGTAAACTTGTGTGATGCTAATTTACACATGGCATCAATCACATCAGCAAATTTGCAAGGTGCAAATCTGAGTGGTGCGAAAATGGGCGGAGTGCGGATGTGGAAAGCAAATTTGCAAGATGCTAATTTAAGTGGGGCTGACTTAAGTGAAGCAAACTTGTGTGAAGTGAATTTAACAGGAGCTAATTTAGATGACACAGATATGAGTGAAACCTTCTTAACAGGGGCGATTATGCCTGATGGGAGTATTCATAATTGATACAGCATTTGCATCAATTTTTCAATGATATTTTTTCTTGATATTTCGCCCATCTAGTCCTTCTTGAACCCATCTCAGACATTCATATTCTGATTTAAATAATTTTGGTGCTGCCAAATTATTTAAAGATTCTGGTGGATAATGATCATAAAAATATTGATTGTTTTCTTTAAATACAATTACTAAATTGTGGCGATAGACGTAGCGTGATCTAAACCCATCTTCATAACTGATAAACTCCGCATTGATATCAATATGTTCTTTGGCAATATCAACAATATTTCGCACACTGATTCCATATACTTTGGCTGGATTTTCTATTTTATGAAACTGGCTTTTTCGACCAATTTCTGACAATAGTTTGTATGAAAAAATTTCATAATTATCTACTTTACCAAAAGTAAATGGAATGATCAGATATCCTTTGTATGAAACTGAGCTTTCATATAGCAATCGACTCATCTCACCCTCTTTTGGGATAAATTCTTCCATAAATTCACCATTTTTACCTAAATTATATATACAAATATAAAACACATTGCGTACTTAGTCACTCATAACACTTTATACTTTTTGTAAAGATAGAAGTTGATAATATCGTGTTTTGAGCATTTTTATGTCAGAGTTTTAATAACTATTGCAAATAACCAGCATTATGAGGAGACATCTCTTCGGTGAGATCATGAACAAGGAAAGAAAACCGTACTCCTACTTGTAACCACTGTTGAATCTGCATTATCCATTCTTCCATAAATTGCTGATTAATTAGACAACTGCGGATGAGAAATAAAGCAAATTAAACTAAAAGGTGCTGTAAGGCTCAATTTCACGGGGAGTTGAGGTTTGCGTCGTTCCGAATTACCTCTTTTCATTAAGCAGTTAACAAGAGTAGATTGAAAATGGATCTCCTATTGCTATAGGAATAATATTTGATTTTTAAAATACACGTAGGGCTGATAATACCCACCCTACGAGACTTAAAATTTTTTAGATATTATTTAAGATATTATTTTAGATATTATTTATGATTCCTGTAGGATTGTACCAAGATAACTAAATATATACCAAATATATTGGTAATTATATGCCAAGAAAAGAACAGGGTTGGGTGACATTTCAAACATCAGAAGAGGAAAAAAAGATTTTAGAGGAGTTCTGTCAGCACTCTCAGCGAACCAAAACTGAGATTTTGCGTGAATTAGTACGAGGTCTTAATAAATACTCTTCACCACCAGTATCGCTACCAACTTCACAGGAACACGTGGAAACTCACACTTCTGAGTTGGAAATTATGAATCCCAAGAAACCATTAAAAGTTAGTTCGCGCAATGTGCTAAAAGGAGTTGTGAAACGAGTAACTACAGGAACTGTGAATACTGAAGTGACTTTAGAGATTGTTCACAGAGTTGAGTTGACTTCAATGATTACTAGAGTTTCAGCAGAGGAGTTAGAACTAGTTGAAGGTGCAGAAGCTTATGCTGTGATTAAATCTAATGATATTGTGATTGCTAAAGAATAGAGACAGATGTCAATATTTGTCGGTTAAGGTGAAAAGGGAAAGAAAAACTGGTCTTGCTGATTTGATGTATGAACGTGATTTTTGATGATGTGAAAACCTTTGTAGAGACGTTCCATGGAACGTCTCTACAGCTAAAATATCGTAATTTAAGTTAGTCTAAGCTTCCACTTTCACACCTTTCCAGAAGCCAATATAACCCTCAATATTTTTCGCTTTTTCTTTAGCACTGGGATAGTACCAAGCTGCATCTTTATTGACTTGTCCATCAACTTCAATATTATAGTAACTAGCAGTTCCTTTCCAAGGACAAGTGGTGTGGGTGTTGCTGTCTGTAAAATACTGTTTGTTAATAGCGTCAGCAGGGAAGTAATGATTTCCTTCGACGACTACGGTGTTATCGCTTTCGGCTAAAACTGTGCCGTTCCAAGTTGCTTTCATAATGAGGATTGAAAAAAGTTTACAATTATTATTGTGACATTATAAACTGCTATAAATTCACATCTGTCAGATAAACTCATGTTTTTTAATAACTTAGAAAATAAGTTTTTTGAATAACTGCTAATTCACTCATTTTTGAAAAAAAAATTCGCTCGCAAGCGCGAGCAAGGGTAAATAAAAGAAAGAGCAAAGAGCAAAAGCGCAAGAGTGCAAAGGGCTACTAAGTCCTTGCCGCACCACTACACACAACCCGAAAACCGACAACGGCGCTGAAGCCGAAGAGGAAGTTGACGCGAGAAGCAGATCGGCAATACCCAGGATTGAAGCCCCACGAACCACCGCGCAGCATTCTTATATTACTATCTGTAGTAATATCTATCCATACGCTTTCATCCATAGGCGCAGCGTTATAACTATTATGCCCATGGTCTTGACACCATTCCCATACATTTCCGTGCATATCATATAGTCCAAAGTTATTGGCTACTTTAAAACTTCCTACTTCTGTTGTTTCTCCTCTATAACTTCCTTTAACTCCATTACCATAGATGTAGTTACCATCATAGTTAGCCAAATCTGTTGTAATTGTTTCCCCAAAGTGAAATGGTGTGGTTGTTCCTGCACGACAAGCATATTCCCATTGTGCTTCACTTGGTAGGTGATACTCTCTCTTTGTATGGTTTGAGAGGCGTAAACAAAACTCAACGGCATCATCCCAAGAAACACCCTCTACAGGGCGATTTGCTCCTTTAAAATAAGATGGGTCAGGATTGAGTTGTTTATTTGCTTTTTGAAAGTGACTAGCTACCTCTTGCCATTGTGCCTGGGTAACAGGATACTTACCCATAAAAAAGGGTTTTATAATTACTTCATGTTGGGGAGATTCACGTTTAAAATAATCTATTGTATATTGTTTACACAGTTTCTTGATTTCTTGATCGTCTGTTCCCATTTGGAATTCTCCACCTGGTATATATACCATTTCTAGGTTTATATCTTCAAATAATTTCTCGATAAAGTATTGAGTAGGTTGATTATTTATATCTATGCATTGATATGATTTATTTTGGCGAGTAACTTTGACCCCATTTGTTGTATTTGCACTGACAGTAGCGACTTCAAAATAAGAAAATTTTATGGACTTAGAAGCATCATTCAACATTCGATAAGCATAAGCTTCCAAATCTGGATCATGCTCTTTTCCTTTAACATTTGTATGAATAAAATTATTTCGTAAATCTTGAAAGAGTTCTTTATGTGTTGCTTCATCAACATACAACCAACCAGGTTCTGCTGCTGTAACCATCCGGGAAACTGTAAATAGAACACGGTGTCCTATTATTTTGTCAATACCTGATTGAGATTTATCATATCTCACATCTTGCACCTACCGAATAAACCCAGAAATAGCAGATGCAAATTACAAAAAAATCACAGTGTATCCATGCTAAGTATCCAGGAGTGATAGTCATAAAGATAACGTAAGTGTTGGCAATATTACACAAAAAATCCCAGAGTGATGTTGATGTAGTGGAAGCAATCGAAGAATATAAAATCAATGCCTATGTTTGCATTTGGGACTAAAAACATGAGAGAAAAGGCGTGAAATATATCATAAAAAAGCAAGAACAATGCTTGCCCACGCCCAGAAGCTAGTCTACACCCTATCTGAATTGATGCCTATTTTCAGGTGCAAGATGTGAGTTAGTAGAAACCTCATCCATAAGAAATTTTTATGTATATAAAGCAACGGATGTATATAACATCATTACACACAGATATTATCACTCTAAGTCGCTTTTTTATAACTCTGGATAGAGGAAATTGGAGAAATTTAATAAAATAGAACTTTAAGGTGCGTCAGACTGCATAAATCTAGTAAATAAACATATTTTTGATATCTGACGCACCCTACAATAGATTTTTGGTGTGACACGCAGCTTTAGTCCTATTAAGGCAACCAATTTTTATCCAAAATTTGCTCTAAGCTATAAGGACAGATTTCAGTTAAAATAGTTAGCTGTGTTTTAGCTTTGACATAATCCAAGGCATTACTATAAATTGTGCTGAAATTATCCTCTAAATGGTTGCGTAGATTTGTGGTTATATCTTCATTTAATTGATTACGAAAACTGGTGATTTCTGCTGCCCAATGATTAGCATTTCTTGGCTTTTCTAAATCCCAATATTGATAAAGTAATAAATGTCTAAGAATCTGCTCTAACAGACTTCTTACTCGCCTTTTCTCGTTTTTAGCCAAGTCTTCCAACTCTTCTATTAAATTTTCATAATCAATGTCTGCCAATTGACCATTTTTGAGACATTTAATAGTCTCCTCTAACCATTGCAGGTAATTGGATTCATATAATGTCTTGATGTCAATGATTACAGTCATTAGCTGATTTTGTAGTTTTGATGTTTAATCTCTATGAATGGATTTTAACTAATTATGTTAATTTTTGTCGATGTATTCCCCTTCCCTATTCGTCAACGTGAGTTAAAATCCTAATATCTTTATCACAACCCACGCAGACAATACAGAAATAGCCATCTACCATGCTTCAGTATCCTCACTTAGAAAAAGCTTTAAAACATCATTTTGGTTATGATCAATTTCGCCCTGGACAAAGGCAAATTATTGAAGATGCGCTGGAAAATCGTGATTTAATGGTAGTCATGCCCACAGGTGGGGGTAAATCTCTATGCTTTCAATTACCGGCACTTTTGAAACCAGGTTTAACTGTAGTAGTGTCACCGTTGATAGCTTTAATGCAAGATCAAGTGGAAGCACTGCGAAATAACAACATTTCTGCCACATTTCTGAATAGTAGTCTTAACAGTTATAAAGTTCGCTCTCGTGAAGAAGCGATTATGAATGGTAAGATAAAATTACTTTATGTCGCTCCAGAACGCCTGATTAGTGACCGATTTCTCCCGCTTTTAGATGTAGTTAAAGAAAAAGTCGGAATTTCTACATTTGCTATAGATGAAGCACACTGTGTCTCAGAATGGGGACATGATTTTCGCCCAGAATATCGACAGTTAAGATTACTGCGGAAACGTTATCCTGATGTGCCTACAGTTGCACTGACTGCTACCGCTACAGATAGAGTCAGGGCTGATATTATCGAACAATTAGGATTAAAAAAACCAAGTATTCACATTGCTAGTTTTAACCGTCAAAATCTTTATTATGAAGTTCGTTCTAAAAGTAACCGTGCTTATGCTGAATTATTAGAAATAGTTAGAGAAAATGAAGGTTCAGGAATTATCTATTGTTTAACTCGGAAAAAAGTTGATGAAATAACTTTAAAATTACAAAATGATAAAGTTTCTGCTTTACCTTATCACGCTGGTTTAAGTGATAAAGAAAGGTCGGAAAATCAAACTCGCTTTATTCGGGATGATGTGCGGGTAATGGTAGCCACAATTGCCTTTGGTATGGGCATTAATAAGCCTGATGTGCGGTTTGTAGTTCATTCTGATTTACCCCGAAATTTAGAAAGTTATTATCAAGAATCAGGAAGAGCCGGCAGAGATGATGAACCTTCTAAATGTACACTATTTTTTAATTATGGTGATATTAAAACCATTGAGTGGAGTATTAATCAAAAACCAGATCCACAGGAACAATTAATTGCGAAACAACAATTACGCCAAGTTATTGATTATGCAGAAGGGACAGATTGTAGAAGGACAATTCAATTAAGTTATTTTGGGGAAAGATTTCCTGGAAATTGTGGAAATTGTGATAATTGTCGTTATCCCAAACCTGTACAAGATTGGACAATTGAAGCCATGAAGTTTTTATCTTGTGTGGCTAGGTGTAAAGAGAGATTTGGGATGTTACACATTATTGATGTGTTAAGAGGAGGAAAAAACCAGAAAATTATTGTTAATAAACATGATCAACTTTCTACTTACGGCATTGGTAAAGATAAAACTGTAGATGAGTGGAGGATGTTGGGGCGATCGCTCTTACATCAAGGTATACTAGAGCAAACCCCTGATGGTTACTCGGTTTTGAAGCTTAACGCCCTGAGTTGGGAAGTAATGCGAAAACAGCGTCCAGTCTTGATTGCGGTTCCTGTAATGCAGAAAATTACCTTAGATGAGGGAAATATCAAAGCCGCAGAGGTAGAAATTCTGATGCAAAGGTTGCGATCGCTTCGTAAACAACTAGCCGATGAACAATCTGTTCCACCTTACGTCATCTTTCATGATTCTACCCTAAAATTAATGGCACAAGTACAACCTAGAACTTTATATGAATTTGGTGAACTTTCTGGGGTAGGTAGTCATAAATTAGCTCAATATGGGGATAAATTCTTAGCAGAAATTCAAGCCTATCGTCAAGAACAAGGTATACAAACATCAACAGTTAATCAAGTTAATTACGCACCAGTTAATAACTTTCCTTCTGATACCGAATTAACAACACTTCAGTTATATCAGCAGGGTTTCAGTATTGAAGAAATTTCCCAAAAACGTAACATTCGCCCCACAACAATTATTCGTCATTTAGCAGATTTAATTGAGAAAAATCAACCTATAGATTTAAGCCGGTTAGTAACTCTAGAACATCAACAAAAAATTTGGCAAGTTTTAGAAGTTCTCGGCGATATTTCACTTACTCCCATTCGAGACTATTTAGGTGAAAGCTACAGTTTTGATGAAATTCGCTTAGTTAGAGGAAAGTGGAGACGAGAAAAAATTAAGTAAATTTACAAACTCTGACTTTGACCACTAGATAGTTGATGGGGATGATAGCTTTGAGGGAATTTTTCCGGGTCTAAGTAGTAGGTGGGCGTTAAAAATTGTCGTTGGGGTAAGGCAGGGAGCAGGGGGCTTTCTAGCAGGGAGAAAGAGGGTTTCAGCCCTATTTACTTTTCTTCACATACCTTTAAATTTTTCTGTTTACCTACTTAAACTAACCAAGTTTAACATTTTATCGACTCTCTCCTCTATTCGTTGTGGTGTCCATTTTTTTAAAGAGGGTATAATGACACTGTTTTTTTCGTGTCACTCTCCTTGTAAAAACATCCTTTTTTTGACTGAGCTTTAAACTCTTAAACTTTAGTTTCTTATCTGTTCCCTGTTAAGAGTTCCCTGTTCCCTTTTTTTGTAATTAAAACTCTTATAGAGACGTTGTTCGCAACGTCTCCAATCTCAAAAATCAGATCAATCACTGTCAGAATTTCATACTTCCAGCACTAATAGCCAAAACACCCCAACCAGCCATTAATGCTATTCCTCCTAAAGGGGCTATTGCTCCCAAGGACTTGATACCAGTTAAGCTGATAGCATACAAGCTACCGGAGAATATAACCACACCAACAATAAATAACCAACCACTGACTACAAGGGTAGTTGGGGGTGATTCGAGACGACTCATCAGGATAGCAATCAACAAAAGTGCCAGAGCATGATACATTTGGTAGCGAGCGCCAGTGTCGAAAATTTCCAAAGATCGCTCGCTGATTTTTTCCCGCAAAGCATGAGCGCCAAAAGCCCCACCAGCAACAGACAAACCGCCAAAAATGGCAGCTACAGTTAAAAAAATCTGCGTCATCAGACTTAGCCGTAAATTACTGGAGTGATACTAAACATCAAAATGATATGATACAGCTCCTTCTTCGGTGACTTGAAAATTCGCATTAAACTCTTTAGCTTTTTCATCTAAATATTGTCTAGCTTCAGTTGCTGGTAATTGCGACTGCATGGCAAAGTTTAACAGAGTTATTTTTCCTTGATTTTCTTGTAACATTTGATAAAATTTTGATAGCTTTGCTTGTTCTTGGCATCGCAAATATTCGTGCATTTGTTGATTAATCGCTTTTTTATCTTGTTGGTTTTGCTTGTACAATCCCAAAGCTAACCATACCCCCAAGATTGCTGTAGGAACACCAAAGATGATACCTTGCATAGCGGTATTATCAAGTTGATAGATGGCATCTTTATTGATAATATCTTTTGTCAAGGCTTCATTTTCTAACCCTGGTAAAATGGGCTTGAGTGTGGTGTTTTTAGTACTTACTGCTGAGACTGATATGGTTAAAAACATGAATCCGAGTGTAAGCAACCAACCAGCAGCCAATTTTTCAGCCGTTTTCATAGTTTTGCTTTAGAGTTAGACTTTGCTTGCGATTTTAACCCCACTTGAGTCATGTTTCCAGTCATATTTCCACAAATCCGTTATAAAGATATTAAATAAAATACTTCCTATAAAGATATAGAACTTACGCATTGACAAAGTTCATCAAATATGAGTTGTGGATTTTATCTCTTCTATGGTGCGTCAGACCCGATAATTTACCCACAATTAACAAAATTCTGCCATCTGACGCACCCTACTAATATGCCGGAAATAACTAATTTTAGTATAGTGCGTAAGTCCTAAGATATTAATTCAGAATCAAAGCTGAAACAAATATGTAAGTTGTAAACCGCAGCAAAATCAATACTGTGTTTCTGCTGCGATGTTTACTTAATTATCTTGTAGCTTCTAACAACCGAGAAAAGTAGAAGCGAGTCTGAGTCATTGCTTGTCTTTGGACTGTAAATCCATTTTTTTCCAGAATTTTCACCACATCAACTTCCCGGTGTAAATAAGCGCGAGTGGCTTTACTTGGGCCAGGAAAGAAACTACCAATTTTCTTGAGAATAGTCAAAAAGAAGGTTTTAGGTGCAAAACTCAGGATAATTCGTGATTGTGCTAAAGAACAGAGGTGAGAAATCATTTCATCTGCTTTTTCTTGAGGGTAATGAATCAAAACATCTAAGCAAATAACTGTGTCATAATTACCAGTCAAAGATTCCAAATCCTGAACAGCAAAGGTAGGATTTACAGTATTAAATAAAACCTGCACAGCCCTATCTTGGGCTTCAGAAACCATTTTGGCAGAAATATCACTGGCGTAAACTTTAGCACCATCTATGGCTAAGGGAATACTCAAACTACCTACACCACAACCAGCATCGCAGATTGACAATTCTGCTAAATTTTGGTCTGCTTCCAACCAGCCGATGACTGTATCTACGGTTTGTTGGTGTCCAGTGCGAATATCTAGTTGGACTTTGTTAACTTGCCCATCACCGTAGATGCGTTGCCAACGGTCAAAACCTGTTGAATTGAAGTACTCGCGTACAATTGTTTTATCGTCGGCTGCGTTCATAAAGTCACTATTTAACGGTTCACAATTCTTAAAATTATCATTTGTTCGTGGTCAGTTGTCAGTTTTTAGGGCATGGGCAATAGAATGTAGAGACACGGGGACGCGGAGACAGGGGGATGCGGGGACACGGTGACGTGGAGACACGGTGACGCGGGGACACGGAGACACGGGGACGCGGAGACACGGGGACGCGGAGACACGGGGACACGGTGAGTTTTTTTGATAAGTAATTAGACACAAACAGGCTTTCAACTCTGTCACCTGTCACCTGTCACCTGTCACCTCCTCTACCTATCACCTGTCAACCTTTGCCAAGAAAGTTCTCCTGTGGCTTCATCTTGATGCCAGCGTAAGAAATTAGCAGGTTGATTGGGGGTAAGTGTGGGTAAATTAATAGCCTTTCTGGGTGCGTCTGTAGCTAGATAAATGGCTTTTTCTACGTCGCATATTCCCCACTTCACCAAGTTCTGTACTCCTACTAATAAGGGCAAAGTCGTCCCTGATAAAGTACCATCAGCTAATCTGGCTGTACCGTTAATAATCTCAATTTGCCGACTATCCCAAGGATATACGCCATCTGCTAATCCTAATGGTGCTAGGGCATCACTGACAAGAAACAACCCTTTACTGGCACGGAGGAGAATTTCTAGCATGATCGGGACAACGTGCTGTCCATCAGCAATAAAACTACACATCACACCGGGATTGTTCATAGCTGCACCTAATAATCCTGGTTCGCGGTGATGTAATGGTGGCATGGCGTTGAAGGCATGAGTTATCATGGTTACACCCATTTCAAAGGCGCTTTGTGCTTCCACTGCGGTTGCTTGAGAATGTCCTAAACTGACGATGATTCCTAAAGAACGCAAATATGGGATAACTTTACCTGTGGTATCTAATTCTGGTGCTAAGGTGATGATTTTGATAATGGAAGCATAATCGCCAATAAGTCGCTTGACTTTATCAATGCTTAGGGGGAGAAGGTATTCTGCTGGATGTGCGCCACGTTTGTAGTAGTTTAAAAAAGGACCTTCTAGATGCACTCCCAGAATTTTGGCTGAGTTGACAGAGATGGAAGAAAAATTAGCGATGACGGCAAGCGATCGCTGTATATTTTCTATAGACGTTGTCACCAGGGTTGGTAAATATCCATCAACACCGACATTCCACAAGAATTGAGAGATATTTTCCAGCATTGGGGCATTTTCTGCCGTTAAATCAGGAAAAGCCAAACCTAGCCCACCGTTAATTTGCAAATCCACGCCACCTAAGGAAATCCAGTCACCAGCCACATCCAAAATTTGTAAATCTTCTGCTGGAAGGCGTTTGCAGACTGTACCCATAGGCAAAATTTGCTCAATTATACCGTTTTCATTTACCCAGATCATCTGCAAATCTTGATAACCGGGTACTCTTGCATTGATAATATCTACGTTTGAGAGGATGGGATTTGGTGTTGCTTTGGTCATTACCCTAGCCAGAAAAAGCTAAATCTCAATTGATTGTAGATGGAAGCATCAGCAATTAATCCAAAATCTAAAATCTAAAATCTAAAATCTAAAATTATATGAGTCTGCAAATTGGTATTATCATGGGCAGTGATTCGGATTTGCCCACAATGAAAGATGCGATCGCAGTTTGTGAAGAATTCGGGATTGAATGCGAAGTTGCGATCGTCTCTGCCCATCGTACCCCAGAACGGATGGTGGAATATGCTCAAACAGCACATCAACGCGGTATTAAAGTCATTATTGCTGGTGCAGGCGGTGCAGCGCATCTGCCTGGAATGGTAGCATCTTTAACCCCACTCCCTGTAATTGGTGTCCCCGTTGCCACTCGTAACTTACAAGGTGTGGATTCTTTATATTCAATTGTGCAGATGCCAGCAGGAATACCCGTAGCTACGGTAGCCATTGGTAATGCCAAAAATGCTGGACTTTTAGCAATACAGATTCTTGCGACTCACCAACCAGAATTATTGCAAAAAGTCCAAGAATATCGTCAAAGTTTGTCTGCGTCAGTTATGGAAAAGCAAGCCAAATTAGAACAATTGGGCTATCAGCAATACTTGCAGCAAATGTTTTAATTATTACATTAACCTCAGCAAAATTTGCCATAAGTGAATTATGATTTTTTATCCTATAAACATAATTCATTAAATTTTTATATAGCTTTAAAAAAGTTTTGACTGTGCAGTTTTCATAACCGCAAATCCCGATATAGTAAGGAACGCAGCCACATCAATCTTGACCGCTAGAAAGATTATTTACGATCCACACAAAAAAATGTATTTTCTGATACAGAATGTTTGACTTTATTAAACACAAAATCAGGCAAATTTACTGTAATAGTAATTTCAACCACTTATAGCAAGAAATAACTGAATTATTTCTGTGCTTAATCTGTGTAATTTCGCCATTCGTCAAATATATTTTCCAGATTTCTTGGCAAATACCTTGTTTAGTTACCCCAATTAAACTAATTTATTTTAGTACGATTCTAAACAACATCAAATAGGGCTTTTATAGCAGGAAAAAACAGCAATGAATAAACATATCAAACCATTACATCGCCTACTAGCACTAGCTATAGGCTCAATGGTGTTTGCAATTTTTGCTCCCACAGTTGTCCAAGCCGCAGATCCTCCTACTGTTCAATCTTTAGCAGAGACAACCACAAAATTACAAATTTCAATTGATACTACTTGGGTGCTACTCACAGGCTTTTTAGTATTCTTCATGCAGACAGGCTTTTCCATGTTAGAAGCAGGTTTGTTGCGCCAAAGAGGAGTAGTTAACGCTTTATTAGAAAACTTCGTTGATGCGGCTGTCACCATTTTGGTATGGTGGGGTATCGGCTTTGGTATTGCCTTCGGTACAAGTGCTGGCGGTTTTATTGGCACAGATACCTTTTTTCTCAGTCAGCTACCAGGTGCAGATGGTAGCTACCCAATGGGCGCACCTGGTTCTAGTGCGGCAATTAATACCTATACCTTATTTTTCTTCCAATTCGCTTTTGCAGCCACTGCTAGTACCATTACTACCGGTTCAATGGCGGGAAGAACAGACTTTATTGGTGACTTAATCTACAGCGCCATTATGGGTGCATTCAGTTACCCGCTAATTGTTCACTGGGTTTGGAACGCTGATGGCTGGTTAGCTAAAATGAGTTTCCATGACTTTGCGGGTAGTTCTGTAGTTCACAGTGTTGGTGGTTGGACAGCCCTAGTCGGTGCATATTTACTTGGGCCTCGTCCCGGCCGTCCGGCTTGGGGAACGCTACCACCAGCCCATAATTTAGGTTTAGCAGCTTTGGGAACCATGATTTTGTGGTTTGGCTGGTATGGGTTTAACCCTGGTTCTACTCTCAGCACTGGGAATACAGGTTTAATTGGTTTAGTTACGATCAATACCACCCTTGCTGCTGGTGCTGGTGCTATTGCCGCAATGCTTTATCAGTATTTCCGCTCAGGTAAATGGGATTTAGTTTATTGTCTTAACGGTTCCTTAGCTGGACTTGTAGCAGTCACAGCAGGTTGTGCCTATATTTTGCCTTGGGCTGCGGTACTAATTGGGCTGACTGGTGGGATTCTGGTAGTGTTAGGAATTGATTTAATTGAAGCACTGCATATTGATGATCCAGTCAGCGCCTTTGCTGTTCACGGTATCAATGGAATGATGGGTACTCTGGCTATTGGTCTATTTGGTCAACCAGAATTGACCATGAACACAAAAGCTGGATTATTTTTAGGTGGTGGCTTTGATTTACTCGGTGTACAGCTTGTCGGTGTAGCTGCAATTGGTGCTTTTAGTATTGGGTTTGCCTTTTTAATGTTTAGTGGACTCAAAGCAATTGGACATTTGCGTGTTAACTCTGAAGCCGATAGAGTCGGTATTGATGCTTACGAACATGGAACTACTGTATGGCCTGATGTCTATGCAGTTGAAGAGTTTGTAGAAGAACAACAAAATCGTTCTCAAAATCCTAAAATGAGCGCTTTTGAAGGTGAATAATCTAGCTATTACCGCTGTGCTGTACTAAATATCTCCGCAAAAGAAAGTAGAGACGTTGCTAGTAACGTCTCTCTTCAAGGTTTATGGAACAAGCGCATTAATTATAGGACTTACGCAAGTGTCACACTCAAAATCTGTTGTAGGGTGTGGTTCGGTAAGCTCACCCTACCAATGTGCCAGTTGCGTAAGTCCTGAATTAATTGAATTACCAATTACTAATTTTTTTGTCATCCCAAACTTCTAAATCCAGTTCATGGAGATAGATTAATCCGTTTTGAATTTGTGCTTCTGTTCCTTGTAAATCAAGCTCAAACCAGCCATCACCAACAGCATCACGTCCTAGAATTGCTACTTTGATATTCACAGTTAGTCCGTAGTCTGACACTAAACGAGAAATTACAGGTTCTTGGTGATAGTCTTTAGGAATTCTCACCCGAATTCTTTGATAGATCAACGCATTTTCACTAGCCATAAAAACCTCCTACAAAAGAATTTGATATTTTTTCTAGTAATGCCAATTTTATGTAAGGCTGCACAAAATCATCAAATCCATTGATATTTGAATCATTGCAATTACGAATTATTCAACTTCTTTAATTTTGGTTTTCCGTTCTAGAATCTCCTTCAGCACCAAAGTTACTACTGCTAAAAGTGCCAAAATTACAGCGGCAGAAAAAGCAGCTTCGGACTCATACTGTTTATAAGCCTCTTCAACAAATAACGGTAGACTCTGAGTTGTATTGGCAATGTTACCAGAGACGACTGAAACAGCACCAAATTCACCCATTGCTCTGGCATTGGTTAAAATCAAGCCATAGAGTAAACCCCAACGGATACTGGGTAAGGTGACACGCCAAAATGTCTGCCAATCATTTGCACCCAAGGTTCTGGCCGCTTCTTCTTGATCTTTGCCATATTCTTCTAAGATGGGAATTACTTCTCTAGCTACAAAAGGCATACTCACAAATGCTGTTGCTAGTACCATGCCGGGAAAAGCAAAGATAATCTGGATATTATGTGCCTGAAGCCAAGGACCAAACCAACCCTGTCTTCCATAAAGCAGCACAATCATTAATCCAGCCACGACTGGAGAGATAGAAAACGGCAGGTCAATTATACTCAGAACTATAGCGCGTCCTGGGAATTTATGACGAGCGATCGCCCAAGCTGCACATAAACCAAATACTGTATTTATAGGTAAAGAAATCAATGCCAGTAACAAAGTTAACCAAGCGGCATGAAGAAATTCCGGTTTGGTGAGGTTAGATAAAAATGGGGTGAATCCGGTTTTGAAAGCTGCAAAAAAAAGGTTGATCGTGGGGATATATTGGACTAAAAATAAATAAGCGATCGCAATCGCAATCAAAACACCTGGAACCCAACTTTGCTGTTTAGGCTTATTTCTCTTATCTGTTGTCATATCTTCTAGCCCAAGCTTGTAAAAAATTAATTGCCAGTAACATTACCAAAGAAATTGCTAGTAAAACTACACCAATGACAGTTGCACCAGAATAGTCATATTGTTCTAACCGCTGAAAAATTAACACAGGTGCAATCAAATCTCGAAAAGAGGTATTAGAAGAAATAATTACCGTTGAACCATACTCCCCCACTGCGCGGGAAAAACCCAAAGCTACACCAGTCAAAATTGTGGGAAATAAAGGCGGTAAAATGACTTTCCAGAAAGTCTGCCATTGAGTCGCACCCAGACACCAAGCTGCTTCTTCAATTTCCTGTTCCATTTCCTGAAGCACAGGTTGCACAGTCCGCACGATAAAAGGCAGAGATATAAATATCATTGCGACTCCAACCCCTAACCGGGTAAAAGATACCTTAATTCCCAGTGGTGCTAACAGTGAACCAATCCAACCATTATCGCTGTAAACAGTCGCTAAAGTTAAACCCGCAACGGATGTTGGTAAAGCAAAAGGTAAATCTACCGTGGCATCAATTATCCTTTTAAAAGGAAAATCATAACGTACTAATACCCAAGCAATCAAAGTTCCAAAAACGCCATTGAGTAGCGCCGCAAACAGTGAAGTGACAAAAGTAACGTTGTAAGTAGACAATGCCAACTCATTGGTAGCGATTTCCCAAAACTTAGCTGGAGGTTCTGTACCGGCTTTGAGGAACATCGCTGCTATGGGAACAAACAACATCACAAATAGGTATCCGATGGTAATTCGCCAAGTCCAAGGCAGGTGAATTACATTATCTAGAAATACCTTCCAAACAGAAGGTTTAATGTTAGCTTTCACAGGAGGAGATACAGTCATAATTCAATATTTAAGTAGGTGGGCATAAATATTTATCGTTGAGACAAGGCAGGAGGCAGAGGGCAGGAGGCAGAAGGGAAGAGGTTTTTGGGCAAATTTACATTTCGTTGCATACTTTGGTTTTTTAGTGTCTACCTACTTAGTCAATCTTTAATCAATAGTTATTTTTCACGAATTACCGCTTCTTTGTGGCTTGGATTTTGTCAAAAACTCCCCCATTAGCAAAAAACTTATTCTGAACCGTATCCCAACCACCAAAGTCCTCAACTGTTCCCAAAGTTTTTACTGGAGGATATTTATCTGCAAATTCCTTGCTTTTCGCTACTGTCTCATCTACAGGACGAAATCCCACCTTGGCAAATTCCTGTTGTGCTTCTGGGGTAAATAGGTATTTGACGAAACCTTCTGCAACTTCACGATTACCATGTTTATCAACATTCTTGTCTACTACAGCAATGGGATTATCAATGGAAATATTTACCTCAGGGATAATCGCAGTCACTTTTTGACCCTTTTGTTCTGCTAAAACAATTTCATTTTCGTAGTTTATCAGCACGTCACCCTGACCTTGCTTGAAAAAGGCATCTGTAGCTTCACGGGCATCTTTTGTTAATATCGGCACATTATTATAAACTTTCGTCACAAATTCAGTGGCTTTGGCTTCATCACCACCAGTCTTAATTACTGAGTTCCACAGTGCTAAAAAATTCCAACGGGCAACTCCTGACGTTTTGGGATCTGCGGTAATTACTTTAACGTCATCTTTTGCTAAATCTGCCCAAGTTTTTATACTTTTTGGGTTGCCTTCACGAGTGACTAAAGCTGCTACAGACTTAGAAACAATAGCATTGTTAGGAGTTTCTTTTTCCCAGCCCGGTTCAATTAATCCCGCTTTTTCAATCTTTGCTGTATCTCCAGCTAGTGCTAAGTGAACAACATCTGCTTCTAAACCATCAATTACAGCCCTAGTTTGGGAACCAGAACCACCATAACTTTGTTTAAAGGTGACAGTTTGGTTATGTTCCTGCTGCCATTGTTTCACAAATTTAGGAATAATGGCTTGATGAGCAGCTTTGGTGACGGCAAAGGATACCAGGGTTAGTTCTACATTCTGCTTTTTTTCGCCCGCAGCAGTTTCAGTGGTAGTATTACTGTTATTGGCACCAGAGCAAGCAGCAAGTGCTACACTCAGAAATCCCCCCACTAAAAAAAGTGATACAAAGCCTTTAAGCGAATTTAGTCTGAGTCTAAATTGCGATCGCTGCAATAAGCACTGCCACAAATTCATTTTTTCTTCCTCCTGTTAAACTACAGTTAATTGATAGAAATAAAGTACATATACTTTATCGTCATAGATGATTACAGCTATCTAGTGATGAAATCTAGATAAAACCTCATATTAACGATAGGGAATATGGGGATTTTAGCAGATTTATAAAAAATTACAATACCAGAAATTAGCTAGTATAAATTAATTGGCATAATTATTTATTTAAAATATACGAATAGTCACGGATTTATAAGTTACTTTTAATGTTCTTATTAAATAAGTATTTAAAATAAATTCTTGAGTTTATTTCCTAGATTGCTTGTCATGTATTGGTTATAAAAACTTCGCCTCTCTAGAGAGTATATTTATTTTAGTAATAAAAAATACTCAATATACTTGATAGATAAATAGTTGTTTTTAAGTGTAAAGCCTATTGATTTTCTATGTCGCATCTGATACGCTTTTTTTTAGACATTAAATACGGTAATTCGACCAATTAACCGTTGATTAGACTTATCCTCACCTAAGGCCATCCCATGAGATATAATTTCTCCAAAACTGCGAAACTCTTTCCCACAACAAGACCAGTATTTTTACCTTTTAAATTCTATTCTGCGTTGTTTTTAGTAGCAGGATTGAGTGCAAGCGCCATACTACCTGTATCTGCAGGTACAGCCCCAAAAAATCAACTGATTAGTCAAAAAAGTAAGACAGTTGAAATTACCTTAGTTTCTTACGCAGTAACCAAAGCTGCTTACGCGAAAATTATTCCCAATTTTGTGGCGAAATGGAAGAAGGAAAAAGGTCAAGAAGTGACAATTAAGCAAAGCTATGGTGGTTCTGGCTCCCAAACTCGTGCTGTAATTGATGGTTTAGGCGCAGATGTAGTAGCTTTAGCATTAGCTTTAGATACCAAAAAAATTGAAAAAGCAGGATTGATTAACCCAGGTTGGGAGAAAGAAGCCCCCAATGGTTCAATTGTTACCCATTCAGTAGTTGCATTAGAAACTCGTGCTGGTAATCCGAAAAAGATTAAAACTTGGAATGATTTAGTCAAACCAGGTGTGAAAATTGTCACAGCTAATCCCAAAACTTCTGGTGGTGCTAGATGGAATTTCTTAGCTTTGTGGGGTGCAGTGACTAAGAATGGCGGAAATGAGTCCCAGGCGCTTAATTTTGTCACCCAGGCTTTTAAAAATGTTGTTGTACTACCCAAAGATGCGAGAGAATCTAGTGATGCTTTTTACAAAAAAGGTCAGGGAGATGTCTTACTCAATTATGAAAACGAGGTTATATTAGCTGCACAACAAGGAAAAACAGACACTTCTTACGAAGTTCCCTCAACTAATATTTCCATAGATGCACCTGTGGCAGTTGTCGATAAGAATGTAGATAAGCATGGAACCCGTGAGGTGTCAGAAGCTTTCGTTAAGTTTCTTTTCACTCCAGAAGCACAGCGTGAGTTTGCTAAAGTTGGTTTCCGACCAGTTAACGCCACTGTAGCTAAAGAAGTACAAAGTAAATTCCCCAAAATTACTCGACTATACACTGTAGGGAATCTTGGTGGTTGGGATGCTGTTCAGGAGAAGTTCTTTGATGATGGTGCTATTTTTGACAAAATTCAAGGTGGACGGCGTTAACTCTTTCTGAAACTAACTCCAAAGAAACACATTCGGTAGCGTTGGAAATAGGGATGATTTTCAATACTTGTCGGTTAAGCTCAAAAAATAGAATTAAGTAGGTTGGGTTAAGGAACAAAACCCAACATTTATAAGCATTTGTTGGGTTACGCTATCGCTTAACCAAACCTACAAAAGTCCTTAAACGAACAGTATTGGGATGATTTTCAACTTAAAAAATATTAGTATCAGTAATATCCCTGCTTTAGCTATAGCTTCTGTAGCAAATTAGCTTGAATTAGTAGAAGTAGAAACGGCAAACTCAGTAATTGCACTCTAGCAAAATAGAACAATTGTATACAAAATAGGAGTTGTCACATACATAACAACGGTAATTGTCATCCGATGAATAACCCAATGATTTGTAGCCGCCAACTAACAAAGTATCTGCGATTCCCCACTTTATCAGTAATCTTAGCTGCTAATTTAGGAATCACAGCCATAGATGCACCGACTTTAGCCCAAACTACTACAGTTTCATCTGTCAAGAACAGTGTTAACTTTACTTGCAACGACACTGAAGCAACAATCAAAGCGAAAAATGGAGCAAAGGTAACTATTGGCACAACAAATATATACATTGGTTATCAGCAAGTGTCATCTAATAACAAAGACCCTCGGATCATCCGTTTTGATAAAGGTGTGAAAAAATGGTGTCGCAGCGACTATGAAACCACTGGTGATGATGGTAGTGGTTATGGACTGCTTTCAAATGGAGGAAGTGTTTTATACGGTGTTTTCTCCTCCACTGGTAGCCAAACTGGAAATGATTTTCGGCGTTTTGCTACTGGACGTTGGCTACCCAGCTATGGTAGTGGCGGCGGTGCAAAAGTAGCGGTTATAGCCCGAATTGATCCCGCCAATGGCAACGTAAATTATGCTACATTTCTCACTGCCAAAAAGACTAGTGATGGTAACAGCAACTCTTTGACGGTGAAGTCACTGTCATGGAATGGCACAAAGTTGACTGTACAGTCAGATTCCTGGTGGAGTCCCCGTCGTCCTGATAAAAATGCCATGAATTGTTCTGGTTCTTCACCTTTCCCATATACAACAGTATTCACTAGTGACTTAAAAACAGTTAGTTCTGCCTCAGCAACTGGCTGTAGTTAATTACAGGTTTGTAGTGAGGGCTTCAGTCCTCTCTATCTCCTTTCAGAGACGCTTCGCTAACAAATAAGGGCTAAAACCGTTTTTTATAAAGATGCAATTTATCCGTTCTTGTCGAGTCGAGAATCCCTACCTATGGAACGTCTCTACAAGGGTTTAGACATCATCGAAAATCATTTTCATACCTCAAATCAGTAACTCCATTATCAGTAATATCCCTGCTTTAGCTTCCATATCAAATCAGCCTGAATTATTAAAAACGGCAAAACTAGTAATTACACTCTATTAAAAATTAAACAATTATATACACAATAGGAGTTGCTATATACATAATAATGATAATTATCATCCGATAAAGAACCCAATGATTTGTAGCCACCAACTAACAAAGTATCTGCGATTTCCGACTTTATCAGTAATATTAGCTGCTAATTTAGGAATCACAGCCATAGATGCACCAACTTTAGCCCAAACTACCACCGTTTCATCTGTCAAGAACAGTGTTAACTTTACTTGTAACGACACTGAAGCGACAATCAAAGCACAAAATGGAGCAAAGGTAACTAGTGGCACAACAACTATGTACATTGGTTATCAGCAAGTGTCATCTGAGAAGAAAGACCCTCGGATCATCCGTTTTGATAATGGTGTGAAAACATGGTGTCGCAACAACTACGTAACCACTGGTAATGGTGGTAGTGGTTATGGACTCCTCTGGGATGGGGTAAGTGTTTTATACGGTGTTTTCTCTTCCACTGGTAATAATTTTCAGAACTATACTACTGGCTGGCTAACCAGCTATGGTAGTGGCGGCGGACCAAAAGTAGCTGTTATAGCCCGAATTAACCCCGCCAATGGCGATATACAAGATGCTACATTTCTCATTGCTAAAATTCTCAGTGGGGAAAGTAACAATTTAATTGTGAAGTCACTGTCATGGGATGACACAAATTTGACTTTGACTGTACAGTCAGATTCCTGGTGGCGTCCCCTTCGTCCTGATAAGAGTCCCATGAATTGTCCTGCTTCTTCATCTTTCCCTTTAACATATACAACAGTATTCACTAGTAACTTAAAAACTGTTAGTTCTGCCTCAGCAACTGGCTGTAGTTAATTACAGGTTTGAAGTGAGGACTTCAGTCCTCTCTATCTCCTTTCAGAGACGCTTCGCTAACAAATAGGGAACAGGTGACAGTGCTAAAAGTCTTTTGGTGTCTAAGTTTTAGCATTGGTTGATGTCCTAACCGCCTTGTCCTTTGCTATACTAGTTTTTTCACCCCTAAAAAACTAACCCCTCCTCGCTGTTTTGAAGAAGGGATTGGTAAATCAGTAAATTGTTGGATTTGAAACTGTTAGGTAATTTCTACAAGTTATTAATATCCGCCTTCTTCTTCGTACTCTGGTTGTCTTTCCTTCACCTTCTTAGGAATATTAACTGGCTGTGGTGCATCTTCCCAAGCGTCACCTTCGACATCGTCATAATCGTCATAATCGTCGGTGTATGGCTTTTTGTAGGTTTGAGCTTTTAGTGGTTCTTGATATCTATCTTGACCACTTGCTTCACTCCAGTTATCCTCTTCATCTTCTTCATATTGAATAGATTCGTATTGGCGTGCTTGCATTACCCGCCTTTGTGGTCTTTCTTCTTCTATATAGTCTTCAGTCCATTCCTCTTCTTCCCTCACTACTGGTTCAGGAGTGCGGAGTTTTGCTCTAGGAGGCTGTAATGGGACTCCACTAGGTAGTTGATTGGCTGGTGAAACTGTACGTGGTGCAGAATAGCCATACTCTTCTTCTGCATTTCTTTCCCAAGGTGCTTTACCAACTCCTAATCTTTCTAGGATACCGACTGTCAACTGGTTAACTCGTTCTTCAGCACCTTCAAAGACAATCAAGCGACTGGGGCCTGTACTGACAATTTCATCTATTGAGATTTCGTAGGTACTCAAAAATTGGTCAGGTATTTGAGGAACTCCCAAGGAAGCTATGACTATGGAGTAAATTTTTCCCGTTTCTCCATTAAATTTAAAGCCTCGCACCTTACCTAGTACTTCACCAGTTTCGGTGATAACTTCCCAGTTCATCAAGTTGCTGAGGACTTCAACCTCAATATCTTCGATTACGTCTTCGTTATCAACGAGTATGACATCACCGATTTGATTGATATTATTGAGGTACATTTGGCGAGGCAGTCCAGAGATAGAGATCAGGCTGTCTCGTAAACCAAGTGCCACAACCTCTCTTTGATCAATGTCAATCCAGACTTGACTCACGATACCTAGCCGCTTGCCGTTGTCGCGGGTGATTACCTGAGTGTTTAATATATCGGAACGTCTAATAACTTGTTCAGAGGTCATTCTATAGGTCGTCCTGTTCGCTTAACGTGCCGTAGGCAATCTCGAATCTGGTTTATACATATACTATTTTTAACAGAAACTCAAGTTTATATATTAACTCAAGTTGTTAATTATCTATTTTAGGCTGGTAATTGGTAATTGGTGATATCTTTATCTGTTGCCTGTCACCTGTCACTTTATTTAATACCCAAAACTTGAGTATACGCTCCCCTGGCTTGAGTTACCCCTATTGTGCGTTGGGCTGATTCTATCATCGGCCGACGCAAGCTCACAACAATGAACTGCGCTTGTTGTGCCTGTTGTTTAACCATTCTAGCTAATCGTTCGACGTTTGCCCCATCTAAAAACATATCTCTTCGTCAAATGCGTAAAATGGGCTTAGGTGCGGCTGAAGGGGAAAGCGGATGTTTTTTTGTGGATGCTGATGCTGCGATCGCCCCAGATGCCATTAATCGGGTAAAATTGCATTTGGCTGAATATGCAAATAATTGATAAAAAATGGCATATCTTCCGATTTTATAACAATTTTTGTTGTTTCGGCAGAAGATTACTTTCACTTTTGACTTCCCAAGAGAGTTATCTTCTTAATCGTTAATTGTGGATATTTTATTCTTAGAGAATCGAGATAATAACTGGTTGCCTACACCAGTAGAACAGGAAAAACAACGTGCAGATTTAGCCGAAGCAGAATTAGCTAAATGAAGACAGTTACTAGCAGAAAAAGAAGTTAATTTTTCGTTAGTGGCATGAATATTTCAACGGCTTCAAACGGTACAGATATTTTGTCTTCTTCTGTCCGTTCAATTAATCCCAGTTCTTCCAGGCGATTTACGTCTGTGTGTACGTTTGAATAGTTTCTTTCGGCTGTTTTTGCCAGCGCGTAAATACTGCATGGCTCTATTTTGCTTAAAGTATCAAGCAAATCAAGTCGAGCAGGCGTTAGCTCGCTAAAAAGTGATTTTGCAGATTCAAATGAAAGTCTAAAATTTACTGGCTTTCCAATTTCGGAGTCTTTAATTTGTTGACGAGCGGCTCGGATTGCAGAACCACCTTTGGCTACTTCAATAATTGCTTTCATGATTCACTCCAGGTTTCAATGTCTTTGGTGGTGTTGGCTCTGGTAATTCCCATATAACAACCTCGACGATTGATCCGTCGTCATGAACTTCTTTTGCTTTGGCGATTAGAGTGGCCTTCATATATTGCATTGTAGCAATACATTTAAATTCTGTCGAGTAGCAATATTATGGGACGAAGGATGGGCAAGCGATCGCCCTAAATTTTTTAAAATAGTAACAGTAGGATGTGTTAGCGTAACGCATAATAATTACAAATTAATCATAATTAAAAGCAAAAAGACGCTTTAAGTAACGCACCCTACAAAATATACATCAACGATGGAAACTGCGATCTGCTTGCAGCAGCACTTCTCTATCGCCCTACAGGGTATGTTAGAATGACCAGAGTTATTTCTCAAACAAAATGTAATGCGACAAGTTTCAGTTTCAGAAGTAAAGGAAGATTTTGCTTACATTATGGATAGCGCCCAACAAGAACCCATTCTTGTAAAGGAACATGATCGCAATTATGTGGCTATTATTTCGATGAATGATTATGAGGATTTGGTAAAGATTAAAAATCTTCGTTTAAAAAATATATCGGCGGATTTAGGGGCTGAAGCTCAGGCAAATGGACTAACCTTAGAACTGTTAAACGAGATACTTAACAGTGATGCTTAATCGCTATGTTTTGGACGCTAATGTCTTGGTTAGTGCTGTTTTATCTCCTGGTTCTACTGCTAATCTAGCTTACCAAAAAGCTCTTGAGACTGGCATCTTATTGATTTCAGTTGAAACTTTTGCGGAGTGCGAAAGTGTGATATTTCGTTCTAAGTTTGATCGTTACATTTCTGTAGCACGTCGTCAAAAATTTTTAGCGGAATTTAGGGCAGCCGCCGAGTTAGTCTCGATTCTTGAGTTAATTAATGATTGTCGAGATACAAAGGATAACAAATATTTAGATGTAGCAATTAATGGTTCGGCAAATGTTTTAATTACAGGTGATCAAGATTTGTTGATTCTTCATCCTTATCGGAGAATATTACCAATTTTAAGTCCGTCGGATTTTGTTAGGGATGATGTTTACTGAAAAGTACCTTTAAAATTTTAACTTTTAGATGAATAGAATATGTAAATCAGCAACAGTAGGATATGTTAGCGTAGCGTAACGTAACGCATAATTATTACAAATTCGTCATAATTAAAAGCAAAAAGGCGCGTTAAGTAACGCACCCTACAGCGACTACAAAAGTTAACACCTGATACTGATCTTCCGTCGGTAATACCTCTACCGTTTGTAAAATTTGTTTAGATAAGGCAGACATACTAGTTATTCCTACAAAAGAAACGACCTTATAATTATGAAAAATAAGTAATTGGACAAAAATATTTACAGTCATTGCGAGCGAAGCGAAGCAATCCCAGCCCTTGCGATTGCGTCATTCCACTGCGTTCCATTCGCAATGACATTGTGTAATTAATTCTGTCCTAGTACTTATAACATTAACTTCTCCATTATGAAAGGCGAACTGCTTGCAGGGAGATCACACTGTAGGTTGAGTTAAGGAACGCAACCCAACCAGTTAAGCGAGAACAATGTTAATTAATTTTGGAAGGGAATATTGTTTGTGTGGAAATGTTGGGTTTCCTTTCGTCAACCCAACCTACAAGATCGGCGATCGCACTAAATAATTATTCCTACTTTTCGAGTCTAAAATTTCATTTCTAGATTGTTTGAGAACTTGTCAAAACGGAAAAATTCTTTTCAGCATATTGAATAAATCTAAGCAAAAGGATCAGCGAAGTAAAAGCTTCTTCTTCTCCAATATTTAAACTTGCCCCATGAGCAGCATCATCTCGCCAATACTTTAATAATTCACTATACTTACGAAAATCAGCTTTAATAAAACCATTAAGCTGACCAATAAGAATATTCTCAATTGTAGTTCTGCCTCGACTTGACTTGTATTTGTCAAGAATATCTTGCTCATTTCCACTTTTCTTAATCGCAAGAGCTAGTAAGACTGATTCGTATGTTGCTCCACACATCACGCAACAAGCAAAATAGTTTTGTGAACGATAGCAACTCAGTGCTTCTTGGCTACGCGATTGATAACCCTGACCAAATAAATTATCTCGATCACTTAAAAGTTTAGAAAATCTTCCATGTTCTGATGGTATACATTCATTTATTTCACACTTTGAGATCCATTTTTTTCCAAAGCTTGTAAGTAAAAATTTTGCACAAAAGTTTTTGGGATATTGAAGCTCTTCTTGATTGTTCAGAGGTGCAGGTCGAAGAATACCTCTTGAACAAAAATACCAAGCCGCATCATAGAAAGCTTCTACGCTAGTTTCAGTATCATAAAATGTGGGACAATAAACACCAGATTTAGTGTCCCACCCGTTAGGTTTGTGTTTTTCAAGATAATCTTCTATTACTTTATCTATGTTAATGACTTGATGATTAGTGCTATTACGAGTTACCCAGCTTACAATTTGTTTACAAGCATCTTCCTCAGTGAAATTTTGTGTGATATCAGTAAGTTTAAGTTCATTCATAAATATCAATTTTATTGGGATGTAGGATTTCACAAGATATTTTTTCACATTTAACTGTGTTTTTGGCTAACTGTCAAGTTACTGCGATCACTTTCTTCTATGAAGTGAGATCGCCTCAACAATCTATCTTCTAAAGGGTTTGCGGTATTGCGATAGCGAAGCGCTCCGTAGGAATCGCTATTACTGTGAGTCATGATTTTTAGTTAATAGACATCAAATTCTCAAAAGGATGACGATTTTTCCAGCGGTAAGTATTAAAGTCCCGAAAATCAACAGATAGAATCCGCCCATGCCCCAAATGTTCGGCAAGAATAATCAATGAAGCGTCCGCTAAATCCATTGGCAGAGAACTATATTGATTCATCAATTCACTGATTCTTTTCCCATCTTGAACGTTGAGATCAAAAACCTCAAAAGCACCAATTTCTAGGCTATGAATAAACGTCTGTTGAGCATTTGTGCCTGTACGTTTCAAGAGAATATGACAAGTTTCCGTAATCACACACCATGTTGTAACCAGAGGCTCATCAATCGTATCTAGAACTTCTTGAGCGAGAACATGATAATCATCACGGCGATTGATTAGTGCTATCCAAAAGCCAGAATCAACGATGACCATATTTTTCGTTAAGACTTTCAGTGAGATATTGCTTGTAATTAACCGACAAATCAGAGTCCCCTTCAGCACAACCAATCAACCCTGATTCTCTAAGGAGTTGCAAAGGTTTTACAGGGGATTCTTGATGTAATTTTTCATAATAAAGATCGATCGCCACTTTCATAATGTCAGACGCACCTTGATTTGTACGCTGGCGAATATAATTAAACTTACTAGCGCGATCGCTATCAAGCCTTGCATTAACTCTCATATTTTTGCTTGTCATAACTCTGTATGACAATACTATAGCTCAAAAAATTCAAAGTTAAATAGTTCTCAAATAGTTTCCTCATAGGGCGATAGCGTATTGCTAACCCAAGGCTAACGCCAACGCAAAGCGTCCCGGAGGGAACTAGCGCGACCTAGTAATCGCTATTCCTGTGAGTCGTTATTTCTAAGCGATACCTGCGGCGAGGGAAGCGATCGCTTGATGGTAGTTTGAATATCTGATCTTTAAGTTCTTGTAACCTATCTTCCGCACCCTCAACTGTCACAATCGGTTTTTACTCTTTTTTGTGATGATATGAGGATGTATTGTATACCACATCTCAATGAATTAACGGATACATGATGTCGATAAGGCATAATTTATATCCAAAAATCAAGAGAGAATTAAGTGATAATACTATGTGACACCCCAGGGTGCGGAATGTGGGTTGTAACAACATAGATAGCTCCTATGTTTGAATGGTTGTCTAATATATGTTGTCTATTCAATATATTTAGGACTTACGCATTGACAAGATTCCTCAAATATGTAATATGAATTATATTTCTTGTAGGGTGCGTCAGACACGATATTTTCACAAAAAACAGATTCTCTCTATCTGACGCACCTTACTCAATAAGTTATTCCCAAAGGCGAAAACGACGCAATTTCGTTCATTCACATCATGGCAGATTCGTACAGTGCGTAAGTCCTAATATTATAAACAGTCTCGCTTTATAAGTCTAATGTGATTGATCATCGATCACACTTAACACCAATAGGCGAACTCGCACTAATGAATAATCAAACTATCTCTGGTCATTTCTAAAAAATCATACGTCAAAAACAATTCTATTATTTGATTAATATTTTGTCGAAAAAGTTGTTCAATTTGTTTGTTACTAATATTACCTGTCGTTATTAGTAGTAGTTTGTAAGGCTCTTGTTTGATTAAAAAAGAATCTAAAAAATCTTTATCTTTGGTAATAACAATTCTCTGTTCCAGGATTGATAGTTTGTTGATTTCTGAATCTGGAGTTGCATTTTTTAAAGGAAGATTCTTAGTATGTATAACATCACAACCTAAGTTCTCTAATAAATTAGCAATTCGCATTGGTAATTGAGCATCAATCAAGAATTTCATGAAACTAATTGGAGGATACTTTTAACTTGAGTGAGTCGAGTAGCAAAGCTGAGAACTGCTAAAATGTCTTCGTATTCTAAATCATCATAATCTTCTAAAATATCATCAATATTCATGCCTGAACTCAAAAGTTCTAAGATCATTTCCACTGGATAGCGTAATCCACGAATACACGGTTTACCATGACAAATATCATGGTTAATTGTTATTCTATTTAATATAAGATTATTCATGATATTAGATGTTATGTTGGCACTAAATTAATTGTACTTGATTTTTCGAGTTCTATGAAAATGGAAAAAATCGAACTGAAAGTCAGCGTTGTGCGATTCCTGCGGAGCTTCGCTATCGCACTTGGTCAACCGAACTTACGAGCGATCGCACTTGCTCAATCCAACCTACAAGCGATCGCACTACAAAATCACCGTTCACACTTAACCCCAATAGACGATCGCACTTTATCCATCTAACCTACAAGCGATCGCACCTTATCAATCCAACCTACAAGCTAACCTACGAGCGATCGCACTTTATAAATCTAACCTACAAGCGATCGCACTGTAGCGGGGTTGACGAAGGATTAAAGCTAATGATTCAACAGTTCATCTAGGTAAGCAAGAATCCTAAAGTGAAAACTTTATTAGAAGGCTATAACGGGAAAATGCACATTGCAGACTGTTCAGCAATAAAACTAAGTTCCGACTCCTCATCTTCTCTAAGCAGAAGTAGATCTATAGGTAAGCGCAGGCACATTGCACTAAGCTTAGTACGAAGCTTTCCAGTGTCAACTCCACACTGGTAAATAATGAGAAGATCAACATCACTGGGCAGAGCCTCTTGTCGTAATAGTGAACCGAAAAGATACCAGCGTAAATTTGGGAACTCTTTAGAAAGTTTATTTGCAAGGCATTTAAGATATTGAACTACCTCCTTCAATTCCACGGTTTGTTTAAAGCTCCTAATAACTCTGCCCACTTATAAATCTGGACTCCGGCAGAATCAGCAGCCTCCTTTGCTAAAGTCGTTGGACGACAGTTTTGATTTGCAGCAAGAATTGCATCACAGTGACCATACTTATCGAGACCATTTCGTATGGTATCTGCTGATAAGTCATAATCATGAAGAGCTAATATTACAACCTGATGTAGCCCTATTCTTTCTAACTGATATCGTCGGTCATCAAGGCGCTTCACAGTAGAAATACGAGTGTGTTGCTGTAGTCCTCTTAAAATAAACTTTACATCTGGGTTAATGTATGATCTCGGATGCTCCGCTCTCATGGCACGATAAAGGTCACCAAGATCACCTATTACTATCTTATTTTCTTCCGCCAGTTCAATCGCACTACCGTGATAATAAGCATTCTTTGAAATATTCGTAACAAAGCTGACCCCTGTCTCAAAGGTTAAAATATCTAAAAGGTCAGACTTCTTAACATCCATTAGGGCTATTGTAGCGACCTCATATTCATCCCCGATTGTTCTCTTGACTCTTACGCGATTGGGGGAGACGCTGAAGGCTGCTGTGATGTTATCATGACTTTCTAATTTGTTGACTAGCCATGATCCAGTCCATGTATCTTCTCGGCTTTGAGGCATTAGAAATCTCCCAATATCTGATTCATCTCTGCTGGAAATTGAGACCCATGTTCATCAGAGATACCTAAATGATAAGCTTCAAAATCATCTGCATGTTGACGGAAGACTTCAAGCGTTTCAAGCTCTTGTTCATTTAGATATTTTTGGTTAGCATCAAGCAGATGAAGAATATGGCGATTATTGGGTAATATTGTGCTTCGTATTTTTCTAAGCCATATTACTGGAAAGCCACTTTCAGGATTAAATCTTTCATCCGTTTCCGGACCATATCTCAAAAATATCATCCTATTCTCTTTCAACTTTGGCAGAATTGCCAAGCGTACCGAACTTCGAGAAGGGTATTCAGTAACTGCAAATCGTTCAGCAATTTTTTCACGATGAGAACACTTCCATTCTTGAAGAATAGAATCAGGGTATTCTTCTTCAGCCTTATCAATAATAGTGTGACAAGTAGGACACAAAAGAATCAGGTTTTCGTAAGCACCCCTTTCCTCTTCAGAAAGCTTTTTATTTGCACGCGGTCCTACATTACTAGCACTAAAAACATGAGCCATCTCAGCTATATGAATTTGTTTGTCTCCAATCTCCTTAAAGAGTGGTACGAGACATTGAGGGTTCTGGCAGTAGCCCCCGGAGTCAGAAAACAACCTAAGTTTCGTGTTTGTATCAGGAGATGCTTTGCCGCGTGAACAGGTCATAGCTAAACCAACTGTACTTAAATAGTTAATTAATCCATCTAAAGTTTGGGACAATTGCCCTATGTTCAATTTTACCGGATGACTAGAGGTAGGCGAACGAACTGGAATCGCTCCACAATTATATATCTTACGCAATCTTGCGGACTGGTTCAATGATCAGATGATTGCAATTTAATACCCAAAACTTGAGTATACGCGCCTCTGGCTTGAGTTACACCAATTGTGCGCTGTGCTGACTCTATCATCGGACGACGCAAACTCACAACTATAAACTGTGCCTGTTATCTCATGATTTTAGTGCAAGATGTGAGCTTTGGTCACGTCTATGTTAGGCTAGGTGCTTATAATAAGTTTAAATGCACAAATTGTAGACATTTTATTATTAGAGATAGAAACGGCACACTACATCTAAGCATATTCACATATATTCAAGTTTCACGTATCTGAAGATAATTTTTAAATTACAATATCTTCAATCAGCGACGCTAAGGCAAGGAGCTAATCAATCATGTATCAAATAGATCCACCATTATCTCCTCAAGAAGTATTGCCAACTATGTATGATTTACCTAGTGAAAATCAGGAGGAACCAGGATTGCCAGATGAATTTCACCTATTACAACCAGAATTACTACGCAGTACATTTCGTCCGCCCAACTATACTGAAGATAATGTATTCACAGGTAGTGATTTAAACTTATATTATGATTCCCGTCATACCCAATGGTATAAACGCCCAGATTGGTTTGCAGTATTGGGGGTGTCTCGATTTTATCAAGAAACAGAACTCCGATTAAGTTACGTTACTTGGCAGGAGGGAGTAAATCCTTTTGTCGCTATAGAATTGGTATCACCAGGTACAGAAGCGGAAGATTTAGGGAGGAGTTTAAGGGAAGTTAATCAACCTCCTAATAAATGGTCTGTTTATGAACAAATCCTGAGAATCCCTTATTATTTTGTTTATAACCGTTATAGAGATGAGTTTAATTGTTTTGGGTTGGTAATGAGTCGTTATCAACCTTTGCCCATCAATGGACTAGGAGTATGGTTAGAAGAAGCAGAATTGGGTTTAGGATTATGGCATGGAGAATATCAAGGATTAACCAGATTGTGGCTACGTTGGTATGATCGAGATAATAACTGGTTGCCTACACCAGTAGAAAAAGAAAAACAACGTGCAGATTTAGCCGAAGCAAAATTAGCTAAATTAAGACAGTTACTAGCAGAACAAGGGGTTAATTTATAGCATTTTTAGCCATATCATCTGTCACTTAACTTAATCCCCAAAACTTGAGTATATGCGCCTCTAGCTTGAGTTACACCAATTGTGCGTTGCGCTGATTCTATCATCGGACGGCGCAAACTCACAACAATGAATTGGGCTTGTTCTGCTTGTTGTTTAATCATTCTCGCTAATCGTTCCACATTTGCCCCATCTAGAAACATATCAACTTCATCAAAGGCGTAAAATGGAGATGGACGATAACGTTGCAGGGAGAATATAAAACTTAATGCAGTTAAGGATTTTTCTCCCCCAGACATGGAAGCTAAACGTTGTACAGGTTTACCTTTGGGGTGTGCGACTAAGTTCAAACCACTGTTAAAGGGATCTTCAGGATTATCAAGTTGTAAATAACCATCACCGTCGGAAAGTGTGGCGAAAATAGATTGAAAGTTTTCGTTTACTGCGTCGAAAGCTTCTTTAAAAGCAATTTGTCGCAAGGTAGTAAAGTTTTCAATTCTTAAAAGCAATTCTGTCCGTTCTGCTTCTAATGTCGTTAATTTATCGGTAAGTTCTTGGAGACGACTTTGTACTTTATCATGGTCTTCTAACGCTAACATATTCACAGGTTCCATTGCCTGTAAGCGTTTGGACAAACTTCTCAATTCTTTCTGCAATTCATCCAAATCGACTTGATTGGGAACTTCTGGGAGGGGATTTGGTAGTTCTGCACCTAATTCTCGCAATTGGGTTTGCAAAGCTGCTAATTCTTCCCGTCGCTTTTGCTGGATTTCTTGCAGTTTTTCAATTTCCCATTGTAATTGTTGTTGACGCAATAAGAGCGATCGCACTTCGGTTTCTGTCCCATCCCGTTTTCGCTTCTCTTCTCCTAAATTCTCCTCCATTTTCCGCAAAGAAGCCTGAGTTTCAGTAATTTGGATATTCAGTTCTACTAGTTGATTGTTGACTGTTTCCTGTTCCCTGTTCCCTGTTCCCTGTTCCTGTTGATATTGTAAAACCCGCGTTTGCGCTTCTTGGATTTTTTCTTGTAAACGCTGTTGTTGATTTTCCAGATTTTTCAATCTTTGTTCTGCTTCTCTTAAATCACTTTCTTTTTGTCGTAATTGTTGCTCTTGAGTTTTAATGATTGCTTGGATTTGTTGCCATTCACTAGGCGTTTGCGAAGCTTCCAACTCTGATAAAGTATGTCTTAATTGTTGCAGTTGAGCTTCTTGTCCTGGTAATTCCCGATCTAGAACTTCCAAACGAGATTGTGCCGTGGTGAATTTTTCGGTATTTTGGGAAAGTTGAGCGCTTGTAGTTGCCAATTGCGCTGTTAAACTCTTAATATCTTTTTGCAACTGTTCCAACTGTAACTGCTGTTCCCGTCTTGCTTGACGTGCTTCCGTCAGTTCTTGAGTTAGAGTTTTGGTGCGAATTGCTAAAGTAGAAATTGCTTCTCCACAACGTTCTAAAACACGTTCAATATCTACCAAGCGAGTTCTTAAATTCGTAACTTCGTCAGATTCTGCGGCTTCCCCAGTTCCAAAGCGTAACGCTGAACGCTGAGTATTACTCCCACCAGTCATCGCACCGCTAGTTTCTAATAATTCACCTTGTAAAGTGACAATGCGATAAAGTCCGATATTTTTTCGCGCTTGTGCAAGACTAGCAAAAACTACAGTATTCCCAAAAACATAGTTAAACACATCTCGATAACGGCGATCGCACTCCACCAAATTAGCAGCATAATTCACAAAACCATCTGCAAAACGCAAAGTTGCATCTTGGACAGATTTAGGTGCTTGAATTTTATTCAAAGGTAAAAAAGTTGCTCTGCCGGCGCGTTTTTGTTTCAGCAGTTCAATTCCCGCCGAGGCAATACTATCATCTTCTACCACAATATGTCCCAAACGTCCACCAGCAGAGATTTCCAGCGCCAACTGATAACGAGGATCTACCTTTCCCAACTGCACAACCAAACCACATAATCCTGGCATTTCCGACTGTAAAATTACTTTACTGGCTTGTGTTCCTTGAACTTCTTGTTGCGCTTGAGTTTGTGCCTCTAATTTATCTAACTGACGTTGCTTTTCCCGTTGTTCTTGCAAAAGACGCTTTTGGGTTTCTTGTTGAATTTGTAACTCTTGTTCAGTCGCAGCCAGATTTTCAGCTAAATTTTGGATAGGCTGACTAGAAGCATTGAATTCCGTTTCCACCCGTAAACCTTCAGCTTGCTTTGCTGTTAATTCAGGTTCTAAAGTGGCAATTAGCTGAGATTGTTCAGAAAGCAGTTGCTGTAATTGAGTATTTCGTTCTTGTAATTGCGCTTGTTCAGTGCGTTGAGGTTCTAGAGTTTGCAGCAAAACTTCTATTTGGCGATTTAAAGCCGTTTGTTGTTGTACCCAAGCCTCCGAAGCAGTTGCAATTTCCGCCGCAGCAGCACGAGAAGATTCTAAAGCTTGTTGTGCGTCATTTCGTTCTGTTTGTAAAGACGTTACTTGCAACGTTTCTACATTTTGTTGTTGTGCAGCTTGTTCTAAAGAAAGCTGATATTGTTGAATATCCTGATGAGATTGATGTAAACGCCTTTTACATTCTTCCAAAGCAGTTTCCAAATCTTTTTGCTGACGTTGGAGTTGCTTGCGTTCAGCTTCTTGAGTAGCCAGAGAAGCTTGTACCGCCAAAAGTTCCTCCTCACCCAAAGCTTTGACGTGGAGATTAAGTTCCTCAAGTTCAGCAGTTTTTTGAATAATTTCTGCGTTAACCGTTGTCAGTTGGGTAGTGAAATCGGTAAAATTGCGATCGCCCGTTTGAATTTGCGCCGTTAACTTTTCCTGCTGTGCTTGGAGAGAACGCCAAGATAGAACCGCTTCCCAAGACTGCTTATGTAGAAACTCCGTTTTTAGCTTTTGATATCTTTCAGCCTTAGCTTTATCTTGAGAAAGGCGATCGCGCTGTACAGTTAATTCAGTCTCAATAATCCGACAACTGTCTTCCTTTTCCTTCACCTCATCCAAAGTAGCCTTAGCTTGACGAATCTTCCTATCAAAAGTCGCCACCCCAGCCAACTCATCAATAATTTCCCGACGTTCCCGCGCATTCATCGAAATAATGCTAGTCACATCACCTTGCAACACCACATTATACCCCTCAGGATAAACCCGCAGGTCACTTAGTTGCTCATGTAACTCAGTCAGAGTACAAGCAACACCATTAATATAATAATTCGACGTATAAGTTCCTTGATGAGTAACCCGTAACCGCCGAGTCACACTCCATTCATTCGATTTTGGATTTTGGATTTTGGATTTTGGATTTTCTTCCGCAACCTCCCCAACTTCTTCCTCTCCCCTGCGCCCTGCGCCCTGCCCCTCCGCCTCTTCTACATCTCCCCTGCGCCCTGCACCCTGCCCCTTTGCCTCTTCACTTTGCGCCTCTGCGCCTGACGCACTTTCGTGCTTCGCTGCGCTGGTGCGTGAGACATCAGAAATATCAAAAGTCACAGTCACACTAGCTTCCAGCGCCGAACGTCCCTTATGTTTTTGAGCATTATTTACCAAATCAGGTAAACGTTCAGCCCGCATACCCTTAGAACTAGCCAGTCCCAAACAAAACAGCAAAGCATCGAGAATATTAGATTTACCAGAACCATTAGGTCCAGATATGACAGTACACCCCGGCAGCAAAGGGACAGAAGTAGTCCCACCGAAGGATTTGAAGTTTGTGAGTTCAACGCGCTTGACGTACACCATAGGCGCTGGTTAACCGAAGCTCAAAGAACAAGTGTATCAATTATTTTAATATTCGCAACCAATAACAAAGAATTTTATTTATGGAGTCAGGGAACAGAAAGACAATGCGTATAATTAATTTTTATCACGCAGAGGAGCCAGTGCGTTGCGCGGGTTTCCCGCGTTGTAGCAACTGGCGTAGCGCAGAGAACGCGGGGAGGAAGATTAAAATAATTCGTAATTCGTAATTCGTAATTCGTAATTCGTAATGCTCCCTTCGGGAGAGCTACGCTAACGTAATTTGTAATTCGTAATTAGTTAAATATGCCGGATATAATTGATGTTAAAAGATATCCAAAGCAAATTTTTTAATTATCTAAAATCTGATACATTTAAATAAATAATTCACGCTCTCATATTAATCATTAGGTATAACAATAATATGTTAGAAACAGTACCGATAATTATTGCCGAAGATGTCCATAAATGGTATGGTAAATTTCATGTTCTTCAGGGTGCAAGTTTAACTGTCAATCGTGGTGAAGTTGTGGTTTTAATGGGTCCGTCAGGTTCCGGTAAATCTACTTTTATTCGCACTTTTAACGCTTTAGAAGCATATCAAAAAGGTTCAATTACTATTGATGGAATTACCATCAGCAACGATTTAAAAAATATTGACACCATTCGCCAAGAAGTAGGCATGGTATTTCAACAATTCAATTTATTTCCCCATTTAACAGTTCTGCAAAATATTACTTTAGCACCGATTTGGGTACGTCGTTTGTCGAAGCCAAAAGCTGAAGAATTGGCAATGCAACTGTTAGAAAGAGTTGGCATTTTAGAACAAGCACAAAAATATCCAGGACAGTTATCTGGTGGACAACAACAACGAGTAGCCATAGCCCGTGCTTTAGCCATGCAACCAAAAATTATGCTATTTGATGAACCTACTTCAGCTTTAGATCCAGAAATGGTTAGAGAAGTATTAGATGTGATGCAAAATCTTGCCCATGAAGGGATGACAATGGTAGTCGTTACCCATGAAGTTAGATTTGCTCGTGAAGTCGCAGATCGAGTTATTCTCATGGATAGCGGTTCTCTCGTTGAATCAGCTACTCCAGAAACCTTTTTTACCAATCCTCAAGAAGAAAGAACGCGCAAGTTTTTATCACAGATTCTCTAACAAATATGCGGCGGAGAATTTACAGCAGATGGGAGCATCCCAATTTTGTAAAAATGCAGAATAAGTATCTGAAAACTCTCTTCTTTATTCTTACCTTCGCGTCCTACCCTTCGGGAAGCCACCCTTCGGGTGTCTATGCGTCTTTGCGGTTCGTTCATTTCATATCTTATTTAATTCTGATGAAGAAAAAAGTAAGTAGTCATGCTAAAGGCAACTACCATCACAAATTTACGCACTAAGACAGGATCTAGTCTCCGGGCATAATGAGCGCATAAGTAACCACCCAGGGAACCGCCAACCGCCATTAAAATAGCTTGATGCCAAACAATCAAACCCTCAACCATAAAGGGAATAATGGCGATACCATTGATGCAACTGCCGAGAAACGATTTAAAGGCATTCATGGCGTGAATATTTTTGATACCTAAAAAGGTGAGGGTAGCCAACATTAAGATTCCTAAACCGGCACCAAAGAAACCACCATAAATTGCGATCGCTAGTTGAGCAAGTGCGAGAATCAATAAAGGTGGAGGCTCTGATACAGAATCTTTGTTCTGAAGTTGAAGCCATTACTTCAGAGGTTTGCTAGAGTAAAATAGGCAGTTGAACTCAAAATTTAAGCATTGATTTTATGACAGTATAAGCAACTCCCCAAAATAGAATACTTAAAGGTACACCAATCATCATGCCAGCAATTGCCCAGCCTCTCTGATGATCTTTAAAATGTTGAATACTTCGCCAGTGCCTACTTTTCCAAGCCCATTCATTACCTTTTGCGCCTAGAGCGATTGTCATTACCCAGCCAATCTGCGGGATAAAACATACTAATCCATATAGCCAAACATAATTAGGCCAAATCCATAACCAAGGCATCAAAAATGCGCCCCAATTCCAACCCAGAATTTCTTCTGGAACCTTTACTGAACTATTAAAAGTACCACACCCAGAATTATTGATAAATTCTTTTGTGCGTAAAGATTGATCTTCTTTTTCTGCTTTTTTAACAACTTGACCAGATTTGAGAACATCCAGGGCTTGACTGGCACTAGTAAAGCGTTGTTCTGGTGCAGGTTCTGTCAACTTTTCCAGCCAATTCACAAAATATTGACTGAGACTAACTTGGTTTGCAAATTGTAACCGTAAATCTTTCTGAGGTAAATCTGCTGGAGCAAGACCTGTTAACAAATGAATTAAAGATGCTCCTAAAGCATATAAATCTGATGCTGGAACTGCCCGACCGCCAAATTGTTCTATAGGTGCATAACCATAAGTACCGACAACGGTAAAAGTCACACCTTCTTTAGCGGCTTTATCTTGAACTGCACCAAAATCAACTAAATAAATTTGATTATCTTCACCCCAAATTAAATTACTGGGTTTAATATCTCGGTGCAAAACACCTGGATTTAATTCATGTAAATAGGTGAGAATTTTTAAAACCTGAACAGCAATTTTCCGAGTTTGGTTTTCAGTAAATCTTCCTCCAGCAACCAGTTTTTCCTTGAGTGATTCACCAGGAATATATTCTTGGACTAAGCCAAACCAGAGACTGCGGTCATCCATGCAAAAATAGTCAATATACTGGGGAATGCGGGGATGATTTAGTTGTTTAAGAATCTGCGCTTCTCGCTCAAAGAGTTTGAGATCATCCCACTGGACAGCACCACCAAAAGCCAAGAGTTTGACCACAACTAAGGAATTTTTTTCGTCCGTAGCTTGTAAATCTTTGGCTAACCAAGTTTGGCGAATTCCATTATTACCAAGTTGGCGTTCGATTTGATAACGTTCTTGTAAGATTTGTTCTGCTTGCAGCATCTAGCACCTGCTGGCAATTTACATTCTGAGTATTCCCATACTATTCCAGGATACTCAAAAAATATGAAAAGAGGCAGGGGGCAGGACGAGAACTCATTACTCATTACTCATTACTCATTACTCATTACTCATGACTCAGCACTCATTACTCAGATTTAGGTTCTTCCAGCCAAATTAGCAACGACGACTGCTAACTCAGCGGGATTGACAGGCTTGGGAATATGTAACTGAAACCCAGCTAACAAAGCTTGAGTGCGGTCTTCTGTCCTGGCGTAGGCTGTCAACGCTACTGCGGGAATCCGTCCTCCTTCTTCAATAGAAAGGGTTCTAATTTTACGGATTAGTGTATAGCCGTCTTCTTGAGGCATCCCAATATCACTAACTAATATATCTGGATGGAATGTTCCTAAAGCTGTCATGGCTTCCATAGCAGAAGCAACTGCCATAACTTGAGCGCCATATTGTCCTAAAATTGTGGTGAGCAAGTGACGAGCGTCTGCTTCATCATCGACTACCAGCACCCGTAAATCTGCCAAGATAGGAAACTGCTGATTAGCATAGGTATCCCTGGCAATAGATAACTCTGGCTGTGGTGTATCGTAGTTGATAGAGACAACTTTCATGGGTAAATTGACAATAAATGTCGTCCCCTGTTCAATGCCTTGGCTGATGACTGAAACTGTTCCCCCGTGCAGTTCTACCAAGTGGCGGACGATCGCTAATCCTAATCCTAATCCACCATGTGATCGCGTAGTTGAGCTATCTGCTTGACGAAAGCGCTCAAATACATAAGGTAGAAACTCAGGAGAAATTCCGCTACCAGTATCACTAACTCGGATTTGCACGCGGGAGTTAATCCGCTCTAGTTGTACCTCAACTCTGCCTCTTTTAGGTGTGAACTTGACAGCGTTGGAGAGCAAATTCCATACTATTTGTTGCAAGCGGTTAGCATCGCCCATCACTATCCCTACCGCTGAGTCCTCTTGAAAATCAAGGCTAATTTCTTTCGCGTCAGCAGCTGGACGCACGGTGTCGATAGCCGCTTCCACCACGGGTACAAGCTCCACGGGACGGAGATTAAGCTGAAGTTTGCCGCGAATAATCCGCGAAACATCCAAAACATCTTCTATTAACTGTGCTAAAGCGTGGCTATTGCGATCAATAGTTTCCAATGCCCTAGCAGTGGTATTTTCGTCAAATTTGCGGCTTCTTAGTAGCTGAGTCCAGCCTAGCATGGCATTAAGAGGGGTGCGAAGTTCATGGGAGAGTGTCGCTAAAAACTCATCTTTGATTCGGTTTACGGCTTCTGCTTCAGCCCTTGCTGCTTGTTCACGTTCTAGTAATTTTTCCCGTTCTTGCTCTGCCAGCTTGCGCTCGGTAATGTCAATCATAAATCCATGCAGTAGCTGAGGTCTGTTTTCATCCCGCAGGACATTCACAATTTCATATAACCACACTATTCTGCCATCAGCTGCCAACATTCTATATTCAAATTCGTAATTATCCAGTGACAGCGAACAGTTAAGAAAATATTGGATTGCCGACTCTTGATCTTCTGGGTAGATGTGTTCTGCCCAAAAATTTTCTTTATACCAATTAGTTAAGGAATAGCCGAGAATCTCTTCAGTTTGTGGGCCAACATAGGTAAAATTTCCCGTATTTGGATCTGCTTCCCAAGGAATTACCCGCACTTTTTCTGTGAGTTTGCGAAACCGTTCTTCGCTTTGCTTAAGAGCAACTTCTGCTTGCTTTTGTTCTGTAATATCTCTAATCAAGGCTACAAACCCTTCCACATCACCCTGCTGATTGAATTGAGGCACGTATGTAACATTTGTATAATGGTTTATTCCATCTTTGTTCTTTAGTTTAGCTTCGTAGGTTACTTGCTCTCCTGACAATACTGTTTCTACATGAGGAGATATGGACTGATAAACAGAATCACCGAGGATTTCTTTGAGGTGTTTGCCATACATTTGTGAGGCGGAAATATCAAACCATTCTTCATATTTTTTATTATTAAAGCGATAGCGCTGTTGAGCATCAACATAAGAAATTTGCGCGGGCAGAGCATTTGTAATCACGCGTAGTTGTTCTTCTCTTTGGCGCAGAGACTCTTCTATCTTTTTGCGATCGCTTAAATCTAAAACGAAACCAATTACTTGTTTTGAATTATTTTCTAATAAAGCTAAACCTAATAAAATATTAACGCGACTACCATCTTTACAGATATATTGTTTCTCAAAAGGTTGACATACTCCTGTTTTTTTGATTTGCTGTGCCATGCGATTGCTTTTTTCCAAATATTCTGGAGGTGTCATTTCTCTCCACCGTAATTTTCCTGTTAGTAAATCCTCTTGTGTATAACCTACCATCTTTAAAAAGGCATCATTTGCTTCTAAAATTTTGCCGTTCATATCGGCTAGAATCACCCCGATGATGTTAGAAGTTTTCAAGCGTCTGAATTTAGACTCACTCTCTGCTGTCTGCTTTATACTTATTTCTAAATGCTGTTTAGCATTACGTAGCTCAGAGTTCATCCAAGAAATAAATATTGATATTAGAATAAACAAAGTTAAGCGGAGTATGCTGCTTGGATGATCAATATAAAAAGAAAATGTGGGATTAAGAAAAAAGTAGCTAACCACCAAACTAGATAAAGCAGTAGCAAATAATCCTGGTTGAATTCCACCATACCAAGTACTGAATGCTACAGATGCAAAAAATGGCATAAAAGTGGTTGACATTAACAGTGGCTTCAGCATCAGTGTTAGTATAAAAGCAATACCAACAGATGCAAATGCCACAGCATAGTTTGATAGAAGGAAAGATATTCCTTTCAATATGGCTTCTCCTTTGGTGCAGAGAGCTACTGAGATTTGTATCCAAATTTAGCTAGACACATTAATAGCCCCAGCATTATTATGCAACGGGCAAATACAAGAACAACAGTTACTGACTATGAATCTATCTAAAGTAGTACAATTATGTGAATTATGTGCGAAAGTTTGTTAATTTTTAACTTTGATTCCTTGCAGTAAATATGTAATCATTTCCCCTTTACCTTTAACTTTAATTAAACCGCGTTTTTCCAATAAATACTGGTCTTTTAATAGATGATAACTAGCTTCACAAACCTGGATACTACCTGCTATACCATGAGATTCCATTCTACTGGCAGTATTCACAGTATCTCCCCAAAGATCATAGGCAAATTTCTTTAAACCAATCACCCCTGCTACTACTGGCCCTGTACTAATACCTATGCGAATCCGAAATGATTGATTTTGTTCTTCGTTGAATTGAGTTACAGCTTGTTGCATATCTAATGCCATGTTAGCTATGGCTATGGCATGATCGCTACGATGATTTGGTAAACCAGCAACTGCCATATAAGCATCACCAATTGTCTTGATTTTTTCTACTCCATGCAGTTCTGCTAACTCATCAAATAAACAAAATATTGTGTTTAATAATTCGACTAATTGTGGCGGCGGGGTGTGAATAGAAAGCTCTGTAAATCCCACAATATCAGCGAATAAAACCGTGACTTCCAGAAAGCTATCGGCAATAGTAGTATGTTCCTGTTTTAATTGTTCTGCAATCACCCGTGGTAAGATATTTAAAATTAGTTTTTCTGACTGTTGTTGAGCTATTTCTAGTTCTTGCCTGGCTCGAAATTCTTTTTTTCTCAGATTTTCATATAAATAAACAGAAAATACACAAATTAACCCTGTCCAAAATAAATATAATCCCTGCTCAATATAAAAATATAAAGGTTGCTTAAATTGAGGATTGTACAAAAAATATAATGTCAAATAGCAGATAGTTGTGCCGACCTGGGAGATTAAATGTATTCGCCACATCACGGGAACCATAGTTGCTTGGGTGAGAAACATCAGATTCCAAAGATTAGTGAACGGCTCTACATAATTCAAGAGTAAAGCCGTATCAATTTGTACGGCGCAAGTTACAGACCAGCATAAACTCAAAAGAATTAAATGTGGGTAACGACGACCCAGAGATGTTCGGCATAAAAACCAACAAATAAAAATAAAAAATTCAGTTAACAACCCAATTTTCAAAGCCAGTATTTTCTCTCCTGGTTGGTTATTTACCCAGAGAAAATATGCCATTAGGGTTAAGCCTACAAGCAACATGATTTTTGTTTGCAATTGTAGGCGTTTGATCATGAACCGCTGTCGCTGTTCTCTGTAAGATTCTACAGCGCTTACATCTATGTGCCAGTCGGATATCTCTGGGGTAAAGAGTGCGTCTAGGTGGGTTTTGCCAAAATCTCTTTTGGGAATCATGCGCTTTTTGGGTTATTAGTAGTTAAATGTCAACGAGTAGGGAGAAAACCTAGATGGGTCGCAACCCCACTTTAACTTTTGATCGTGGCACGTTAATTTTACACCCACCGCCACGCAGCAAAGCTTGGATAGATTATGCGACATGGGATGATAGAATTGAAAAATTTCGCATTCCGGCAATTAGATATCGCTGTGTAGTCGAAGCAATGCAAGCTGATGAAACCAACTTTATCGATGAGGCTAAGGGATTTTATCCCCTAGAGTTGGTTCCCAGTTTAGAAATGACACCCTATCCCCATCAGAGTGAGGCTTTAGCAGCTTGGAAACTAGCGGGAAGACAGGGAGTAGTGGTGCTGCCCACGGCGGCAGGTAAGACTTATTTGGCACAAATGGCGATGCAAGCAACACCGCGCACGACGTTGATTGTGGTGCCGACTTTGGATTTGATGCATCAGTGGTATGCACATCTAACGGCGGCGTTTCCTGATGCTGAATTGGGGTTGCTGGGAGGTGGTTCACGGGATAAAACACCGATTTTGGTTGCTACTTATGATAGTGCTGCTATTCATGCGGAAAGTTTGGGTAATAAATATGCTTTGATTATCTTTGATGAATGTCACCATTTACCGACAGATTTTAATCGGGTAATTGCTGAATATGCGATCGCACCTTATAGACTAGGATTATCTGCGACACCAGAACGCACCGATGGCAAACACGCTGATTTAAACATCCTCATTGGTAGAGAAGTTTACCGCAAACGTGCTGAAGAGTTAGCGGGTAAGGCTTTAGCAGAACATCAAATTGTGCAAATTAAGGTTAAGTTATCTCAACTTGAGCGCGAAAGGTATAACAATTTAATTCAAACCCGCAATGATTTTTTGAAACAATCGCGGATTTCTTTGGGAAGTTTGCAAGGTTGGCAGACTTTTGTCCAAATGAGTGCGCGATCACAAATCGGCCGCAGGGCAATGTTAGCACATCGTCAAGCCAAAGAAATCGCTCTGGGGACTGATGGTAAATTAAGAATTCTGTCTGATTTATTAGCTGAACATTTCCCAGCCCACATTTTGATTTTTACTGCTGATAATGCTACGGTTTATCGCATTTCCCAAGATTTGCTAATTCCGGCTATTACTCATCAAACTCCTGTGAAAGAAAGACATCAAATTCTCACTAAGTTTAAGGAGGGAGAATATAATACTTTGGTGGCTTCTCATGTGTTAAATGAAGGGGTTGATGTTCCTGCGGCTTCGATAGCAATTATTTTGTCGGGAACCGGTTCTGCTAGGGAGTATATTCAGCGTTTGGGTAGGGTTTTACGTAAGGGAAATATTGAAAATAAACAAGCGATTTTATATGAAGTCGTGGCTGAAGATACTAGTGAGGAGGGAACTTCGGCTAGAAGACGAGGGGAAAGAGGTAATGAACCGCGAAGAAGCGAAGTACGCGAAGATAAGAATGAGAAGGAAGAGATGAAGGGACGCGGTGACGCGGTGACGCGGGGACACGGTGAGGAGGAGATGAAGGGACGCGGTGACGCGGTGACGCGGGGACGCGGTGAGGAAGATATGAAGGAAGAGAAGAAGAAGAAGAAGGAAGATAACAAGCAGGAAGATAAGAAGGAGAAGAGAGGGAATTTAAAGGTTGTTTATGGGGGTGGGATGGAAAAAAGTGCTAAGGCTGCTGAACAGTTAGAAATTAATTATTCAACTCAGAAGAAAGATGTTACCAACGGAGTTATTGATTCATCGTCAAAACGGGGAGGAAATTATCCCGAAAAGACTGAAACTTGATCAGAAGCATTTGCAGTTGGGGAATGATTTAATTAGTTTTTTTCAGGAGGCTGTTGGGAAAACTCAAGGATTACTTGAGCGTCAATTAACGGATTTTGAAGGTGATACGACTGATTATCGAATGAAGCGCGGTTTGGCTTATATTCTCAAAAGCAGTTTCTGCACTTTTGAAGTTGTTAGTCCTCTGGAACCTCCCATGTTAAGGGAACGGGTTTTTTCTTTGGCTGCAAAATCTTTTCCTAGTCGAGAAGCAACGGAAGTTACTTTAAAGAAAGTGGCTGATGAATTGAGTCAGGAATTACAGCAGGAAGTTTTACCTATTCAAGTGCGTGATGGTCTTTATGCTGATTTGTCTGAAAATAAAATCTTAACTGCTTTTGATGCGCCTAAATCAGAAGATTTATTACATCGCTATAATTTATCTCAGGTGCAAGGTGTTTTTTATAAAGCCAGTCAGTTGATATTAAATGCTCATCGCAATGTTCCTGGAGAATATAAGTTGTTATTTCGTTATTTGAAGTTGTTTCAATTAATGGCTTATATTGAAGGTGATGCTGATCATGGGTTTACAATTAGCATTGATGGACCAACAAGTTTATTTACTCCTAGTACTCGTTATGGTTTATCAATAGCTAAAATGATTCCGGCTTTACTTCATGTCACAAAATGGAGTTTAGCTGCAACTTTGCAAACACGAGATTTTTATACAAATGAATGGAAAATCGGCAGGTTTACTCTCAATTCTGAATGCGGTTTAGTCTCTCACTATCCACCTGGTAAGCCTTATGATAGTATGTTGGAACAGTCTTTTGCTGATAAATGGGATGGGTTAAAAAGTGGTTGGATTTTAGAGCGAGAAGTTGATTTAATTCCTATTCCTGGAAGTGTGATGATTCCCGATTTTCGTCTTGTTCATCCTGATGGGAGAAGTTTTTTATTAGAAATTGTCGGTTATTGGCGACCAGAATATTTACAAAAAAAGTTTTCTCAGGTGCGGCGCGCAAATTGTGATAATTTGATTTTGGCAATTTCGGAAAGATTAAATTTAGAAAAAGCCGGTGTTAAATTAGATGATGTCCCTGCGAAAATTATTTGGTTTAAAGAAAAGTTATTACCAAAATCTGTGTTAGCTGTGATTAATGAAGAATAAATTAAGTTACGTAAAAACAGTAATAGTATTTATGAATATAATTTATATTAGTTAATAATTTTATGTGTATATAAATACAAATCTATCCAAGGTATGATTTATAATCATCAGCAGTCAGAATATCTTTCTGATCAGATAAATTTACATCCTGTTAATAAAAAATTGGATAAAATCCATGCAAGCAAAAATTACTTTTACATTAGGAATTATATCTGCTCTTTTAAGTGTAGATCAGGCGGTATATGCACAGTCAAATTTAGCACAACCTCAGCCAGGAAGTTTTACTTTAAGTGGTGAGTCGTTACTTAATATTGATTACCGTAGCGCCCAAAATGACTTTGGTAGATTTTTTAACCAACAAAATCCCGGAAATACATCTAAAAATCCCAGTCAGCAAAACCTCATTTATGAGGAATTACCATTGGGTGAGTCAATATCCATACCAAGTAATGCGATTTTTCTCCAACCAGCAAATCAAACTATTAACGGTAATGATGGCTTACAACTACAGTTAGATGTGAGTGATGATCAATAATCGCCTCCTCTGTATGGGAGGATGATTTAATTTTTGAAATTGAAATATAGGACAACATTATGGAGTAAGATTAGTCCTTTAGATAGAGGAGGGGAAAAAGATGACTCGTGTCATCATTGTGCGTCATGGTCAGAGTACCTACAATACTGAGAAACGCATCCAAGGACGAACTGATGCGTCAAGACTAACCGAAAAAGGTCGTAACGACGCTAATCAAGCGGGTAAAGCTCTCAGTAAGATTTCATTTCAGGCAATTTATTGCAGTCCCCTCAACCGCGCCAAAACTACAGCAGAGATTATTCACAGCGAATTGGTTGAACAGTCTGCTCAAATCCAAGTTTCTGAAGAACTACTAGAAGTTGATTTGCCTTTGTGGGCAGAAATGCTGAGTAGTGATGTTAAAGAAAAGTTTCCTGAAGATTATAGCATTTGGAAAAAACGCCCCCACGAACTGCGGATGGTTGTCAATGACGCACAGGGGAGTAGAGAACATTTTCCCGTTCTGGCTTTATACGAGCAAGCACAGCAGTTTTGGCAAGAAATTTTATCTCGTCATCAAGGGGAAAATATTCTCATTGTTGGACATAATGGTATTAATCGCGCTCTGATTAGTACAGCTTTGGGAATTCCCCCCAGTGGCTATCATGGAATACAGCAATCTAACTGTGGCATTAGTGTCTTGAATTTTAGTGGTGGTTTGGGTGAACCTGTGCAACTAGAATCAATGAATCAGACGCAGCATTTGGGAGATACTCTACCCACTTTGCGACCGAATCATCAAGGATTCCGATTATTATTAGTACGTCACGGCGAAACTGAATGGAATCGTCAAGGCCAGTTTCAAGGTCAAATTGATGTTCCTCTCAACGATAATGGGAGACAACAAGCCGCAAAAGCTGGGGAATTTCTCAAAGATGTAAAAATTGATTTTGCTTTTAGCAGCACAATGGCGCGTCCGAAAGAAACAGCCGAAATAATTCTTAAACAGCATCCTGGCATAAATTTGGAACTACTTGAAGGTTTAAGAGAAATTAGTCACGGACTCTGGGAAGGAAAATTTGAAAAAGAAATAGAGCAAGAGTTTCCTGGAGAGTTAGAACGCTGGCGCACATTACCAGCAGAGGTACAAATGCCAGAAGGAGAAAATTTACAACAGGTACGGGAACGTAGTGTTGCTGCTTGGCAGTCAATATTAGCAGCCGCTGAGGTAAATAAACTCCAAATCGGTTTAGTGGTAGCCCATGATGCGACTAATAAAACCTTACTTTGTCATATTCTGGGTTTATCACTAGAAAATTTCTGGAATTTCCGCCAGGGAAATGGCGCAGTTAGCGTGATTGATTACCCCGAAGGAGCAAATGGTTTACCAGTTTTGGAAGCCATGAATATCACCAGTCACTTAAGTGGTGGTGTATTGGATAAAACGGCTGCTGGAGCATTGTAAAGGTTCATTCTAAGGCTGATATCAATTCACTTAATTAAAGCTACAAATGAACCTCCGCGTCAGAGCGTCTGTCCATTGGTATAAATTTTAAAGTGAAACGGTATTAGGCTACGCTATCAGCTGTCGTTTATTGAATTTTAGATGCTGAGATTTTTCCATTTATCCCCAATCCGAAATCTAAAATTTGCATATTGAACAAATAAAATAGACACACAGCTGAAGCACTCATAGGTAAAAGCTAATAGCACATGACAACTGAACTGTTGCAACAAGTAAGGGTAATCGACCCAGTTTCGGAAACTGACCAAATAGCTGATGTTTTGATTGTTGATGGTCATATTCAAGCAATAGCACCGCAAATTTCAGATATCAGTTCTGATACTTCTATTAGAGATTGTCGGGGGTTAGTTCTGGGTACTGGTTTAGTAGATTTATATAGCCATTCCGGTGAACCAGGGTTTGAAGAGAGAGAAACTCTAGTTTCTTTTTTACAAGCAGCATCTGCTGGTGGTTTTACTAGAGTGAGTGTTTTACCGGATACATTCCCCGCTATTGATAACCCGGCTCTCGTTGCACAGTTGCAGCAAAAGAGAAATGAGGAAATAAGGGAAAAGGGAAAAATAGATTCTGCTTCCTCTGCTTCTCCTCTCCCCCATCTTCATGTCTGGGGTGCAATAACTCTCGATTTAGCTGGTAAGCAGTTGACGGAATTTGCTGATTTAGCTACTGCTGGTGTTGTGGGTTTTACGGATAGTAAAGCTTGGGAAAATTTGGGACTGGTGCGAAGGGTGTTGGAATATCTCCAACCTTTTGGTAAACCTGTGGCGTTTTGGCCATGCGATCGCTCTTTATCCGCAAATGGGATGATGCGGGAAGGTGCGGAAGCTTTCCGTGTGGGTTTACCTCCTGTTCCAGCCAGTGCGGAAACAACTGCGATCGCAGCTTTGTTGGAATTAGTCGCCGCTATTCGCACACCTGTACATATTATGCGGGTTTCTACAGCGCGGAGTGTGGAACTAATTGCGACTGCAAAATTTCAGGGTTTACCAGTTACAGCCAGTACGACTTGGATGCACTTGTTACTTGATACGACAGATGTTAAGAGTTATCACACATCCTTGCATTTAGACCCACCTTTAGGAAATCCCAGTGATGTAGCGGCGTTGCGTGGGGGAGTACGTGGAGGAGTGATAGATGCGATCGCTATTGATCATGCAGCTTACACCTATGAAGAAAAAGTCCAAGCCTTTGCAGAATCACCACCGGGAGCAATTGGTTTAGAATTAGCATTGCCCTTACTATGGCAAAATCTCGTGGAAACTGGGGAATTTACAGCTTTAGAATTATGGCAGGTTTTGAGTAACAAACCAGCGGCCTGTTTACAGCAAGAAATGAAAGCTATAAAATCTGGTGAAAAAGCCGAATTAACATTATTTGATCCTCAGCAAACCTGGAAAGTCAACAGAGAAAATCTGCATACACTTTCTCAAAATACACCTTGGTTTGGGCAAGAAATCAAAGGACGAGTTTTACAAACTTGGTGCTGAGGTAAAGTACTGAGTATTGAGTACCGAGTACTGAGTTTTGATTTAACTAGGGCTTGCTGATAGCGTAGCGTGGCGTAGCGTGGCGTAAGCCATAAAAGTTATCTGTGGGGGCTAGGAGTCAGCAAGCCCTAATTACGAATTACGAATTATGAATTACGAATTATTTTAAGTTAGTTCTAACCAACCTTGATAACCGGTGACAATGCGATCGCCATCTTTGAGAATGTGAACTTCTATTTGATCACTAGCCCAACTAATTTGATCATTAAATTCAGGGTTAAATACATGAACCTGTTGGTTTTTAGAAGAAACAGGAGACAAAGGAGAATTAATTGCTTGAGATTCAATAAAAGGACCGTCAACTAAAATATCTAATTGTGCTAATAATTCTTGAGAACCTGGAGGTGCTGATTCAGCTTGTAATTGCTTGAGTGTAAAACCAGTAAAAGCCATCACATTTAAGCCAGCGGCTTTAACTTTACGTGCTAAACTAGCCAGTGCAGATGCTTGCCAAAAAGGTTCACCACCTGAAAAAGTTACACCTGTGTTATGGGGATTTTTGATAATATCTGCTGCCAGGCTATCAATAGCAACTAGCTGATTAATCTCAAATGTCCAAGAGTCGGGATTAAAGCAACCAGCACACTCACGGGGACAACCTTGCACCCAAACCACAGCACGGGAACCAGGTCCGTTGACTTCTGACTTATCCACATAACCCATAATATTGAGATAGCCAGCGGGAATTTCTGTGAGTGCTAATAATAAGTCCGTTGACTTAGGTTCCATGTCTTAACTCCTTAATTGCAGAATATTTAAATTAGATAATACAGAGTGACGGGGAGAGAGGGAGAGAGGGAGAGGAACTTATGAATTACGTATCCCTTACGGAAGCCGCAGGAAATATTACGAATTACGTTAGCGTAGCGTTTCCGCAGGAAATATTACGAATTACGAATTACTAAATTGGCGCGTAACGCACAGAAACTTTGGTAGCATTGTGAATTTTTTCAGCCATAGCACCGAGTTCTTTAGCACTGATACATTTGAAATTTTGACAACTATAAGAGCGAGATTCGACAAGATCATCACCTATAGATTCTAACTGATGAACTAAGACGCGGGAATGGGAAGGAATGTTAAGTTGAATTTCATCAGGTTGGAGACGTTTTATTAAGTGGATGTAATGTGCTTGAGTTTCTGCTGTCCAAGAAGACAAAATCATAGTTTGTATTACCATACATCCTTGATATTGCTGTCTAAATTGTTCAATTCCCTTGAGGATATCTGGTAAATTTATTGTCTCTAATGGCTGATTAATTTGCCGTAGTTGATTTGACGAAACAGCATCCAGTTTAACGGCGACAATATCCGCTAGTTTTAAAGCATCTATAACTGATTGATTACCTAGTAAAGTGCCATTGGTTAATACCACTTTTGGTTGTTTGATGATTTCTTTTGTAGCCGCGAGAATCTCCCCTAAGTTCAGTGCTAGAGTAGGTTCCCCACTACCTTTAACAGTGACTACATCAATGGGAACTTGCCTCTGTGCAAATCGTTGTAAATCAGCGATAATTTGGCTAGTAGGGACAAAAATTTGCCGTTGCGTTGTTTGTTGCTGAATATTTCCTAGCGGACAATAGACACAGTTAAAAGAGCAGGTAGAGACTATACCGATAGGATCGATACTGAGTGATTGCCCAAATTGCCAAGAATTTACTGCTCGATTTACTGAGGGATATTGTTGTTCTTGCGGTGATGGTGATGGACTCATAACTACCTCATAATCTAAGCCTAGTCTGCAATCTTTCCGTATCAGCCCAATAACTGAATTTATCTAGAATTTAGAGCTAGTTTGTGAGGAAGTCGTGAGGTATGAGGTTGGCAAAAGAAAATAAAATATCCAACAATATCTTGTCCATTTGTCCATTTTTTGTATGTTGGGTTGCGCTGTCGCTTAACCCAAACTACAAATCAAGACTTTTTTCGATTTGAACAAGGTATTGTCCAACTGACTATAAATCAGATCACAGAGGATCAAATTCCCCAATTGATGCTGAAACCAAAATTAGTATCTGGTTCGGCTGTCACCGTTCCTAAACCACCTTGTCCAATTGCGTTACTGGCAAAAACGTCAAATGCCAATCCCGCATTTGGTAAAAAGCGTAAACCAGTACTCCAGACATCTTTACCATCATTCAAGATCGGGGTATATTCTCCAATCAATTGCAGTTTATCTGAAAGAGCCTGGTTAATCCCAATACCCACACCAATGCGGGAAACTTTGCCAAAAAATCCGCCTTTGGGATTAATAGATATGGCAGTTTGGGGACTGAGTTGATAAGAAATAGGAATCTCTGTATACAAACTGCCGGTTAAAGATTGACCTTTGAAAGTCGTCTCACTGATACCTGCCAGTTTAAAACCCAGAGACAGGAGATCACCTCTTGCTTGATCCAAAAACCGCAGTTTCATCACACCGCCAATTTTGACCCCTGGACCAGATACATCTTTAGCAGGAATGCGATCGCTTGCCCCAAATTGATCGACAATAAGTTCTAACTGTGCATCATTTGTCAAGCCATAGGCCAGGGCAAAACTGGAACTACCATGAGTACCCAGTCCTCCTCTGACTTGAAACTTGCCCGTTGGTAGAGTTTTGGCGCTGGCAAGTGTGAAACCATCAAAAAGAAGTGTCTGATCCCGATAAGAAAGAGGTGCTTGGGGGCGATTGTCAAAATTAGCCGCATATCCTTGCCCGAAATCAATCACGTGCTTGAAGCGAATCCCCACCTGCAATTCATCACCATCAGGAAGAAAGGCCAGTAAACCTGTGGTCGGTGTTGTCCCATAACTGTTAGTAGCATAAACCTCTGCTCCCATTCTGGGATTAACAGCGTAATCTACACCTACAGTCCACAGCAACTGCCGAGAAATAGAGCGGTCTTTGGAATTAAAAGTATTGCCTCCTGGACCTAAAGGCACTTGAATATTGCCAAATAAGTTCAATCTTTCTGAAGATTGCCAGCTAAAGCCTGTGCCTATGTTGAAAAACGTCCCAAAAAAATCTGCTCCTTTAATTGTTTCCGGGAAGAAAACCACTCCCGGAGTCAGATGTAGTTGCAGATTTCGAGATGCTTTATAAGTAGCGGGAAACTGCAAAGCACCAACTGGTCTGACCACAAACAGGTTTTTCTTGGAACTGTTTGGTGCAGGATTATCAAAAATCCCTGAAGCCGCAGTTAAGTTCAATAACTGAGCCGTACCCATCACACCGACAGCCCAACGTTCTTCGTTGATTAATCGATATTTTAACTTTGTCCCATAACTTACGGTTGTTAAATCACCGCAATTTCCTTTAGTTTTACATTTTGCATAATCATCAAAAATATCGCCTGTAAAACCTATTTGTAAGTTATCTGTTACTCCCCAGTCAATATCAACTTGATAGGTTTGCAAACCCGTCCCGGACACAGAACTATCGGTTGGTAAGACTTGCAGAAACCCAGCTTCCCCTTGAACTGCACCCTTTCTTAACTGGTTGGCTGTTTCCAAGTTATGTAGCTTGGTGGGTTGTTCTTGCAATGGAGAAAGAGGAGCTTCTCTCTGTAGATTTTTGGTGGGATTACTAACAGGTGATGGCTGTTGTTGCTCTGTCTGTGCGACTGTTTCTGCAGATAATTCTAGAGGAACCTCTGGCTGTAAATCTTTGGCCTGATTACTAACAGGTAAAATCACAACACCAGGTTTTTCTGCAACTTCCTTCGGCATAGTTTTAATATCAGGAACTATGGGTGCTTCGTCAGATGCATAACATACAGTTGGAAAGGCAATAGTTAGCAAGGCACAGGAAAGGATTTTGAAGATATGCATATGTTTTTGTGATAATCGCATAAATTATACATTAGACAATGTGTAAAAACTGGACAAAAATCTGGTATCTATGAAAACCTAGATACACAATTTTTTGGGTATTGTACGGCATAATACAATTAAGTGAAGATTTTGTGTCACATAAATTTTTAATTACGCATTACATAGCTTTTCGCAACGGTCGGAATCACTCAAATAGGACTAAAGCTGCGTGTCACACTCAAAATCTGTTGTAGGGTGCGTCAGATATCAATAATCTAGTTATTTGCAGGATTTATGCAGTAGTAAAGCACCCTACCAATGTGCCAGTTGCGTAAGTCCTGTCAAACTACTTGAGTCTGTCATTCTCCGTTCAATCTTGTTACTCCCACATTATCAAAAATCCCAAAGTTCCTCTCTACCAATTCTGTGTGATGGCTTGCGTAGTGTAGCTATAGTTGCGCCAAATCCTATGTTTTTTCAACACCAAGGTACGCGGAGGTTTTCTCAAGATAATTCGCTATGTTCCCAAATAATTAGGCACATCTTTATGGTGTTACATACTTTCTTGATATTTTTCTAACAATTCGGGAAGATAATCATATCCATCTACACCAATTACAGAAATCATTTTAGGGCGATTTTGTTGCAATAGGACTTGGAATTTATCAGCCCCAATTTGTCCTTTTATTATTGTTAATAAACCTGCGGCTTGTCGCCACTCTTGGGAAGAAATTTGTTCTAGTAGATACATTCCCAAACTACCTGTATAAATAGCCTTTTCATGATTTTTAAGATGATAATAAGCTTCGGCTAAATAAGCTAAATTGCGCCCTTGTAGATATAAATCACCGGAAATTTGTGCCGTTTTAAAACCCAATTCTAAATATTTAATAGCTGCTTGGTGTTGGGCTATGACTAAATAGGCAATGCCTAAACTGCTAAAACACAAAGCTTGACTTTGAATATCGCCTAATTTTTCCGCTAATTTCAAACCTTGTTCTAGATAATTAATCGCTGATTCATATACTTCTGGTTCGATATTTTCTAACTTCTGTGCTTGCATGACTTCGCTATAACCCAGATTTACCAAGGCATTAGCTTCTCCAGTTTTGTCACCTGCTTGCCTACTTAAGATTAATGCTCTTTGACTATAGTTAATGGCTTCTAGATAATTTTTTTCTTGGACGTAGGTACGACTGAGGTGGTTGAGATTAGCAATTTCACAAGAGCTATCTTTGGCATTTCTGGCTATTTCCAAAGCTTGCTGGTGAAAATTAATCGAGCGGGGATATTTGCCTAAAGCTCGTTGAGAATAACCCAAAAGGGTCAAAATTCTGGCTTTTTCTTGTGTTCCTTCTACAGAACGTAGAGGTTCATCTAAATAATCGAGAGCATCTCGCAAAGAACTACCAGAGAATGAGGCAAAAATCCCACCGTAGAGGGGGAAATAAGGACGCTGGGCAAAGGTTCTCAAAATCTGGAGCATTATTTGTGAAGCTCCATTTCTATATGCTACTGCTTGGGTTGGAAAAGCGATCGCTAATTGACTCCAAATAACTGCAAAGGTCAAAAATGTAGAAATCGATAATTTTGGACCTGCTTGAATATCATAAGCTTGTTGATCAAACCAGCTAATCAACCCCCGTTGTAGGAACTGTAAAACTATTGCTAGTTCTACCCAATTGCTGAGGGTGATTTGCTCTTGCTTTTGACCGAATTCAATGGCAGACTGTTCAAGTGCTAAGGTGCGGAAAAATGCTTCGGGGAATTCGCTTTTGACTAACTTTGCCCAACTTGCCCAAGGGCCTCGTTCTCCCGGTACACCACCAAATCCTAAAGAAGTTTTTTGTTCATACATCCAACTCAGTAGATTTTCTTGTATTCGTTGCCAAGAAGCGACACCACGAGTAATTCCTGTTGATATTTGTGCTAAATCGGCATTAGCTGCACCAAATTGTTGCAGGGATTTAGCTAACTGCTGTAATTGGGATAAATTTAAAGGATGTTTTTGATTAGAATCGATCAAACGCAAAAATACTGCTAAACGCTCATCATTGCTGGCAATGGTAATTTCACGTACTGCCGAAACTATAACTTCTGTGGCTTTATTTTGCTCTTGCCAGCGTTGCCATTGTGTTTGAATGGTTTTGATGGCTCTTAAACTCCGTGTGGCTTTAGCTGTCTTCAGTTCATCTTTTTCGTTGTCTATTTGTGCTTGAATGGTATTCAAGCGATCGCTCAAAGCTAACTCAAATACTTCTCCTGTACCGTTAGTGATACCTTTAAGTAATATTTGATATACCTGCTCTACAGAGCTAATCTTACCCTGAAGAGTGGTTTCAACAATTTTATCAATTAACGCCAGGTAATGATCGCGCAAAGGTAGGGAGTCTGACACTTTAGCTAATAGGAAATATAGGACAATTATAATTCTATTGTAATCCAGAAGATATCCTACTTATCCAAGCTGTAGAGCATTTGAGACATTTTTTGTATCACTGTAAAAAAGAAAATTGATAGTATACAGATGATGTGTGATTTAGATATATAGCAATAAGTTACAAAGATAAAGTTATCACCATGAGACTAAATAGAAAAGGCTGTGACGGGGTAATAGGTGTAAAAGCTATTCACAAACTGTCCGGTATCACCATTGTGGAAAATTCAAACCCTGCAGAATTCAAGGATATCCATTCAGTAGCAATTAAAACCGATAAAATAGAGTCTAGTACCGCAAGGTAGAATTTAAAATTTAAACTTTTAAACTGAAAAAAGTTGAAGAGGAAAGCTTTTCAGAAATTTTCAATGGTTGCTATACTTAGGCTGTACTGTACTAGTAAAAATTAATCTGGTGATTGTTCACAAAATTGACCAATTTTTTGATAAATTGAAAGTAGAGACAATAATTTTTAAAGTTGTCTTTTAATTCCTTGCTGGAAAATGAGGTAACAAGGTATGGATACCGCTATTAAATATGACATTCAAATGATAAAGGAAGAAGCACTTCAACTTGTAAAAAGGGGACTTCTTAACCGTCAACAGCCAATTTATACTCTTTGTAAATATCTTCCTAACCGAGAATGGAATTATTTTGAGTATGAGCTAGAAAAAAACGAATATTTACTCAGAGACAGAATTATTGATCTGCTGGGTTGTGAAGACTGGCAAGAAGATTAAAGCAATACTTAGAATCAATAACAAATTGATAACATCAGCAATCAATTTCAGATGAAGATATAAGCTCTTAAAATATACAACCCTTGAATTAATTCGAGGGTTTTCTACTCAAGACTATTTAACATTCAGCTTAACATTCAGCCCAATTCACTTAAGTCATTTTCACTGACTGAATATCTTCCTTTTGGAGTATGATATTTGTACTTAATTTTATTAAAATGGCTTTGACTATTACACTACGACGTTAAGTCAAGCAACCATTGAAAATTGCTGAAAAGCTTGTGTAGTATGTCTTTTTGAGTTGTGATTTTTAATCCACTGCCGTACTATGATAGTTCTCAGTTGAGTGAGGTGCAAAACTCCCTCCCCGAAACAGTGGGAATGGGACGATGACATACCTCATTCAAGTGGATGTAGCTATAGATATTATAACAAGTCAGCAAGATTCAAGTTACCGAACACAAGCTTATATGAAGACAGTCCCAAAAATCAGGACAGCAGTTACACAAATTTCATTTGCATCATTACAATTGATGGAACTTCTTCCTGTTGGGGTATGTTTTTTACAACATAATGGCATAGTCAGTTTTTGGAACTCGTGCCTGGAAGAGTGGACAAATATTTCCAGAGAAGAAATTTTGGGTAAAAATATATTTTCATATTTTTCCCATCTCAATTTTCAAGATTATATCGAACAATTGAACCAAACTCTACAAGCTGGAAAAGTGACTGTTTTTTCCCCTCATGTGTACCCGAATTTTTTTCATTGTCTAACTAAATCCTTACGTTTTCGTTCGTTACAAGTGACAGCAACACCAATTATCACCACAGAAAATATAGGTTTTGATGCCTTGTTGTGTGTGCAAGATATGACTAACTCATTGGATATTTGCCATCAATATCTGGTTGATCAAAAATTACAACCAAATTTTGATATTACAGATTGCTTGCAGATAGAGGAAAATCTTAGGCAAGCTAATTCTGAATTACGACGGTTAGTCAATCTTGATGGATTAACAGAAATTGCCAATCGTCGATGTTTTGATGCTGTGATCAATTTAGAATGGCAGCGACTACAACGGGAAAAAATGCCGTTATCATTAATCCTCTGTGATTTGGATTATTTTAAAAGCTATAATGACTGTTATGGTCATCCAGCTGGTGATGAGTGTTTGCGACAAGTTGCTCAAGCAATCGCACGCACCTGTAAACGTCCGGCCGATTTAGTTGCTCGTTATGGTGGTGAAGAGTTTGCTATTTTGCTGCCTAACACCCCTTTAGAAGGAGCGGTTAATTTTGCTCAACAGATTCAACAACAAATAGCTAACTTATGTATTCCCCACAATAATTCTTCAGTTAGCAATTATGTCACATTAAGTATGGGCATTGCTAGTATTGTCCCAGTTCCAGATTATTCACCAGCATACTTAATTAAAAATGCAGACATATCACTATATGCAGCTAAAAACCAAGGACGCAATACATATTCTTATGTTGCACCTTTGGGGTAACATCATCTAGATTTACAGACTGACAATTATGGAACTGCGCGGAGAGTTGTTTTGATCAAAAATTAATCCGACTTGATATGAAAGATTTATTTAATATCTGAACATTAATTAAATGTAACACCTTTTTCCATAAACACGCAGCCACTTTGATATCAAACTAGTTCAGTTAAGACTAAAAATCAATATCTATAGGACTCCTATAGAAGTCATATTTGATTTTTGAAAAAAAATTAGGTATTGTAGGGTGCGTCAGATATTACAAATCTGTTTATTAATAGAATTTATGGAGTCTGACGCACCCTACGTATCTTTTCATAAATCAAATATTATTCCTATATTTGATTTTTGATAGCTTGCGTGGCGTAGCCATACAGAACTCCGTACATACTAAAATCCTTCTTTCCTGTTAAGAGTTCCCTGTTCCCTGCCTCCATGAAAAATTCATGAATCAAATCGGATCACTATATCTAAATTAGGTTTTACTTAGGCTCTATCCAAACTACAAAAATTAGAAATGAGAGTGTTACCTAAAAGAGTTTCTGATAAAGAACAGCAAAGATTATGTGTAAATACTGGCATTTTTTGCCGACAAGTACAACAAAACCAGTAAGTTTCAGATTTACTTATATGTAGTAACAACAAATTAGAACAACAGGGACAATAATTCATATATTTCTCAATTCCTTTTTTTAAGATGTGTTTCCCGTAGGGTCGTTATGGTGACAACCCTGATTTATTCACAACAAGTATTTATAGTTCTAAACTATATTTTACAAATATGAGGAACTTGTGAGGTTAGTTTAGATAACAATATATTTGGTAACATTACTACACATTAACAGCCTGAATTAGGAGTTGTTTAACTTCCATGTAGTGATAATAGGGCGTTGCATAATTGCGGGATGATTTGAGAATCTGCATTAATATATAATCACCGCGTCTGGAGCGTCAGCCTCAATCATCCCCTTATTCAGCAACGCCGATAATAGTTTTATCCTCACAAATTCCTCAGATTTAATATGTATAAAAATAATGGTTTATATCATGTCCGACTAATCACTTATCAAAAAAAAATCTCCGCGTCAGTCTAAATGATAAGTATATCTCTGACGAGACGCTACGCGAACAACCGGACATGATATTAGTTGAGCAGTAGATTAGTTTACTATTACTAAAAACTTTTTAATTTGTATCTTTTAAAGGATGATAAAACATGGTACGGATACCACGCAAGCAAGACAATCATAGCCAAGTTTCAAAAGAACAAGCATTAGTCTTACCTTTGAATTCCGTGGGAATTGCAGATATTCCCTTCGTAGGTGGAAAAAATGCCTCTTTAGGAGAGATGATTCAGCAATTGAGTCCCAAAGGAGTAAAAGTTCCCGACGGGTTTGCTACTACTGCATATGCTTATAAATTTTTCATTAGTGGGGCAGGTTTAGAAGCTAAACTGAGAAATATTTTTGCTTCTTTAGATATAGAAGATATAGATAATTTGCGGCATTGTGGTCAACAAGCTAGGTCGCTGATGCTAAACACGCCATTTCCGCTAGAATTACAACAAGCGATCGCAAAATCTTATCAAAGTCTCTGTCAAGAATACGGTGAAGATACTGATGTTGCAGTTCGTTCTAGTGCCACAGCCGAAGACCTCCCAGATGCTAGTTTTGCCGGACAGCAAGAAACCTATCTCAACGTTCACGGACTCAAAGGTGTATTAGAATCTTGCCATAAATGCTTTGCTTCTATTTTTACTGACCGTGCTATTTCTTACCGACAAATCAAAGGATTTGACCACTTTGAGTTAGCCCTTTCAGTCGGGATACAAAAAATGGTACGTTCTGACTTAGCTTGTTCTGGTGTGATGTTCTCCATTGACACAGAAACAGGCTTTAAAGATGCGGCCTTAATTACTGCTGCTTATGGTTTGGGTGAAACCGTCGTTCAAGGTGCAGTTAACCCAGATGAATATTTAGTATTTAAACCCACTCTCAAACAAGGCTTTAAACCAATCCTCCAAAAACGTTTGGGGACAAAAGAAATTAAAATGGTTTATGACTTAGGAGGGATGAAATTAACGAAAAATGTCTCCGTTCTCCCCGCAGAAAGAAATCAATTTGCCTTGAATAATGACGAAATTCTCCAACTAGCAACCTGGGCTTATATTATTGAAGATCACTATTCCCAAGTCCGTGGTCTGGAAACACCAATGGATATTGAATGGGCAAAAGATGGGGTGACAGGAGAATTATTTATAGTCCAAGCTAGACCAGAAACAGTACAATCTCAAAAATCTAAAACTGTTCTTATCAGTTATCACCTCCAAGAAAAAAGTGCAGTTTTATTAACAGGTCGTAGCGTTGGGGAAATGATTGGTCAAGGTAAAGCCAAAGTCATTCTCGACGCGAACCAAATTCAACAATTTCAAGCCGGAGATGTGCTAGTTACAAACCGCACAGATCCAGATTGGGAACCAATCATGAAAAAAGCCAGTGCTATTGTCACCAACTCTGGTGGTAGAACTTGCTTTGATGGAAATACAAAAATTCTCACCAATAAAGGTTTTATCACCATTCAGCAAATCTATGAACAAGGATATCAAGGATTATCAACTTTAGCCCTCAACACTAAAACCCATAAAATAGAATGGAAACCTATTACAGATGCAATGAAACGTACATCTCAAGTGATTGGGGTGAGTGTATCTCAAACAAGGAAAGTTACAGATAATATCCTGCGCTTAACTCCTGATCATAAAATGGTCAATCTTCGGGATGGTGAATATACCAAAACTGAGATTCAAGAAATGTTAGATAGTCAAGAAATGGTGCTTGTATCTCAGAATATTCCTAAATTAGGTAACAACAAAAATCAAGAAGCTGATTTAGCTTATCTGATCGGAGGAATAATCACAGACGGCTCAATTTATACTACTCGAACTCATGGAGAAGTTCAGTTTATTCAAAAATGTTTACCAGAGAAACAAGCATTCATAGCTACTATGAATGAGAAAATGAGTACTGTTTATGGTAAATCTTTTACGGCTTGTGAGAAAGCAGAATCTTCAGGTTACATACGAGGAAAACAGGTAAAAGGGCAAGCTACAGCTTATCGTATTTATTCTAAAGCGATCGCCTACAACTTAAAAGAAAAAGAGCAACAGATTACTCAAATTCTACTCGAAAATACTCCAGAAGTTTCTTATCAATTTTTAGGAGGTGTGATTGATGGTGATGGTTGCTATTATAACAACCGCATTAATATCTATATTTCTGAAGAAAACTTACTACAAGCTGTAATTATTGCTTGTTTGAAAATTAATACTGTTCCTCAAGTTACCAGAAATCGTCATATCTACAATGTGCAGATTGTGGAAAAATTAGAGCGAATTTTAGAATATACTCAACGAGTAAAAGGAGATGTTAATCGAAGAACTATTCAAACCCGTTTCTTTGCTACTAATCAACTATTTAGTGAGAATGTAACAGGTCAAATCAAACTTAGAAAAGATAAAAATCTCCTGATTTCTGATAAGCAACTCCGTGAAATAGGTCAATTTGAACAACTTCTGCAAGGTGATATTCGGATGCAACGAGTTGTTAAAGTTGCAGATGCAGTAGAAGCTGAAGTTTATAATATTACTGTTGCAGATCATCATAATTATCTAGTTTTTACTAGTAAATACACTCCTGTAGTGGTTTGTAACTGTCATGCCGCAATTATTGCCAGAGAAATGGGAATTCCGGCAATTGTTGGCTGTGGTAATGCAACGACATTATTACAAACTGGACAAGAAATTACTGTCAGTTGTGCTGAAGGTGAAACAGGCAAAGTTTATGCAGGTTTATTAAACTTTGAAGTTCAAGAATTACCTTTAGAAAATTTGCCCCGCACCCGCACTAAAATTATGATGAATGTGGGCAACCCAGAAGAAGCATTAGGTCTAACAGCAATTCCTAATGATGGTGTGGGTTTGGCAAGGATGGAATTTATTATTGCTAACCACATCAAAGCCCATCCTTTAGCACTACTACATTTTCATGATTTAGAAGATGAACTGGCTAAATACAAAATTGCGGAATTAACTGCCCAATATGAAAATAAAGCCGAATTTTTTATTGATAAACTCGCACAAGGTATTGGGACAATTGCTGCCGCTTTTTATCCTAAACCTGTAATTGTCCGTCTGTCAGATTTTAAGAGTAATGAATATGCAAACCTCTTAGGTGGCAGACAATTTGAACCTAAAGAAGAAAACCCGATGCTTGGTTGGCGTGGTGCTTCTCGCTACTATGATCCTCGTTATCGTGAGGGTTTTGCCTTAGAATGTGAAGCCATGAAGCGGGTAAGAAATGAAATGGGTTTAACCAACATAATTTTGATGGTTCCCTTCTGCCGAACTCCCGAAGAAGGAAAACGTGTACTGGCAGAAATGGCAGCAAATGGTTTGGTAAAAGGTGAAAATGGTTTGCAAGTTTATGTGATGTGCGAGTTACCCAGTAACGTGATTTTAGCTGATGAATTTAGCCAAGTCTTTGACGGCTTTTCTATTGGTTCTAATGACTTGACACAGTTAACTTTAGGAATAGATCGGGATTCTGAGTTAGTTGCACATCTGTTTGATGAACGCAATCAAGCTGTCAAGAGAACAATTTCTAGAGCGATCGCAACTGTAAAACAGTTTAAACGTAAAATTGGTATCTGTGGCCAAGCCCCCAGCGATTATCCAGAATTTGCCAGGTTCCTGGTTAAAGAAGGGATAGATTCTATAAGTCTCAACCCTGACTCTGTACTCAAGACTCAGTTAGAAATTGCCGCAGCAGAAGGTGAAGAGGATTTTACTCCTTACTCCTGACTTTTGATGAGGGAAGGCCATCTTGATGGGTTTCAAACCCACGCAGGTGGTCTTTTTCCCAAGAGAAGAACGTTTTTGTCTTGTCTGTGTAGCCGTGATTGACAATCGTCTTTGCCAACATCCTGTGAGACTATAATATTTTCAAAATTATTAAATTATTTAATCTCCGTAAAATAACAGATCATCTAACCCCAATTTGACAATACAATAAATTTGATCACCAAAAAATTAAATAAATTTTCTACTTTAGTGATTAATTTATCCTCTGTTCTTTAGCAAATGTGTAAAATTTCGGATTGATATTTATCGATAAGCTTGCTATTGACTGACTGCATAGGTGGTATTTTACCTGATTCTCAATAACCCACCCAGAATAAAAGTTGACTAAAAATCAGGAAAATAATTAAGCAAAAGTGAAGTATTAATTCAAATATTCTCCTGATTCACCTCCCAAAGGAAATACATTGATTTTTAGATGTGTATCCCTCGTGCAAAACCTCGGCAGTCAAGCAACCATTAGAAATTGCTGAAAAGCTTGTGTAGTCTGCTTTTTTAGTTGTTAATTTCTATTTATGCTCATTATGCAATTAAAAAACGAACTGATTGATTTACCTTCTTTACATAAAATAATCGATCATTTTCCCTTGAAAATGAGTCCTGATAGTTATGTAGCCGATGCTATTATTTTGATGAATCAAGCCCAAAGTCATAGCTATCAACCTCTCAACTCCTCAACATTAATTCCATCCAGCACATTGAGTCAAAAAGTAACTAGCTATGTTTTGGTGGTAGAAGAAACACAGTTATTAGGAATATTTACTATTAGTGATGTCCTAAGATTAACAGCCTTGGGTAAGGATTTATCCAAGGTAAAAATAGCTGAAGTGATGACCCAGCCAGTTATCACCTTGAAACAATCAAATTTTCAGGATATTCTGACAGTCTTATTACTTTTTAAGAAATATCAAATTCATCATTTACCGATTGTCGATGATCAAGAAAAATTGTTAGGAATAGTCACTGAATCTGGTTTGTTACAAGAGTTAGATTTAGTTAAAATGTTAGGTGTAATTGAAGACGAGATTTGCTTACGCAAACAAACAGAATCAATGTTACGTGGACTGACTGATGATTTAGAAAAAAGGGTAGCAGAACGCACAGTAGAATTAATAGTTACAAATCAAAATCTCCAACAAGAAATTACTGAGCGAAAACAAGCAGAAGCCTCAAGAACAGAAAGTGAAGAGCGACTGAACTTAGCTTTAGAAGCTGGCAAAATGGGTATATGGGATTGGAACATCACTACAAATAAATATCTGTGGTGTATCAATATGGGAACGCTACATGGACTACCAAACAACAGCTTATCTCCAAACATTGAAAGCTTTCTAGATTTAGTTCATCCTGAAGATCGGAAGTCTTTTATAAAGTCTGTAACTGACTCGATTCAGCAAGGAAGCGGATTTTGTGCTGAATATCGAGCAGTTTGGCCTGATGGTAGTCTACACTGGTTAAAATGTAAAGGCAAAGTCTTCTACAATGAAACAGGTCAGCCGCAGCGGATGGTTGGTGCAACCATAGACATATCTGAGAGCAAGAAGACAGCACAGCAAATCTATGAACAAGCAGCCCTATTAGATATCGCTACAGACGCGATTTTTGTCCGAGATTTCCAAATGGATATCTTATTTTGGAATCAAGGTGCAGAGCGGATATATGGTTGGCAGATTCATGAAGCCTTGGGTAAAAACCTGAAGGATATTTTTCACGTCACAACTTCTTATGAAGAAGAGGTAATTGCACTTAAAGCCGTAATTAAACATGGCTCTTGGCTGGGTGAATTATCAAAAGTAACTAAATCTGGTCAGGAAATTATTGTTGAAAGTCGCTGGACATTGATGTTTGATACTGAAGGGTCTCCCAAATCTATCTTGATTGTAGATACTGACATTACCGAGAAAAAACTACTCGAAGAACAGTTTCTCCGCACCCAGCGACTAGAAAGTATTGGTACTTTAGCAGGTGGTATTGCCCACGACATTAATAATATATTGACACCCATTTTAGGAGCCGCGCAAATACTCAAAGGTAAATTCGGCAAAAACCAAGAACTTCATCAACAAATGCTGACAATTATTGAAAATAATGCCAAACGTGGTGCGATTTTAGTCACTCAAGTGTTGTCCTTTGCGCGAGGATTTAAAGGAAAAAATACGATTGTACAAGTTAGGCATTTAATAGGGGAAATTATTCAAGTTGCTAGGCAGACATTTCCTAAATCAATCGAATTCATCACCCAAATACCGGAAGACCTTTGGGCTGTTTCTGGAGATGCTACCCAACTACATCAAGTGATAATGAACTTAGTAGTTAATGCCCATGACGCTATGCCAAATGGAGGGATTCTCAGCATTTCGGCACAAAATCGCTACATTGATGAAGCTTATTGTCGGATGCATCTTGAGGCCAAAGTCGGGAATTATATTGTCATTTCTGTCCAAGATACGGGAATTGGGATGTCTCCAAATATATTAGAGCGGATTTTTGAGCCATTTTTCACCACCAAGGAGATAGGTACTGGTACAGGATTGGGTTTATCAACGGTGCGGGGGATTATTAAAAGCCACGATGGGTTTATGACAGTTTCTAGCCAAGTTGGTCAAGGAAGCAAATTTAAGATGTTCTTGCCAGCTTTAGAAGCCCCTCAAATTGAGGTTTTAGATGAATTAGAAATGCCTCTAGGAGAAGGAGAGTTGATTTTAGTAGTGGATGATGAAGCTCAAATTCGAGACGTAACTACAGTCATTCTGGAAAACCATAATTACCAGACGATGACTGCAAGTAATGGAATTGAAGCGATCGCTCTTTATGTCCAACACAAGTCGCAAATTAGTGCAGTTTTGATGGATATGATGATGCCAGAAATGGATGGAATGACTGCTATTCGCACTTTGCAAAAAATCGACCCCAATGTACAAGTTATTGCTTCTAGCGGATTGAGTACAACAGATGTATTACCTCAAGTAGATGAAATGGAAGTAAAAGCAGTTTTATTAAAACCTTATACTGCCAGTGAATTATTGCAAAACTTAAACAACATATTCAAAACTGACAGCAGATTGTAGATGCAAATTTCTCATAGATGATTTAGGATTTCTATAGATGGGAATGGTGATAAAGACCTAGCTCTTTGGTAATATCAGCCGCTATTCTTTGTCTTAAATCATCAGGTAATAGAATTTCTACTTTTGGTCGCCAAGCTCGTAAACGCATAATTACATTATTATCTCCATGTCGATATTGAAGGCTGTAATAAGCATCTTTTGGGGAACGATTCGCAATTATTTTTAATAATTCTGCTTTTTGTTCTGGATTAACTACAGAATTTTGAATCAAGCTTTTTGCTTTTTGGTAGGTAATCAAGTTAAATGTTTTATGCCGAGATGTATCCTGAATGTAGCGTTCATGATAATCTCGGTCAAATCGTAACAACATCAGTCGAGATTCTAAATAAAAATCAAATCCTAATGCTTTATCCATTTGCAATTCTATTTCTTCTGGATTTGGTAAATTTCTTCTTTGATAACGCTGTTGTAAATTCTTGGGAATGGCTATATTTGTCCATGGGATTGGATTAATATTTACAATTCTATCCAATCTAAAGTTATACCAATCTGTTTTTCGATCAGGACTTTCTCCAAAAGCACACAAATAAACTGCACGTTGCACATAGTAAATGCAAACAGGATAAACCAAACATTCTACAGATTCTTTTAATCTGGCACTATTATAAATTAACTTAATCGGTGGAACTGGATTTTGTGACCAAATTTTTCTGAGTTCATCCTGCCAATTTTCAACTTCGTCTATAGCAGTTACAACATAGTCTAGTTTAAAAAAGAAACGTTGTACACCATCAATTTTTTGAGAAAGATTCTGAGCAATTTCTGCTAAATCTTCTTGATTGAGAAAATGTAGTTCATTAATATTATGTTTTGTGGTTATAGGACGAGAAGGTAAATATTGGACTCGATGATATTTTTGTTCTTGATTTTCTAGCCAACCTAATTCTTCTAAAATTTGTAAATCCGCTTGTAAGGAACGACGAGTTACACCAAATAATCGCTTTTGTAGGACTTCATCTAAATTAGAGATATCAACATGAGATAATAAAGAGTGCTTCCATGTTTCCTGATTCAATCCGGTTTTAGCATCAAATAACCAGTCAGAGGTAGTTTTGGCACAATGACAGTTAGGGTCATGGAATTGAGGAATTGCTTCTCCTTTGGGGTGTGTGGAACTAAAAAAAGCATTTTTCCAATCTGCCAAAGTAAAACCATCTTCTAAGAATAAAAGGTCTTGACCTTCTCCGTATAAAGAACGTAACCACACCCACAAACGAACTGCACGCAGTAGGTTTTGTTTGAGAGAACCGCGTGCTAACCATTGCAGCAGTTCTGGTTGGGGAACATCAGAAAAAATTTGCTCAGACACTTAATCTAGGACTTTGGGTATAAGTTCAGCATAGACCAATCTGGAATAGGCTGCTTCCAGTGCCATATATGATGTGATAGTTGCTTACTAGGTAAAGGCAGTGACTACTTACAACATTGAGTTAAAAGACGATATTTTGCGGGTGAGTTTTGGTGAACCTGCCCAAAATGACCAGATTGTTAAAGATGCTGCTATGCGGTTGGAGGAAATGTCACGGTCGGGGGAATTAATAGGAGGACAACTGCTGAAGATTAATGGACCCGTTTCTATACCTGTAGCTTTTGTGTTAGCTCATAAATTAGCCCATATTTACGGTGCAATTGGTTTTTTTGACCCAAAATTACGTAAATACGTGATTTGCATCACACATAATCCAGCCTATAAACTGGGAGACTTGATTGATTGAAGTTGTAATTAACGAAATTACAAGAGTCTTGTCTTATTTATCTCCTAATTCAGCGCCATTTAATGAGTATTTACCATATCAGTTTAGAGGGTGACATTTTAAAGGTAGGATTTGGCACTACCTTGACTACAGGTGATGAAATTGTCCGTGATGCAGCTACCAGGTTGAATCAGATGATTGCTTCTGGGGAATTACCGGGGGGTGCGCTGATTAAAATCAATGGTCGGACATCGGTACTGGTGAGTCAGGTATTGGCTGATAAATTATCTAAATTGTATGATGTCATTGCCCTTTTTGACCCCAAGATTGGCGATAAGGGGCTGGATAGGTATGTTGTCACCATTAGTAAACACGCTGATTATCAAGTTGGGGATATTTTGGATGTGGTGCGGGTTCAGCAGCAATCAAGTATCAAATTGGTGATTTGTGGGTTTGCGAATACTGGAAAGACTTGCTTCCGGGAAGGTTTAAAACAAGCGTTGTTGCAGATTGCTGATGCACCAGAATCCTATTTTATCTCTGGTTGTCCAGATGGGGATGGTTCTTGGTATGGGGAAACCGCACGACGGGACGCAGATTTAGCCCAGAAGTTAAAAACAGAATACAAGGCGGGTTTTACACCAGATTTTGCTGAAAGGAAAGCACGGGAAGTTAGGGGGATTAATACACCGATACTTGTGTTTGATGTCGGTGGCAAAATTTCTAATGCTAACCGTTTGATTATGTGCGCTGCGACTCATGCGGTGATTTTGGTGAAGGATGTAACTGAGGTTGCACCTTGGGAAGAACTATGTAAATCTCTGGGTTTGTCGGTGGTGGCGATTATTTACAGCGATTATGACGGTGTGGACGATGTGATTGCACAGGAAACGCCGATTTTAAGGGGTAGTGTGCATCGGTTACTGCGTGGGGAGGATGTTTCTCGTCGTGCGATCGTTCGGGCTTTGGCTGGGGTTTTGGTGGGGTTGGGGAAGGGTGGTTAGGGAGAAAGGGGTGCGATCGCTAATTAACTGCTTAGTTATTGATGAACACATAAATTTAAAACGTGAGGCAATTTATTATGACTACATCTGATTTTGAAGCACACAAAGTTGATCATCTCTTTCTATTAGTAGGTGAAAATCCTTTACCTAACTATGTAACAGCAAATTTGTTACTAAAAAAAGATGGTACTCCATACCTAGTACATACGACTGGTACAGAAACTCAGGCTAAACGTCTGAAAAACATCCTTGACAGAGACGAAGAAAGAAAAGGTTTCCAACCAGCGCAGCTGATCTCTCTTGGTAAATATGAATCTGATGCTTACCACATTCAAGATGAAATTCGCCGCAAAATTCAAGGTCTGAAGAATGGAAAAATCGGTTTGAATTATACAGGCGGTACAAAAGCAATGGCGGTACACGCTTATAGAGCAGTATTAAGCGAATCTCGACCTGATACTGTATTTAGCTATCTTGATTCACGTAGTTTGGAAATGTGCATAGATAGGGAAGATCGAGAGCGCATTCATATTAAAGTAACACCAGATGTGCTTCAAGTGGACTTGAAAAAGGTTTTTGAATTGCATGGTTGGAAATGGGGTTCAGATCCTATAGATGAGCCAAAACTAATTAAAGCTGCAAAAGCATTTGCAGAATTTCATACAAAAGAAGATGGTGTAATCGCATGGCGAAACTGGTGTGATCAGATTCTCAGACCAGTAACAAAAGATAAAAAATCCAAATGGTTAGAGGAAAAAGAGCTTAAAAAAATTGATCCTTTAAGCTTAGAAACTGTAAATTCACAACCTCAAATCAAAAGTGCCTTAATTGAATTGGGATTAACAGGAGAAGAATTATCTCTTGATGTTGTCAAAGAACAAGGAAAAAAATTAAAGCACGTTTGTGAATGGCTTGATGGTGAATGGCTAGAACATTATGTTTTGCAGCAAGTTCAAGAATTTTCTGAAAAATGGTTAATTCACGATAGTGCAACTTCATTTTGGATTTCTACTGAGAATAATCCCAAACAAAATAAATTTCAATTTGATGTAGCTTTCATGAGGGGTTATCAACTTTTTGCTATTTCCTGCACTACAGATAAAACTAAACAATTATGTAAATCAAAACTTTTTGAAGCTTATATTAGGGCGCAACAACTAGGAGGTTCTGAAGCACGGGTTGCTCTGGTGTGCTGTGCCAGTCAGAAAGATGTAAATGCTCTACAGACTGAAATCAGTAATGTTTTTAGTTCTGACTCTAATGCAATAATTAAAGATTACAAAATCGCCGTTTTTGGCGCAGATGTTCTCATGAATTTATCAGAAGAAATTGATACTTGGATTTACAAAAATGATGAGGATGCAAAATGAGTAAATTCACCATAACCGTAATAGATACATCAGGGATTCAGGGTTATATTTTCAGCAGTAACCGTCTGCGCGAAAATATTGGGGCATCTCATTTAGTTTCTGAAGTAACAGATGATTGGGTAAAAGAAACTTTAGATGAATTAGGTGTGCCAGAAAATCAACAAAATAAACCAATTGAAACGAGCGAATTTAATGCTGAAATAGTTTATGCAGGTGGTGGAAACACATTAATATTATTTAAGTCACGGGAAATTGCTATAAGTTTCACTAGAATATTGAGTAAGCGAGTTTTAGAAAAAGCACCAGGAATTAATCTAGTAGTTGCTCATGCTGACTTTGACTGGGATGAAGATAATCTTTATCAAGTAGTTAAAGATTTGATGGAAGGAGAAATTGACCACCGAAAACATGAGCGCATTCCTTCAGCACCATTACTAGGTTTAGGTGTAACAGCAGTTTGTAATTCTACTCAACTTCCTGCTGTTGATAGAAGTAATAAATATATTCAATATGGTGATGAAGAAGAAGCAGACAGCTATCTTATTTCCACTGAAACTAAGCAGAAATTAAAAGCTGTTGATAGAGCAAATAAAAAACTGCAAGATATGTTTGCTGATGTAGTTGACGGCGATATTTATCAGTTTCCTTACCGAACAGATCATTTAGGACGTTCTCAAAGGGAATCTAGTTATGTAGCAATTGTTCATGCTGATGGTAACGGGATGGGTAAACGATTTCAAAAATATGGTGAAGACGCAAAAAATAATCGAGATTACATTGAAAGGATGGGCGATTTTTCTAAAAGTGTTCACAAAGCAGGTAAAAATGCACTAAAAGCTGTTGTTGAGGTAATTACAAAGTCAATAAAAGAGGGAAAAGTTGTTGGTAAACTTGGAGAATTTCAACTCAAAGAAAAATATCTCCCTTTCCGCCCTTTAGTTTATGGCGGTGATGATATCACATTTATTTGCGAAGGAAGAATAGGACTAGAACTAGCTACTTTGTTCCTTCAAAAATTTGAGGAACAGGATGTTGCAGATGGTGAAAAGTTAACAGCTTGTGCAGGTGTTTGTGTTGTTAAAACTCACTATCCTTTCGCAAGAGCTTATAAAATTAGTGATGAACTATGCAAAGAAGCTAAGAAATTTGTTAAAGAAAATAAAGAATCTGAGCCAGATGGATTTTCAGCAATTGATTGGCATTTAGCAGCCAGTGGTTTACTTGGTTCAATTTCTGAAATTCGTAAACTTGAATATCAAGTAACTGTTGATAACAAAGATATTTGGAATTTAGCAATGCGTCCTGTGCGATTGAAAAAACATAGTAGTGAGTGGCGAACTTGGGAAGGTTTTACGCAAATTATCAAAGAATTTAAAGAAGGAAAGGATTGGAAAGAACGTCATAACAAAGTAATGGCTTTACGAGAAGTTTTACGGGAAGCCTCTGATGATGCGACTAAAGAGTTTTTATCAGCTTACAAATTGTCGCAATTACCTTCTTTCCCAGAATCTAGTGGTCAAAGTGAACACTTGGTAAGAAAGGGGTGGCTCAACAACCGTTGTGGATATTTTGATGCTATTGAAGCGATGGAATTTTATCTTGAATTGGAGGATTAGGTGACTATTTATCAACTAAAAATAAAACTTTTAAGTGATACTACCTTCGGTAGAGGTGATGGCGTAGCTGGTTTAATTGACCAAGAAGTAGAGCATGATTCTAGTGGATTTCCCTATTTACGTGGACGCACACTCAAAGGTTTGTTGAGTGAGGAATGTGATAACTTAATTGCTGTTTTACCACCTGAGATTCGTCCTGATTGGGAAAATCTTGCTGACATTCTTTTTGGTACACCAGGTAGCGTTCAGGGAACAATAGCATCAATGCACGTAGGAGATGCTTGTTTACCTGAAGATTTACGAGAAGCAGTTGCTTTTCAAATTAAAAAGAAAACACTTACCAAAACAGAAGTGCTAGATTCACTCACAACAATTCGTCGTCAAACTGCAATTAATGCTGAAACTGGTGTAGCTGATAAGGGAAGTTTACGCTCTTTTCGTGTGGCGATTCGTGAACTTGAATTTAAAGCTGATTTAGTATTTGAAACCCAACCAAGTGATAAAACACTGTCAATTTTAGAAGTAGGTACACTAGCATTACGACGTATAGGAAGCAGACGAAATCGAGGACGTGGATATGTAAGATGTACTTTACACGATAGTTCAGGAAAAGAAATAACACATGATCATGTAAATTTATTTGGAACAATTCCAGAGGAGAATTAAGTGAAAGCTATCACCTTTTCATTGGATACTCAACAACCACTACTTGCTACTTCATTCCAAGGTGATCCAAATAGTGATGTTTCCTACAATTATATTCCTGGTAGTATGATTCGGGGTGCAATAATTGGACGTTATATGAAACAGCATCATTTATCAGATTTAGATTTGAGCAATGATGTAGTAAAGCGCCTTTTTTTCGATAAGAATACTTGCTATCTAAATGGTTATTTACTAAGTCAAAAAGAACAGCGCACGTTACCTGTGCCTCTTTCTTGGGTTAAAGATAAAGATGCACAACTAAGTGAAAAAGTACCACTTATATCAGTTTATGATTTGAGTATTGAAGAAGAAGAGAAGCCAGAAACATCAAAGTCTGTTGGAGAATCTTTCTGGACAAAAGAGGGTAAAGTTACATTCTACAAAGAAAAGCGGCGTATTAATATTCATAACCGACGCGATCGCACAAAAGGACGATCTAGCCAAGAAGAAGGGGAAATATTTTGTTACGATTCCATAGATATTGGACAAGTTTTTCAAGCTGTCATCCTTTGCGATGAAGCTGACGCAGACTTTTTGCAAAATTTGCTTCAAAAATCAGCAGATATTTGGCTAGGTGGTTCTCAAAGTGCAGGTTACGGACATAGCAAAATATGTAATGTCAATTGTCATGATGCTTGGAATGAAATAAATATCCCGGCTAATGAACGTATGAAGCATGAATGTTTAACAATTACACTTTTAAGTGATTTAATTTTACGTGATGAGTGGGGTCAGTATGCCGTTATTCCACCATCAAAAGAAGATCAAACACCAGCACCATTAACAAAGGAACTAGAAAAAGTTTTGGGAATGCTTAAACCAAAACGTAGCTTTACTGATAGCACTTTAGTCGGTGGATTTAATCGTAAATGGGGACTACCTTTGCCTCAAGTTCCAGTATTGAAAGCAGGAAGCGTATTTGTTTTTGATAATATTCTTCTAACTTCAGAGCAAATTCAACAATTAGAAAATTTAGGTATTGGTGAGCGCAGAATTGAAGGGTTTGGCAGAGTTGCTGTGAACTGGCTAGAAGAACGACATTTTCAGGCAAAACAACCTGAACCTCCAAAAACATCTAGTCAGCCTTTATTAAAACTACAAACATCACAAACTTTAGCAGCACAAATGGCAGAAAGATTATTGCATCAAAAAATGGAACAGGCGTTGCAAAAGCAAATTGGTTATTTAAAAATAGAAGGTGACATCAAAAGTAGTCAACTGTCTCGTTTACAGATGGTAGCACGACAAGCATTATCAACAGGAGACTGTGATTTAGTTCTGTCCCTTTTGAAGAATTTGCCTCCTAATGCTAAAGGTCAATTTGAAAGAGCCAAAATAAGTGATAAATCTCTTAAACAAAAGCTTGATGAATGGCTGCATAATCCCATGTCTTGGATTGGTGATTCCCAAAAAATAAAAGTACGAGTTGCAAATGAAGAACGAACTATCACAGATGAGTTCTCTAGAGAAAATAAACTTGCTGAGAAATATACATTGCGATTAATTATGGCAGTAGCTAAAAAGGCAACAAAGGAGAAAAAATGATTAATGAATGCCTAAGACATCGCAATCAGCGTCACATTACTGAGCGAATAATTATACGCGGTACATTAGTTTTAGATACTCCAACTTGTTTAGGAAGTGGTGATGCTGAGGGTGATACTGATTTAGTTATTTTACGAGACAGCGTAGAAGATAAAGCTTTACTGATGGGTTCTTCCATTGCTGGGGCGTTACGGAATTATTTACGGGATCATGAATATGGTTATAACGCAGAAGAAATATCTGTGTTATTTGGTGGACAACGCAGTGAAGAAGACGGTGAACAAAGTCCTTTAATTATTAATGATGCTATTAGCGACACTATCCCTCATGTAGAAGTACGAGATGGAGTCAAAATTAACAGTGTTACCAGAACTGCTGAAGATGGACAAAAATATGACTTGGAATTACTAGAAACTGGAACACAATTTGACCTCTATTTTGAATTACTAATAGAAAATAATCGAGAACAACTAATTAAAGAGTTAGTAATTGTTCTCCAAGGATTAGAAAAAGGTTCAATTTCTATTGGTATGAAAAAGCAACGTGGTTTTGGTCGCTGTCAGGTAAAAGAATGGCAAGTGTGGCAATTTGATTTACAAAAATATGATGACAGGATAGCGTGGTTAAATTTCCCTCATTGGACAACAGGTTTTTTACCAGAATATCGTATATATAAATCAATTGCTCATGCTTTGAGTGTATCTTTGGATGGAAAAGACAAACGTGATCGCCTGACCATTAATGCTACATTTACCCTTTCTAGTCCCTTATTAATTCGTTCTGGTCAAGCATCTAGCGATAAAGCACCTGATGTAGTACACCTCAAATCCCGACGAGATGGAGAGTTTAAACCAGTGTTATCTGGTACAAGTTTAGCAGGAGTATTACGTCATCGTGCAGAACGAATTGTTAATACTCTCCAGAAAAATACAAACATTATTGATGAAATATTTGGTGTCGATTTCAGCAATGATAAAACGAAGAAAGCAAAAAAAAGTCGTTTAATTGTTCATGAGAGTGTCATTAAAGAAACAACTGATTTGGTACAAAATCGCATAGCTATTGACCGTTTTACAGGCGGTGTTTTACATGGTGCATTATTCAACGACCAACCAATTTATGGTAACGACAAAACAGAGTTGAACTTGGAATTAGAATTACGTCAACCGAAACCTCATGAAATTGGTTTGTTACTATTGTTAATTAAAGACTTGTGGACTGGAGATTTACCTGTTGGTGGTACGAGTAGTATTGGAAGGGGAAGATTACAGGGGAAGAAGGCAAAAATTACTTTAGCTTTAGAAAATAAAAGTTGGAATATTACCCAAACTTCAAAAGATGAACCGTTAACTATAGATAATGCTGAAGATTTAGAAAAATTTGTTGATGCGTTAAATGAGGAGGTAGCTGCTTGAATAAACCAATACGTAAGCTTTTAGATATTTCAACCAATTCAGATATAAATAAATGGTTGGAAAAACAAGCTGAAGAATATCAATTAAAGTTTCTGTTAGCTCATGCAGAAGATGGAGTGATTTGGGGAAAATTTAAAGATGGTAAATTATTAACAGCAGATAACGTATTTAATTTTTTACCTAAATTACGTCCTTTTACTTTGCAACAATGTCGGGCTTTTGGTGAAACATCAGAAGTAATGCTTTGGCAGACTGATGAGGGTTTTAAAGCTCGTTTAATTCAAGATGAAAAGGATACAGAATTTATCCCTGAAAATCAGATTCTTTGGGGAACACAAGCAAGTAAAATTTGTGGTGATTTTACTTTAGTGTCAGATGGCTCACAAGGTCTACGTCATGCAGTTCCTTTAATTGATATTGAATTTGATGAGAATAAAAAATTATATCGTCCCTTGCGTTTAAGCGTCCATCACTATGTTGATTACGATGATTCGGGTGTAGCTCGAATTGCTCTAAGTCGTCTAGTTAACTTAACTACTTTTAAGGAGATTAAATAATGAATCCTAAACATATTACACCAGATTCTAAAAATCGTCGAGCCTTTGCACCTTACAATTTTGTCGAATTACCTGATGAAAACAAAATAGTTGTAGCACAAGAGCTTCCAAAACAAAATTGTTATGATATACAACGACATACAGGTTATATTCAGTGTAATTTAGTGACAGAATCTCCTCTCTACATTCGTTGTGGATTAATTCCAGATGACTTTAAAAAATTTGAAAATCGCACTTGCAATCATGAAGAACTCAATCAATTAATACTAGAAGAACAAAAACGATGGACTGACTTTTTTTATAATCCAGCTAATAATTTTCCAATAATTCCTGGTAGTAGCTTGCGAGGTATGATCAGGAATATTTTTGAAATTGTTACCTATAGTAAACTTCATCAAGTTTCAGGATACCAAAAACTCTTTTTTCGTGCGGTTGCTGCACCTGATAATGATCCTCTGACTTACGAATATAAAAGAAAAATTTATGATAAAGTTAAAGCTGGATATCTACAACAGCAAAGTGATGGTAAATGGTATATTTTTTTAGCTAAAACAGTTGAAAGACAGCCTTTTGTATGGGTTAAAAAATCAGCAATTCCTCGTGATGTCGGTTTAATTGATGTAAATAATATTGATTATCAACCTCAATATCTTAAAGTGCGATTTGATGAAATTAATAAAATTAAAACTCGCTATATTGCCAACCAAGTTAGCAAGGACAACCTTAATCATCAATACAAGGGTTATCTAGTAACAAGTGGCAATATGATGGAAGGAAATCCAGAAGGTAAATCTTCTCGTGAATATCATTGTTTAATAGGAGAAAAAACAGATAATTATGTTGAAATTGATCCTGGTGCAGTAGAAGATTATCGTGCTGCTTTAACTGATTTTCAGAAGAAATATTTTGATCAAGAAAATGGCATCCTAAAAAATGATTATCCTGTATTCTTCTGCGAAACCAAATTAGGTGAAAAAGTGACTCTATTTGGTCATAGTCCTAACTTCCGAGTACCTTACACTCCCCCTACCAAAAATGGTCGTGCCACTTCGGTTACTGATTTTATTCCTCCTAAGTTCAAAAGCTCTGAAAATCCAGAAATTGACATGACTGAAGCAATTTTCGGTTGGGTAAAAGATAAAAAATTAGAGAATCAAACACGCGCAGGAAGAGTATTTATTACTGATGCTCTACTTGATAGTTCAACACCAGATGAGCAAATTTGGTGTCAAAATAACCCTGATGAAAGAATCACTCCCCCCATTTTAGCTACTCCAAAACCTACTACTTTTCAGCATTATTTAGTCCAAACAGATCCAGAAGCAAAAAGAGAAAACCTAAAGCACTATGGAAGTTACCCCATTAAAGATACAGTAATTCGTGGATATAAGTTATATTGGCATCAAAAAGATGTTAGCAGTAGTTCAATTAGAGAATCTAATGAGGAAGAAATAAGCAATAAACCAAAACAATACACAAAAATTAGACCTATTAATTCAAAAGTTAGTTTTCACTTCAAACTTTATTTTGATAATCTAACTGATGAAGAATTAGGTGCATTATTGTGGGTATTAGATTTGGCAAAAGAGAAAGAAAGCCGAATTTACGTCAAGGACGATCAAGAATATCGTTTTTCTCTTGGTATGGGTAAACCTTTTGGTATGGGAGCGGTTAAACTAACAAATCAACAATTATGGCTAAGTCAACGTCAAGAAAAACGCTATCAAAAGTTATTTAACGAAAATAATTGGGAAACAGGAAATTACAATGATACTGAAATTGAAGCAGAAGTCTTTGTAGAGTCATTCAAGAATTATCTTTTGGATAAAAATAAAATAGGTGAAAATCCTCATGGAAATCTGGAAGATGTGAAACGCATCAAAATGTTATTAGCTATGTTGAGTTTTCCTGGAAAATCAAAAGGTAGTGTCCGGTATATGCAAATAGAACACCCGCGTAATAAAAATGAGTACGATGAACGTCCAGTCTTGCCAAATCCTTTTGATGTTTGAAGTGTTTTATAACTTAATTATCGCAATTTATAAAGTCAACGAAAACCGAAAAGATAAAGAGCGATCGCACTCCATCTCGCGCTAACCTAAAAGAAAGATATCATTCAAAGAAAATGGCACAACTCAACACACAGCACTCCTGAACAAATGTTCCCACTTGACACCTGCTAGACTAGGTAAAACAACATCAGCAGCCCCGACTCTCTCAACAGGCCCCAGTCCTACCGCCCACATTCCCGCTGCTTTAGCTGCCTGAATACCTGCCGCTGCATCTTCAAAAACCACACACTGACTAGGTGGAATTCCTAACTGTTGGGCGGCATAAAGAAATAAATCCGGGGCAGGTTTGGGTGTTTGCACACTATAACCATCAGCCACAGCATCAAATTTATCCGCAATTCCTAATCGTTCAATAACCACACGAGCATTTTTACTCGCTGAACCAAGGGCTATTTTGATCCCAGCTTGGCGCAATTCATCCAACAGAGAAACCGCCCCAGGTAACAAATCCTGAGATGTGATATTTTCAATCAATTTCACATAATAGTCATTCTTCCGTTCCATCATTTCCTGAATTTGCACTTCTGAATATCGTCTATCACCAATAATCAACATCAAAGAAGCGCGACGAGAAACACCCCGCAACGCTTCATTTGCCTCACGGTTAAAAGATATACCCTCTTCATCTGCTAACTTTTGCCAAGCTTGGTAGTGATAGTCTGCTGTATCCGTTAACACACCATCTAAATCAAAGATAACACCTCGAAGATTGACAACTTGAGAAGATGGAACAGAAGGACGTAAATCAAAATCGTGCCATTTACCGTGCCAGTGCAACTTAAATTGGAGACGTTTCCAACCAGGAGGTAGGTGGGGATTAGCAACAGGAACATCTTCTTTAAATTGAATACCTCCAAACCCGAAAACTACAACTTGCCAAATTCCCCCAGCACTAGCACCGTGAATCCCATCTTGAGTATTACCGCGTTTATCTTGTAAATCCACCATAGCCGCTTGCATAAACAAATCATAAGCTTCCTGTGATTTACCTAAATCGGCGGCTAAAATCGCGTGAATTGCCGGACCTAAAGAAGAACCATAGGTGATATCTGTGCGAGGTGCGTAGTAGTCCCAATTTACTTGTAATATTTTCTGATTGTAGGGAAAGTCAGCAGATTCTCGCATTAGATACAGCAGCATTAACACATCTGGCTGCTTAAGGACTTGGTATTTATTAGTTTTTTCAATTCCCAAGATGACTTGCATTGACTTTTGGCGTGGTTCGTAGTCGGCTAAATTGATATCATCTAATTGGAAAAATTCCTCAGCTTGCTCAATTAATCCCGTTTCCGGGTTGTAGGAAATCCAAATTTTGTTAATGATTTCTTGCCAATGAGTTCTGATTTCAGTTGTCAATTGCAATTTCTCTGCTAATTCTGCCGCTTTTTCTGGGAACTGACGACATAACCAATCATCAACTAAACAAGCTTTTTCTAAATGCCATTGCACCATGCGGTTAGTAAAGCTATTGTTATTTACCAACTCGTGATATTCATCTGCACCTATCACCCCGCGAATTTCATACCGTTGAGCTTGAGAATTAAACTCAACGCGGCTATTCCAGAAAATAGCGGTATCCAAAATCATCTCTGCGCCATAATCTCGCATCCACTCATCGTCCCCAGTTACCTGCCAGTAATACCAAGCTGCATAGGTAATATCTGCACTAATATGAATTTCCCGATCACGACACCAAATCCGCACATCTTCAGCATAAAAATCATTGGGTAGTGACCAGCGAGGTGTGATTTCATCCCCTGTCACAGCACTTTCCCAAGCAAACATCGCCCCTTGATATCCATAATGAAGCGCCTTGCGTCGCGCTCCATCGAGAGTGTGATGGCGGTAAGTGAGGAGATTTCGAGCTATAGCTGGTTGGGTGAAAGTAAAAAATGGCAGGATAAAGATTTCTGTATCCCAAAAAACATGACCATGATAGCCAAATCCAGACAGAGTTTTAGCGGGAATACTGACTCTTTCATCATCACGCTTGGCAGCAATCAGTAATTGAAACAGATTGTAACGAATGGCAAAAGCCGCTGTTATATCACCCTCAATCACAATATCACTATGTTGCCAAACCTCCGCCCAGGCTTGTTCATTGGCATTACGGAGGGTGATATAGTCTGGTAGCTGGAGGAGTTTTGCTTGCGCGGCTGTGACTGGTTGCTCAACATCCCGCGAAGTAAAAACTGTGACAATTTTCTCTAACGTTACCGTCTGTTGTGGTTCAGCAAAAAAAGTGGCGCTAACGGTAGGATAACCAGGTGCAGTATTAACTTGCAGCTTGGCTTCAGTTCCTGATATGGTCATTCGCGCCGCGATACCGATATCTATCCGCGTGTTACGGGTGCGACTGTGTAACCAGAAGCCTTTGTCAATTTTACCTTGGTCTAGTCCTACCCAATGATTGAAACCTTGATTTTCAGGATAACCATTAATACTAGCTTCTATTTCAATTAACCCATGAAAATCTACTGCTGTTAACTGGCAGTGTTGCCCTAATACATGATGATCTGCTAGGCTGGCAAAGCGTTCAAAATGGATATCTATAGTCTTTCCTTTGGGACTACGCCAACGCACAGAACGATTAAGAATTCCCTGACGTAGGTCTAATCGTCTGTCATATGCTAGTACTTCACCTTGGTCAAGACGGAAGCGTTCCCCATCAATTATGACTACCAATGGTAGCCAATCTGGACAATTGGCAAGTTCTGTATAAACTACTGGCACATCGTCATAAATACCATGAATAAAAGTCGCTGATAAAGCATGAGGATAGCCCTCTTCAAAACTTCCCCTTGTCCCTAAGTAGCCGTTACCAATGGTGAAAATTGTTTCTCTAGGGTGCAATAGGTGAGGGTGAAACTGGTTTTCAATTAATATCCAGTCTGTATAAATAAAATCTTGATAAATATCTGTCATATTCAGATTTGGGATAATTAAATTTTGATGAGATTTGGGATGAGAAAATAGATAGGAACAATATTTGAATTGGATTTTTTTATTTTTAGGTGGGATAAATTCTCATCTCAGTCAGGGGTTTATTCCTAACTTGTATCGCCAAATTCTGGTCTTTTACAGAGAAAATATGCCAATGGATAGCAGGATATGGAGAGGGCTAAAGCCCTGACTACAAAACTTCATTAAAACTTCATTTACGTTACGCTACTGGATTTTTTAAACTTAAATCAAAGCATGGCGACCCAGATGTTGTTCCAGAATCTTTTCGGCTCTGGGTTTATAGACTAAATGGAATAAAGTTTCCATATACCGATCTCTGGCTTCATGATCTTCTGGAGCAACAAAATTCCAAAAACTAAACATTTTCGCTAGTAATAGTAATTGTTCGCTGTGTAAATTCCAGTTGTATTTATGGCGAATTCTTTGGATCATCCATTGGGAAAATTTATGCCAATATTCGGGGGATTGATCACATTGATCGAGAAAATCTAAAATTGTTTTTGCTGTTCCTGCTAAATCTGTTGGGTTAAGATAAAATCTTCCGTTCTGATTATCAATAATTTCTAATGCTCCACCAAATTTAGTAGCAAAAGTTGGTAAGCCCGAAATCATTGCTTCTAAAATGCTCCTCCCGAAAGACTCATAAAGAGCAAAATGGACATAAATACCTTGATTATCAGCAATAATGCGGTAAGCTTCACCCATGTTACGACTAGGTAAGCGCATTCCTATCCAACGAATTTTACCTTGGATATGATATTCATTAATAATATCGTGAAGTTTTTCGATTTCTCTGGCATCTTCTGAGTTAGTCGATTGATCAGGATGTACTTTACTGGTTAACAAAATTAGGTTGCAGCGCTCTTGTAATGCTTGATTTTGACCAAAACATTCAGCTAAACCAGTGAGGTTTTTAATTGATGTAACGGGAGTAACTGCAAAGATTGGTCTTTTTTTTATGTCATCTAAGTGACCAATAATTTTGTGATCTTCACGGCTAAAAAGTAGGTCTTGAATATCTTGGCGTAGCAGGGAATTACGTTTTTCTGTTTGGCTATATGGAAAAAAGAAAGTTTCACTTACACCTGGTGCCACTACATTAAATTTAGGACTAAATAAATCAATTCCATTAATTACATGATATAACTGGGGCATGGTGAAAAAATTATAAGATTCATATTGCCCCATTGTGTCTGGTGTACCTAGAATTTCTTGATAGGATGAAGTTATAATAAAATCCGCTGAATTCATGCTGATTAAGTCGGCAGTGAATTGGGTAGAGAAATGATATTTTTCTTCTAATTCTTGCCAGTACAAGTTACTAAATAAATATTTGGGCTTTTCCAGAGAATGAGCAATATTACATTGGGTGACTTTCATGCGGCGGGAAAGAAGAAAGGCGACTAAGTTACCATCACTATAATTGCCGATAATTAGATTGGGTTTACCTTTAAATTGTGCTAATAATTCTCTTTCGGCATCGTGGGCAAATCTTTCTAAATAAGGCCAAATTTCAAATTTAGAAATCCAGTTATTAGTAACTTCTGGATTAAATTCTGCAAAGGGAATCCGCAAAATCCAGGCGTTTTCTGTATTGTGAACTTTTTCTAATCGCAAGTCACAAAATGTTTCTTCGCAATTGGGAATGAGGCGGGTGAGAATAATTACATGAGGTTTAATACCTAATATGTCCAGACCAGCAAGTTTGATTTCCTCTCGCAGTTTGTTTTCTAAGCTGCGTGCTTGTTCAAGAACATAGATGACTTGACCTAATGTTTCATCTCTGCCTAAAACATCTTCTTGAGCTACCCAGCCATGTATGGAAATGAGGACGACGCGAAAAATAGCCGGGATACGCGCTACAAAGGCTTCCAGGATTGAGGGTTGGGGGGTGTGAATGAGTCTTTGTAGCAGTTCTAGGGTTTCTCTAACTCGCCCTGCATTGTTACCCCAGCCAGCTTCTAAACCGAGTTGTTGGAGGTGAGAGCGAAATTCTGCGTAGGGTTCGTCAGGAGGTCTTTCAGTCAAAAAAGTTATGGCTGGCTTAATTTGTTTGGCTAGTTCTATTCCTGAGCGAATGCGTGAGCTAATGAGTAGCCGCATCCCATTGTATTGCAATCTTTGTAAAGCTTGAAATAAAAGCTCTAGCCAATGTTCAGGGTCATTGACAGATTGATTGCATAAATAATGGTTGAGGAAGGCTAGACCTTGGCCAATGTTTCTGGGGTCGCTGATACTGGGAGATGTTTGGTAAAAGGGATGGAGGTCAATTTCTAAAATGTGGGGTTGGTAGCGGTTGACTAAGCGATCGCTCACATCTAATAACTCTTTAGGTGTCATGAGATCAAACTTAGTCCCATCTGCGGTTAGTCGCCATACTTCTTGACTCGCTATTTTGGGTCTGACAACAAACCATGTACTTTTATGGTCAAGAATTATTTCATGGGTGTAGTGTATGAGTGTGCCGATAGAGGAAGAGTGATAAAAATAAGCAGCTTTTTGGGATTGATGACAGTAATTTGCAAAAGCTTGCAAAATTTCATTTCTCAAAAAGTAAGATTTATCAGTTTTAGATAAAATCAAAATAAACTGCTGAAGAGCAGTTTTCTCCTCAGTATTTAAACCAGTTTGCAGTAATTCATACATAGGGAATTCCTAAATTCTGGCTAGTAGTCTGCCAAATAAATTTTGATGAATCAGGGAACTAATCGAAAAAGACGCATAGAGTGCTAAGGAAGGAAGAAATAAACAAGATAAATCAAGATAGATTTATTGATGTTCTTGACAAACTACTAGGATAAACGTTGATTTTTTCTATCCTCCAAAACTCTCATTCTAGATGATGGGTTTTGTTGGTTACATTTGTCTTTTGATGATAAATATTTCTAATATTTATTGCATCTAGCTTGAGGATGAAAGCCCATATCATTCCTTAGGTATAGAAGCTAGGTAAATTTGGATATACCGAGTTTTTTAATAAGGCACAGAGGTTAGTCTACCTTGGCTATAAGTTCCGTGGCATCAACCATAAACTTCCATAAAGGACACATAAAAATCAAATATAAGTCCTATACCATCACTAATTAATGATACTTTCAGACTTCTTTACCTGCTAAACGCAGTTTTGTAAACTCCTCTTGTGACACTATTTAAATAGGCATTTAATGAATTTTTAAAACTTCTGTAAACTATAATTTTTTTGGGTAAAAATTTGCCAACTTGGCTAAATAGACAGAAAAAAAATAGTATTCTGCATATCATGTGAGTGTCTGTGTTCCCTATTTTCTAATTACAAGATTGACTTGACCGCTAAACTCAGGGCATAGGTCTAAAATTTGCATAAGAGTCAGGGGGAATGGGTAAATTCAGTGGTACTAAGTCTTGAGTAAAACTCCATAACTAAACTCAGAGGATGAAAACAAGAATACTTTTCTGTCAGTAATTACTAGGAAAATGATCAGTTTATACGCTTATATCACTGATAATTCTTGAAATAATCATGAATGATTGCTAAATCTTTATGACTCGATTTTTCTGCGGTTTTGGACATCTGTAACAGACAACAATATCCCGCACATATGCAACGCTAAACCTCCATTTATACAAAAAAATCAGGGTTAGTTATGAACTACCAAGTTTCTTCTTCTCAGACAAATTTTCAGAATGCTATTACTCCTGAAGAGTTAAATCAAATCATTGAGACAATTGCTGATGGTAAATATTCCTGGGCTTGCGTACTGATTTTACGTTTTATTGGCTACAATCCACTTCATTACATCCCCCAGCGTACTTACAGTCGTTTAATGAAAGAAAACAGCCAATTTGAAACTGCAAAAACGCCGCAGAAAATACCAGTAAATATGCCATCTTCTGTAAATAACACTAGTCGCGTGGCTTCATCTCAAATTTTCAGCACCAACTAGTAAAAAAGGCAAAATACAGGAGATAAGAACCTAAATTTTATCAGCTTTTAAACTCTTTTCAATTTGATTAGAAATGGGTGCTATACAGCAGATTACACTTACTGAATTCTGCTGTATTTACGCGTCTATTTTCAGAGAAAATCGCAGGAAACAAAGTTATCCTGTCGTGTTTCAAAAATAATTAAAAAAATTAAGTTTGCTGATAAAGTTTGTTCATCAATAATTAAATTATTTTTCTAATAGACATAATTTGATGGTTTGTTGCCATGCTTGTTCAAAATCAATTCCTTGTTTAGTAGCGATATATAATAGCACTATAGCTGCTGAACGGATAGAAATATCACAATGTATGAGTATTGGTTTAGGTAATTCACCGATAGTTTGAAAGACAATCAGTGCAGCTTGATGATTTAGGTTTTCCAGTTTTGTGGGTATATTCGCATAGCACAACCCTAAAAATTCAGTATTTTCCTTTTCATCTGCCCACCAACCTTCTTCATCAGCAAAACACAAATTAAGGACTGATTTGTAACCCTCTTCGGCAATTTGATGTAACTGATCTTGGGTAATTTGCCCACTGATTGCTAATTCCCGATTAATCTTTCTTACAATATTCATGGGTGGTACATTTTCAGTCATGGCTAATATAAGTAAGTCGGCGAGAAAAATTCAATCTAGATGAAGAAATAAGCTGTTGTGCATAGCATAATGCGTAGGGTGTGTTATGCCGTAGGCTAACGCACCTTCAATTCTTGATTTACACCGTTGTGTAAGTAATTGGACAAAAATATTTACAGTCATTGCGAGCGAAGCGAAGCAATCCCAGCCCTTGCGATTGCGTCATTCCACTGCGTTCCATTCGCAATGACATTGTGTAATTAATTCTGTCCTAGTACTTACTAGTCCTAAAGGTAGCTTTACCGTAGGCTAACTATTGGCTTTGCTCTCAATCTAAACCAACAATTTGAGGAAGTTGTGAGGAAATACGGGAACTCCACAAAATCAACAAAAAATCAATTATCCAATTTCGCCGAATCAAAATTTATATAACCTACCCCCACTCCTACCACATAAATTATTTGACTGGGGAAAGAGTTCCCGCGCTATTAGCAGGGGGTTCTGTGTATTCGCAAAAAATATTTAAGCCTATTTTTAAGATATATAAAACAACCACTGTTGCAATAGCTGGATCAATTGGTAAACCTGCTAAACCAACGAGGGAAACAATCAATCCTGTCAGTAAAGGCGCACTTCCTGGATTTTTACTGTATTCTTTAATTTGACTGCTAAAACCTTCATCACCACAAAGTTCTCTCCGTAATACTTTTAATGTTACTTGCCAGAGAGATTTATTCTCAACAATAGTTCTTGAATGTCCATTTTTTTCTATCCATAAATCCTCGAAAGTGGTTTCTAGATTGCCATTGTGGATGATCAATTTATCCATTGCTTCTTGTGCAGGGGCATAATCTTGCATTAATTCCTGCATTTCTCGGATTTCTTGAGTTGCTAATTGGGCATCCATAGTCATTTTTTCCTAAGTTCAATTTCCGCTTTTAATACAGTTGCATCGGCTGTGGATTCGATTTGAAAACCGAGTTTTTCACATAATCGCTGCATACCTAAATTATCAGCTAAAATATCAGCATAGATACAGGAGATTTTCTCATTTTTTCCAACTTCCAGCAATCTACGGACTAATTCTGTTCCTAAACCTTGACACTGAAAGCGATCGCTTACCACCATAGCAAATTCCGCTGCATCGCTCCCATGTAATTTACTCAGTCTTCCTACTGCTAAGATTTCCCTATTTTCTGCTTCAGGATTTTGGTATTCTGCGACTAAAGCCATTTCTCTATCATAGTCAATAAAACATATCCGCGTTAGTCGTTCATGAGTGATGCGTTGACTCAATTTAATCATGTGGAAATAGCGGAAATAGACACTTTCTTCAGATAGAGTTTTGTGAAATTGTACCATTAATGGTTCGTCTTCTGGACGAATAGGACGAATAGTAATTGGTGTCCCATTTTTCAATTTCCAATCCCTAATATATTGACTAGGATAGGGACGAATTGCTAATTTTGGTAATTGATTTTCTTCAATATTAGCAGAATGCAAAACTATCCTTGCGTCTAAAGCAATTAATCCTCCAGGATTTACAGGAGTGGGGGGAATAGCTAACAATGGATTAATATCAATTTCTTTAATCCAAGGTTGTTCTACAACTAATTGACTAAATTCTACCATTAATTGTTCAAGGGCAGCGATATCAATACTTTTACGTCCTCTGACTCCTTGCAAGGCTTTGTAAATTTTGGTTTGTTCCATCATGCGCCGGGCTAGGGTAGTATTGAGAGGAGGAAGAGCGATCGCACTATCTTGAAAAATTTCTACCAATTGTCCGCCAGCACCAAATAATAATACCGGTCCAAATTGGGGATCTAAGCTACTACCAATAATTAATTCATACCCATCAGTTTTGACCATTGGCTGTACAGTTACACCCAGAAAATCTTCTGCTTTGGCTTTTTCTTTTACTGATGTTTCAATTTTTTGATACGCAAGTTTTACAGCTTCAGAATTTTGTAGATTTAACTGCACACCACCCACATCAGTTTTATGGGTAATTGTTTGAGAATAAAGTTTTAAAACAACTGGATAACCCAGATTTTCTGCACATTCAACTGCTTTATCTGCACTTTCCGCAATACAACCAACAACTACCGGAATCCCGTAAGCAGCTAAAATTTCTTTAGATTCAAATTCTGTGAGAATTGTTCTTCCTGCTGTTCTTGCGGCTTGAACAATATTCTCGACTATGGCACAATTGCGAGTATTTACATCACAAGTTAATGTCGCTAAAACTGGAGTTTCATAAATACCGCTTAGGTTATAACTCGACTTCCACATATAACTAAATATCCGCGCTGCTGTATCAGGATAAGAGTATGTGGGAATGCCTTGACTGTTAAGAATTTGTTGTCCCGCAGCTACATCTGTACCACCCATCCAACTTGCTAAAATCGGTTTATTTGACATTTGTGCGTAGGGCTTCAATTGTGCCGCTGTTTGGGTAGGATCTGTCATCGCTTGGGGTGTGAGAATAACTAATAAACCATCACTATTGGGATCTTTGGCGGCAATTTCTAAGGCTTTTGTATAACGTTGTGGATCAGCATCTCCTAAAATATCAATAGGGTTATTATGACTCCATTGTGGTGGTAAAATTTCATTCAAAGAAGTCATTATTTCTGGAGAGATTGATGTTAATTCTCCCCCATTTTCAATTAATGTATCTGTTGCTAATACTCCCGGTCCACCAGCATTAGTTAAAATTGTCAAACGTGAACCTTTGGGACGAGGTTGTTTTGCTAATACTTCCGACATATCAAATAAATCAGAAATACTATTAACTCGTAACACCCCACAACGGCGAAAAGCTGCATCTAAAACAGCGTCACTTCCTGCTAATGCACCTGTGTGGGAAGCTGCGGCTTTAGCTGCGGCTGCGGTACGACCGGCTTTAATGACAATTATCGGTTTTGTTAAGGCCACTTCTCGCGCTGCTGACAGAAAGGAACGCGCATCCCCAATGGATTCCATATAAATTACAATACTTTTTGTATGGGGATCATCACCAAGATAATAAATCAAATCTCCCCAACCTATATCTAACATTGAACCTATAGAAATGAAGGCGCTAAAACCAACATTTTCCTGTAAACTCCAGTCTAAAATTGATGTACATAAAGCCCCACTTTGGCTGATAAAACCGACGTTTCCTGGATGCGCTATTGTATTTGCAAAAGTAGCATTTAAACCTGTGTGGGGACTCATTACACCTAAACAATTAGGACCAATAATTCTAATTTTTCCTCGGTGTGCTTGTTGGCGGATTTCTTGTTCTAAAGCTATCCCTTTTGTTCCTGCTTCTTTAAAACCAGCAGAAATAATAATCGCTCCTTTTACACCTGCATCTACACAATCAGAAATAATTTGGGGTACAGTTGGTGCTGGTGTAGCTATGACTGCTAAATCTATCTTTTCGGAAACATCAAAAATACTAGCATAGGCTTTAATTCCTAGAATACTATGCCGTTGGGGATTAATAGGAAAAACAGTTCCTCCAAAAGGATTAGTAATTAAGTTCCAAAGTAAATTTCTGCCCACACTTCCAGGTTTTTCAGTAGCACCAATTACCGCTACAGTTTTGGGTATAAAGATAGCATCTAAGGGATTAATTCTCTCTGTTTGTAAGATATCATGGGCTTTATTGCTGTTTTTTTTGCTAGATTTTTCCATAGATATTCCTGGTAATTATTTTTTAAACTCTATTAATAATGTTAATTATTTTGGTTAAAGCTATGCCAATTCTTTTTTCTGCTATTGGTGAAAGACTATCTCTTAATTCAAAGTTCACTCCTGGTACTGTTACTAACCACGCTGGTGGACTATAACCATAGAGAGATTGTGTTAAAGCTAAGAGTGACTGTGGATCACTTTGATGTTCACTGAAAACACTAGAATTATTAATTAATAGTGATTTTACCTGTACTTCACCAGCTTCAGAATTGATACAAGCATCAACAAAAATTGCTAAATCAGCCTTTGCCAAATTTACAGCTAATTCTGGGGTTAATTGATGAACTGCAAAAGATTTTACAGTTAATAAATGCCAAGATTCAATAGAATTTGCTATCCGTTGTCCAATACCATCATCACCACGTAATTCATTACCGTAACCAATCACTATTACAGTTGCACACATTTTTTAACCCCGTTCTCAGTAGAATGGTTGTTTAACAACACCTACAGGTGTAAATTACTCTGTAAAAATCCAAGTTTTTGAGTACAGAAGACTGAAGATACAAATCTTCTACAGTAATCTTAAATTAAGATATAAACACCTCTTTTCTTTACCTCTGCGCTCTCTGCGTCTCTGTGGTTCGTTTTAATTAACCTCAGATAATTTCTTAATGGTTGAATAAATTGGATTTCTAGATTTAATCTCCACCACCATCACAACCGCCATCAGATCCCCCACTATCACAACTGTCTCCACCATGAGATTCTCCACTGTGATAACTACTATCATGGTGAGAACTCCAAGTATCACTACTAGTCCAATGATCATTACTGGAGGTATAGTCGGAATTTTTGCGGGAATTTTTGCTAGAGCTATAATTTTTTGGCGAACCTTTTTTAGAATTTTTTATAGGAGGTAAATTTTCGGTTTTGGAATTACTATTTACTATCAAACCAAAAACAAAAATAGCTATTAAAAACATAATTACTGTTATTGACATATTTGTTTGTCTTTTTTTTAGGTAAAAGAATTCGTAATTGATAATTCTTAAATTACGAATTATGAATTACGAATTATGTTCGCGTAGCGTTTCCGATAGCTTGCGTGGCGTAGCCATAGGAAATATTACGAATTATGCTGTTACTTTAGCTAATGCTTTTTCTACAGCGTGTAGTGCTTGATTGATTTCTTTCTCGGTGACAATTAAAGGAGGTACAAATCGTAGCACTTTTGGACCCGCGGGTACTAATAATAAACCCTCATCCATAGCAGCTTTAACGATATCAGCCGCAGTTAAAGGAATATCAGCTTTGAGTTCCATACCGTTGATTAAACCCCAACCGCGCACTTCTGAGATATGCTGAGGATATTTAAGAGCGATCGCTCTTAATCCTTCTCGCAAATGTGCGCCCTGTTCCTCGACATTCTGTAAAATATTTTCTTTTTCCAAAGTCTGACACACACTCAGCGCCACACCACAGACAAAAGGATTACCACCAAATGTACTAGCGTGTTCCCCTGGTTGGAAAATATCGCAGAATTTCTTACTCATCATTGCACCAATAGGAATACCACCACCCAGTCCCTTGGCGCTGGTGAAGATATCCGGCTCAACGCCTAGATGTTCATAACCCCATAATTTGCCACTGCGTCCCATTCCCACTTGCACTTCGTCAAACATTAACAAAATGCCAGTTTCATCACAAATTTGCCGTAGTCTTTTAAAATATTCCACATCCCCAGGACGAACACCACCTTCACCTTGTAATGGTTCAATTAAAATCGCTCCGACGCGATAATTACCTTCATCTAACTCAGTAACAGCGGCTTCCACTGCTCTAATGTCGTTGTAATTTATATAGTGGAAACCAGGAACTAAAGGATCAAAATACTTTTGATATTTTGCTTGGCCTGTGGCGGTAACGGTTGCTAAAGTCCTTCCGTGGAAACTAGCATGGGCAGTTAAAATTATGGGGTGAGCGATATCCAGGACTGTGTGGGCATATTTCCGCGCTAGTTTAATTGCTGCTTCGTTGGCTTCAGCACCAGAGTTGCAGAAAAATACTCGATCTGCACAGGAATGATCAACAATCCATTTGGCTAATTCACCCTGTTCGGGAATATAGTACAAATTAGAAACATGATGCAGCTTTTGGATTTGGCGTGTTACTGCTTCTACCATCGCTGGGTGGGCGTGTCCTAGAGTACAAGTTGCAATCCCTGCAACAAAATCTAGATATTCCTTGCCTTGGGTATCCCAAACACGACAGCCTGCACCTCGTTCTAAGGCCAAGGGAAACCGTCCATAAGTGGACATAACCACTTGGTTGAAACTATCTGCATCAAAGGGTGTGGATGACATAGAACCTGACTCTTGAAGGATCGTGGCTTGTTCAACTAGACTTGGGAATTTCACTACCGCACCTCCTGAAAATCCTTTATCGTAATACTTTACTAGGTTCTTGGAAATCTTTCCAGATTTATTTTTATTTATGGAGTGGAATAGATAGAAGTAGAAGTTTTGTAATTTTGAATTTGTAATTTTGAATTTGTAATTGCCTGTGTACTCTACCCTTGAGCAAAAATATAAACTTATTCAAAAAGAGTTAATGGCTGGGGCATTTGCTCTAGGCTTTGTGTTTCTGATTGGTACTTTATGGTACTGGTTAGTGGAAGGTTGGTCATGGGAAGATGCAGCTTATATGACTGTCATTACCTTAGCTACTGTGGGTTATGGAGAAACTAATCCACTAGGTAGTCGAGGACGATTGTTTACGATTGCCCTGATTTTGATGGGTGTAATTAATATTGGCTACATAGTCAATAGATTTACAGCAGCAGTGATTGAAGGCTATTTTCAAGAAGGAATTAGACTACGGCAACAAAGGCGCTTAATGGAATCCTTGTCAGAACATTATATCATTTGTGGATTTAGTCGGACTGGGCGGCAGATAGCTAAGGAATTTCGGGCGGAAGGAGTGACTTTTGTAGTGATTGATGCCGAGGTTGAATCTGTACAAAAGGCGCAGATGGAAGGTTATACGGGATACCAGGGTGATGCAACTTTAGATGATACGCTTTTGAAGGTTGGCGTTGAAAAAGCGACTTGTATTGTGGCAGCTTTGCCTTCTGATGCCGACAATTTATATGTAGTTTTATCAGCCAAAACTTTGAATCCAGAAATTCGCGCGATCGCCCGGGCAAGTACAGAAGAAGCTTTGCAAAAGCTACAACGAGGCGGTGCAGATGCTGTGATTTCCCCTTATATTACGGGAGGTAAGCGGATGGCAGCAGCAGCCCTCAGACCCCAAGTTTTGGACTTTGTGGATGGGATTCTGACTGGTGCAGACCGCCAGTTATATATGGAAGAATTTTTACTTGACCCGTCTATGTGTCCTTTTGTCGGTCAAAGTTTACATAAAGCTAAATTGCGATCGCAATCAGGAGCATTAGTTCTGGCAATTCGCCGTACTGACGGCAATCTCATCGGCGGACCAACTGGAGATACAGTTTTAATGTCAGGAGATACACTGATTTGTATGGGAACAGCCGAACAATTACGCAGTCTAAACCAAATTCTCGGACCAATTAAGTCTCAACAACTGCGACGACCTAAAAGCAGTTAATTTCTGATCTGCAATATGGCAGCAAATTTAAATAACTAAATCAAATAATTCTATCTCCTGACTCCTGAATTCAATAATACACCCGCGCCATCTCCATATGTTTACCGTTCCTGGCATTTCTATTCAAACTCAAATCTATGAAAGTAACAACTCCCTAGTTTATCGAGGAAAAACAGAGAAAGACAACCAACCTATCATCCTGAAAGTTTTGAAAGATAATTATCCCACACCCCAGGAACTTGCCCGCTATTACACAGAATATGAAATTACTAAATCTTTGAATTTGACAGGGGTTGTTAAAGTCTATAACTTACAGAAATATCAAAATACTCTCGTCATGTCAATCGAAGATTTTGGCGGAGAATCATTAAGAATTTGGATGCAACATAAATCCTTTACATTAGAGGAATTTCTGAAAATTGCTATTACTACTACTGAAACTTTGGGACAAATTCATGCAGCTAATATTATTCACAAAGATATTAACCCATCAAATATTGTTTTAAATCCAGAAACTAGTGAGATAAAAATTATTGATTTTAGCATTTCTACTAAGTTGAATAGAGAAAATCCAACTATTAAAAATCCTCATATTTTAGAAGGTACTCTTGCCTATATGTCTCCCGAACAAACGGGAAGAATGAACCGCATTTTAGATTATCGTACCGATTTTTATTCTCTTGGTGTTACCTTTTATGAATTGTTAACCAATCAACTACCATTTGCAACAAATGATGCCTTAGAACTAGTACATTGTCATATCGCCAAACAGCCTTTACATATCAGTGAAATAAATTCAGATATCCCTCCAGTTATTGCCAATATTGTGATGAAATTAATGGCAAAAACAGCAGAGGAAAGATATCAAAGTGCTTTAGGAATAAAAACAGACCTAGAAGAATGTTTAAAGCAATTACAAAGTCATGGCAGGATCTCAAATTTTGTCATAGCGAATCAAGATATTTCTGACAAATTTCAATTACCACAAAAACTTTATGGTAGAGAGGGAGAAATTGCTAGTTTAATAACAGCTTTTGAACGAGTTACATTTCAAAGTGAAATGATTTTAATTGCTGGATATTCTGGGATTGGTAAAACTGCTTTAGTACAGGAAATATATAAACCAATTACTCAAAAACGTGGTTATTTTATTTCCGGTAAATTTGATCAATATCAACGAAATATCCCCTACAGTGCTGTGGTGATTGCCTTTCAAGCCTTAATCAAACAACTGTTGACCGAAAGGGAAGAAAAGCTGAAGGAATGGCGAGAAAAACTCTTAGCTGCCTTAGGCATAAATGGGCAAATTATTATAGAAGTAATTCCTGAAGTAGAATTAATTATTGGTAAGCAACCCACAGTAATAGAACTCGGACTTACTGAAACTCAAAATCGTTTCAATTTGGTATTTCAGAAATTTATCAGAGTTTTTACTAAACCTGAACATCCTCTAGCCATATTTTTAGATGATTTACAATGGGCAGATGGAGCATCTTTAAAATTAATGCAATTGCTAATGAGTGCAGGTTCACCGGGATTATTTCTAATTGGTGCTTATCGAGATAATGAAGTTTCTGCGGTGCATCCATTAATGTTGACTTTAGAAGAAATTGGTAAAATAGGAGTCATTATTAATCGAATTTTTCTATCACCTTTAAACTTAAATACTGTCACAGAAATTATTGCTGATACTTTGAAAAATCAACCAGAAAATATTAAACCTTTAGCGCAATTAGTGCAAATAAAAACCGAAGGAAATCCATTTTTCATTAATGAATTTTTGAAATCTTTAGCTACAGAAAAATTATTAGTATTTGATATTGAATCTTTAAATTGGCAATGGGATTTAAAGCAAATTAAACAAAGAAATTTTACTGATAACGTAGTGGAATTAATGGCAGGTAAAATTAAAAATTTACCAGAAAATACTCAAGAATTATTAAAATTTTCTGCTTGCATTGGTAATCATTTTGATATTATTAACTTGGCGTTACTTACCAAACAATCTTTTAGAGAAATAGTTGATAATTTACAACCTGCGATTAATTACAATTTAATTGTATCTTTTGATAGTAATGAAGAAATAGAATTAGCACTTCTGAATCCTGAATCTAACAAATATCCATTACCAGAATATAAATTTACTCATGATAGAATTCAACAAGCTACTTATTCATTAATTTCTGAAGCAGAAAAACCAATTATTCATCAAAAAATCGGTAAAATTCTTTTACAGAATAGTTTCAATGAACAACAGGAAGAAAAAATTTTTGATATTGTTAATCAATTAAATTTTACTCTATCTTTATTAGTTAATGAATCAGAAAAAAATGAATTAGTTAAATTCAATTTAAAAGCAGGTAAAAAAGCCAAAGCATCAGTAGCTTATCAATCTGCTTTAACTTATTTACAAATAGGAATACAGCTTTTGGGAGATGATAGGTGGCAAAAACAATATGAACTAACTTTATCACTTTATCAAGAAGCAGTAGAATCTGCTTATTTTAATAGCAATTTTATATTAATGGATCAGTTAATAGACGAAGCACTTTTACAAGTTAAAAATGTATTAGATCAAGTAAAATTTTATGAGATAAAAATCCTAGCTTATATTGCACAATATAACTTAAATGAAGCAAATAATCAAGGTTTGGCAGTTATTAAACTTTTAGGCATAAAATTACCAAAACAACTAAATAAACTTAATATATTCTGGGAATTTTTACAAACAAAAATCATTACAGCTAATAAATCTATTTCTAGTTTAGAAAATTTACCACAGATGACTGATATCCATGCTCAAACAGTTATGGGTATTAGTAGTACAATTATTTCTACTTCTTATTCAACTGACTTGTTAGTATTTTTACTAATGGTTTTCCAACAAGTTAGACTATCTATTAAATTAGGAAATACCGCTCAATCTGCCTTTGCTTATAGTTGCTATGGATTATTTCTTTGTGGACTAATCGAAGATATTGAAGGCGGTTTTCAGTTTGGACAACTTGCTCTTAAATTACTTTCTCAAATTCAATATCAGAAAGTAACGGCTAGAACAAAAATGATTGTCGAACTTTTTATTAGACCTTGGAAAGATTCTATCAAAGAAATTTTGCCATCTATCAAAGAGGTTTATCATATTGGATTAGAAAATGGAGATATAGAATATGCTGTTTATTCTGCTTATTTTTATTGTTCTTATGCTTTTTTTGCTGGTTTATCTTTAACAGTATTAGCAGAAGAAATGAATTTTTATACTCAGCAAATGATCAAAATGAAACAAGAAAGAGTAATCGATGGACAAAAACTATATCATCAAATAGTTCTTAATTTGCTTAACACACAAGAAAATCCTTGTACCCTGATTGGTAGTGTTTATGATGAAGAGGTAAATCTTCCTATTATTAAAAACCAAAATGATCACCATGCTCTAGCTAACTATTATGTTAATAAATTAATGCTTTTTTACTTATTTGATGAGATTGAAAAAGCATTGACAAATGGACAATTTGCTCAAGAGCATTTAGAAGGAATAACAAGTTCTTATACTATTACTTATTTTTATTTTTATGATGCTCTAGCTTGTTTAGCTTACCTGAGTTACTGTCCTTTATCTGAACATAAAAAGTTAATCAATAAAGTCCTAGCTGATCATAAAAAAATGAAAAAATGGGCGCATTATGCCCCGATTAATTATTTACACAAATACTTACTGGTAGAGGCTGAACTTTGCCGAATTAAAGGCAAAAATTCTCAAGCTATAGATTATTATGACCAAGCTATATCACTATCTAAACAAAACGAATATATTCACGAAGCGGCTCTTGCTTATGAATTAGCTGCTAAATTTTATCTATCTCAAGGAAAAGAATTAACAGCAAAAGCCTATATGCAGGAAGCTCGTTATTGTTATCAACTGTGGGGAGCAAAAGCTAAAGTTAAACATTTAGAGAAAAATTACTCTCAGTTATTAACTACAATTACAGGTAAAATTAAAGATATTAAAACCTCCACAAATATAACTACTACTGACTCAGCAGCAACCCTGGATATTGCTACAGTCATGAAAGCTACCCAAGCTATTTCTGGTGAAATAATGCTAGATAAATTACTATCTAGTTTGATGAAAATTCTGATTGAAAATGTGGGCGCACAAACAGGGTATCTAATTTTATTTTATCAAGAAAAGCTGTTAATTGAGGCAGAAGGAAGTATCAACTCTGAGGATGTTAATTTTTTGCAGTCACTACCTGTAAATAATTGTAAAATTCTTTCAGAAGCAATTGTTAATTATGTCGCTCGCACCAAAGAAACTGTAGTTTTAAATGATGCGACTCGTGCAGGAAACTTTACTAGTGATCACTATATCCAAACCGTTAAACCTAAATCGATTTTGTGTGTACCCCTAATTAATCAAAGCAAATTAATTAGTATTGTTTATCTAGAAAATAATCTAACTACAGGAGCCTTCACAGCCGAAAGAGTTAAAATTTTAAATTTACTCTCAGCACAAGCAGCTATTTCTATAGAGAATGCTAGACTCTACAATGAAATGGCAAAACTCAATCAAGCTTATGAACGGTTTGTACCGCGTCAATTTCTGCAGTTTTTAAATAAGTCCAGCATAGTTGATGTTAAATTAGGTGATCAAGTACAGTTAGAAATGTCGGTACTATTTTCTGATATCCGCGACTTCACACAACTTTCAGAAAGTATGACACCAGAAGATAATTTCAAGTTTATCAATTCCTATCTTTCGCGTATGGAGCCTATTATTACTGAAAATAATGGCTTTATTGATAAATATATTGGTGATGCAATTATGGCTTTATTCAGTGGCGAAGCTGACAATGCAGTTAAAGCAGGTATTGCAATGTTGGAATCACTGATCGAATATAATAGTATCGAAGGTAGACTTAACCGTCCTGAATTAAAAATTGGTATTGGCATTAATACAGGTTCTTTGATGTTAGGAACCGTGGGCGGGCAAAATCGTATGGATGGTACAGTAATTAGTGATGCAGTGAATTTAGCTTCTCGTGTGGAAAATTTAACGAAAAATTATGGAGTATCCCTATTAATTACCGAACAAACTTATTCAAGATTAAAAAATACTAGTAACTATGACATGAGAATTATTGATACAGTCAAAGTAAAAGGTAAATCTCAAGCTGTAACAGTTTATGAAGTATTCGATGCAGATTTACCAGAAATCAAAACCCAAAAATTAGCTACTTTGCCTATATTTACAGAGGCTTTATCACTTTATAATCAAAGCAAATTAGCAGATGCAGCCCGTTTATTTGCATATTGTTTGCAGAAAAATCCAGGTGATCGCGTGGCACATATCTATTGTCAGCGATGTCTGCGGCAAACTTAAAACTCACTCCTTGTTGTCAGGTTTTTTATCATCTCGTAATTGTGCATTCACGATTATATTATTGTCTATAAAATATTTTTTATTTGGAAATCCCTTATACTAATTTGCTAACTCCGTCCAACCATGTAGAGGAGCGATCGCTCTGGTTACCAATTCAATCATTTCTGGGGGCGCTTCGGAAAGCAAAACGCTAGGATAAACAGCAGTTCCCCATTGAGGATGAACTAGCACACGGCATTTATTTTTGATGACAGGATAGTTAAGTAAAGCTGTAGCTACAGCTGTGTCGTCGTGGGGAACTGCACCAGGATGGGAAAGTAAGGGATAACCTGTACGGGGGTCAATTAGGTCGGTCACATAACCGCGATCGCGCAAATTAAAGGACAAATCGCAACCAAACCGCATAAACTTTTCTCGTAATCTTTCTTTCTCTGTCTCGACTTGCGCCGTTTTTTCCAGCAATGGATATCGTGATTGTTGCAAGACGACCACAACCCATAAAAACTGTTGCTGTTTCCAATCTGGTAATATCTGTTCGCAGTTGGCACAGATATATTGACTGGGATTATGAATGGAAATTTGAACCGCTTGTCCTGTTTTGCCAACTAAATTCATGGGACAGCCTTGCTCCGAAGTGCAAACGCTGGAATAATTCACCACATTTATTCGGGTTTTGCAAGTTTGTTATTTCCAAATCATAACTCTGAAAAGTTCCAAAAAATCAGCAATTTTTTCTGACATTTAAGGTTTCTCAAAACTGTGTGTGTAAATCTTGTATATTTTCCATCATAAATCTAAAAAATCTCCAATCCTCATTACCAAGGTTACTTTTTAATGGGATTGATCCAAAATCCTTCGACTTGGTAAATGCAGTGCTGACAGGTGTACAAAAAGATTAATTGAGTTTTAAAGCATTGACTGGGACTTGATCCCAAGAATCGACTAACCGTAATTGTGCCACCCAACCATCAGATTTTTGCTTCTGTGTTAAACCTTTCTTAAAGGACTCATGACAATCTTGAGCATGAGACTCATTACAACAAGCAATACAGGCATAAATCATACCGGATGGATCAATTTGCTCATTTACCCAAATAGTCATAGATGATCTCCTCAAAATCAGGCAGCCAAAACAGTTATTGATAATTTCAGAATACTATCTAATATCAAGTCTGGCTAATTACTAATCAAAAAAAATTCCCGCATTATATCTTCAAAGCGCTATTTATCTCCTTTTTCATAGCGACGGCGGTAAAGTAATTCTAACTGTCCGCCATATTCTTGAATCCAAGCAATCTGCCGTATATAGAGTCCCCGAAAGGTATTCGCAAAGAAAAGAGTAATGATAGCAACAACTAAACCTGACGCTGTGGATACCAAGGCTTCACTAATCCCAGAGGTGACACCAGAGGTTTTTGTACCACCAACATCGCCAATATTTAAAGAAGCAAAAGAAGCAATTAACCCCAAAACTGTGCCGAGAAGTCCCAATAGGGGAGCAAGACCAATAATTGTATCAAAAATGTTTTGGAACCTTTTGAGTAAAGGAATTTCTCCCTGTGCTTCACTTTCTAAAGCCAAGCGGAATTCCTCTGGGGTTGGTTCTTCTAATTCTAAAGCTGCTAAAAAAATCCGAGCGACGGGTAAATCAACATTGTTATGTAAATGATCTAAAGCACTAACTACATTACCTTGACGATAAAACTTCAGCACTTCCCGGACTACTCGATTTTGACGACCACTTAGCCTTACCCAAAAGGTGATACGTTCAATAATTAGCGCCACTGCTAATACTGAAAAAAACAGCAGTGGCCACATCACTACCCCACCAGCTTTAAACAGATTATTAAGTTCCATTTACTATTTTATCAATTCTCAACAATGCTAGGATAATGTATTTTAGCAAGACAGCATACATTATTTACTAGATAAATCAATAAAGTTTATAAGAATATCCGGTAAGCGTAAAACTCAGCGGCTTTAGCCCTGAGATATAAGCGACACGAGCGATTTTAACCGCTTTGGTATTTTCTATATTAACCGTGATGTGGGTCTTCAATATATTTCCTTACGGATTCACTACTAACATTCCCTGCGGTGCTTACAAAATAACTACTTGTCCAAAGTTTAATCAATTATTATGGAGAAGTCAACTTTCATTACATTGTAAATTGGTGGCAAAAATCAAGAAATCAATGGGAGTGCAGCAGGTTTTGTTGTCTCCCGATAATGAAACAAAGGCAGTATTACAATATCTCTGTCAGCAGTCAGGGAAGCTCTACAACAGTGGTGTCTATTTCGCTAGACAAACATTTTTTAAAACTGGAAAGTTGTTAACAGGTAAATTCGACTTGATTTACGAGCCTTCAGTTTCTAAAACTATGGTTGCCCAATCAATGCCATCTATCCCAGCACAACAAACTTTATTGTCTGTAATTGAGGCTGTTAAATCTTTTAAAGAATTACGTTCTTTGTTTCTCAAAGGTCAATTACACTTTCAACCTAAAGCCCCCGGCTATCTCACAGATTCTAAACTTTTCAAAGTTACCTATCCTCATAGCGGTGGACAAAAGCCAACTCTCATTAATGGACAACTTAGATTTTCGTTAGGGTTAACTGTAAAAAGATGGTTTGGACTATCTGAATTTTTCCTTCCGATGCCGTCAAATCTAGATATTGCCAAGGTTAAAGAGTTTACTATCCTACCTAAGAACGGTGCTTTTTATCTAGAGATGTCTTATGACGTTGAGAAACAACTTCATCACGATTTAGACATCAATCAAGCTCTGTCTATTGACTTGGGAACGGCTGATAATTTAGCGGCTTGTGTTGATACATTGGGTAATTCCCTATTGATTGATGCCCGTGCGATCAAGTCAATGAACCAGTTGTGGAATAAGAAAGTATCAACACGAAAAGAGGGAAGACCAGAAGCTTATTGGGATAATTGGTTAGACCGTGTGACCCGTAAACGTAACCATCAAATGCGTGATGGGATTAATAAAGCCGCAAAACTAATTGTTGACCATTGCTTAAAATATGGCATTGGTACGTTAGTAATTGGCTGGAATGAGGGTTTTAAATTTAATGCCAACATGGGGAGAATTAACAATCAAAAGTTTGTCCAAATTCCTTTAGGTAAACTTAAGGATAGGTTAAAACAACTCTGTGATTTACACGGTATTAGATTTCAAGAAACCGAAGAAGCATATACATCAAAAGCTAGTTTTCTCGATGGAGACTCCCTACCTAAGTTCGGTGACAAACCAGACGGGTGGAAAGCATCTGGAAGGCGTGTTCAGCGTGGTTTGTATAAGTTAGGTAATGGTTCAATCGTGAATGCCGATTTGAACGGAGCCGCTAACATTTTAAGTACTAGGACAGAATTAATTACACAATGTCATTGCGAATGGAACGCAGTGGAATGACGCAATCGCAAGGGCTGGGATTGCTTCGCTTCGCTCGCAATGACTGTAAATATTTTTGTCCAATTACTTACGAAAAGTAGCCAGCAATTTAGGCATAGACCTAAGCTTAC
>NZ_KB235896.1:2813402-2923402 GCF_000332135.1 Anabaena sp. PCC 7108
CATCCAGGGAGATTGGGACTTTAATGCTTGTTGATTAAATTCCTCTAGGTTAGGGTGGAGGTAGTCATCAGTTAAGACAACTGTAAGATGTCCTTCATCAACTACTTGAATATGAAGGGATTTAAGAATAGCTATTAAGTCTGCGGTAGGAAGAGAAGGATAAGGTTTGACGGTAACTTTAGTTGATTGCAACCTTAGATAAGCGACTGTGGGAGTAATGTTGAGATGATGACAAAAAATAGCTAAATGCGATGGTAATGAGTCATTCTTTTCAACCAGATATCCTTGTTTTTCCATTTGGAATAGGGCATATTGAGTCTTGATACTGATATCAAGAAAATTTTGGAAAAAGTCGTTTCTTTCCTGAGGTAATTGTTGTTTATTTAATAGTTCTAGTTGAATTATTTCTATAATTTCATCAACACTGTAATGGTGTTCTTGCAGTAAAGAAGCTACACGATAAGAAAGGTGATCACTCAACCAAATTACCTCTCTTTCAGACAAGAGAAATACCTGGTCTGGTGCTATAGTTTCCACGGAGTAACAAGGCTTAAAATGGGGTTTATTGATCATCTTCTATATTCGTATTAATTCAAGTTGAAAGTTATTTGGTTCACTGAAACTGAAATTGAACGTACAACTCACTGTTGCGGACAATTTATTTGATTTCCTAAACACTTATCAATCATTACTCCTCTCTGTGCCTCTGCGTCTCTGCGTGAGAAAAAACCTCTATATCTAAACACTCCTCAACTTAATCACACCCCGATCAAAAACACGATTATCAACACCAATACCACTCACCTCAATTCTATCTGTATACACATCATAAGCCGCAAAACTCAAATTACTAGTCGAATATTCAGTCAACTCAGAACGGCTAATAGGACGATTACCCGCGCCAGCACCACAAATTAAATAGGTAGTTCCATTAATAGAACGAGTGCGTTCATAATTGTGTTCATGACCATTGATATAAAGTTGAACATTGTATTTTTGAAACAGAGGAGTAAAAATTTTAATAAAATTAGCATTACTCCCATAATGACCAGATGAATAAATTGGATGATGACCAAACACAACTTTCCAATCAGCTTTACTTAAACTTAATTCTTTCTCTAACCAAATTAACTGATTTTTCCAATCAGCATTACCGTTAGTATCTAAAGCAAAAAACTGAACTTTATCTTGACTAAACGTATAATAACGCCCCTTCATATTAAAGCCAGCATATTTAACTTGGGGAACTCCATTATCAGTACGAATATCATGATTACCTAAACAAGCATGAAATTTCACGCCATTTTTCAGCAAAGGTTGATAAGGACGTTCAAAAACTGCATTGATTTTCTCAATTTCGCCGTTATTGTAAATGTTATCACCAGCTAAAACTACTACATTATATGGATTTTTTTGGTGATAAAAATTCATAGCTTTTGCTACAGAATACTGTCCTCTAGCACCAGTTCCGGTATCAGCTACAGACACAAAACGTAATAGTAAATCTTTTTTATTTGGGGTAGCAGCGATTACTGAATCTACAAGAATATTTTCAGAATTTTGACCAACTAGTTTCCAACCTGTAAATCCTGTACCAATAGCGCTAAGACTACCTAAAAATAAAAATTGACGACGGTTAAGTTTCATAAATCAATAAATCCAATAAATGGCACAATAAATGATGATAGTCAAAATGTAATTTCTATGTTTTTGATTTGCTAATTTGAGGGAAAGTTCCATGTCACCAGACAACCGACGAAAACAAAGGAATGAGGAAAAAAATCAGCCTTCCCCACAAGAATACCAGACAAATCAGTCAATTTGGAAGACAACAATTATCCAAATTTTGAGGGGAACGATTGGGGTTTTAGAAACCACTGTGGTAAAACTAGAGACTAAACAGACTCTAACTGCGGAGAAGAAGCCCAATTTTTTACAAAGGATACTGTCCGGGTGGGATGGATTTTTGAGGACATTTCGTTTATTTTTACCATCAAATATATCAAATAATTTGTCAGATACAGTTTTGACAGGAATTTTTGCGGTAATTGCTGTGGGAATAGTGGGAACAACTGCATTTTTATTCACTTCTAAACCTGTTGAAGTAACAAATCTTCCCTCAGTTGAGGAAGTTCCCGCACCCATACCAACTGTAACTGCTTCCCCAGAACCAATTCCTGAACCAGAACCCATACCGACACAAGAACCAGAACTAATTCCCGAACCCACAATAATTCCAGAACCAGAACCAACGCAAGAACCAATTCCCGAACCTACACCAACACCAATTATAGAATTAACACCAGAACAAGCTTTAATTGCGGCTATTGAAAATCAGTTTTCAGACATTAGTATTTCCTTAAAAAGTAGCGAAAGTGAAAGCATTTCTTCTAAACTGATAAAATCTATTCAAGCCAATTTCCGTACCGGTGATTTAACTATCAAAATTAGTGATGTTTGGTATGAGCTAGAAAAATCTCAACAAGATAAACTAGCTGCGGATATATTACAACGTTCTCAAGAACTAAATTTCAGCCATTTAGAAATTATTGATTTTCAAGATAAGCTAGTAGCACGTAGTCCAGTTGTTGGTAATCAAATGCTAATTTTTAAACGATGAAATTTGATATATTGAGAATTTTCAACTACTGACTAGATCAAAAAAACAATTTTTAATTATGCGTTTATTATTAGTTGAAGATGAACATGATTTAGGTGTTAGCATTCATAATGCTCTTACCCAGCGTGATTATATAGTAGATTGGGCAGAAGATGGAGAGACGGCTTGGGATTATCTGAATACAATACCACAAAGATATGAAATTGCGATTTTAGATTGGATGTTACCCAAGTTATCAGGATTAGAAATATGTAAAAGATTAAGAGCGCAGAAAAATCAATTACCAGTTATGTTATTAACAGCAAGAGATAGTATGAATGATCGTGTAACTGGTTTAGATGCGGGAGCAGATGATTATCTTGTTAAACCATTTGGTATGGAAGAATTATTGGCGCGGGTAAGAGCATTACAAAGAAGATCGCCAAATTTCCAACCACCGCAGTTACAAGTAGATGGTTTAATGTTAGATTACGGTAATTTTTCACTGGTGAATTTAAATAGTAAAAATTCTTCACCTATTATCCTCACAGCCAAAGAATTTCAACTGCTAGAATATTTTATGCAGCATCCTCAACAAATACTAACTCATGAACAAATTCGCGCCAGATTGTGGGATTTTGAAAGTGATACTGTGAGTAATGTGGTTGCTGCACAAATAAGATTATTACGACGCAAATTATTAGAATGCGGTTTTCCTACAGCGATTGAAACTATTCGGGGTTTTGGTTATCGTTTTTCTGTTTAAATTAACTATGCAACAGTTGTAGGTTGGGTTGAGAATAACCCAAAATTATAAAACTGTGTCGGGTTGCGCTATCGCTTAACCCAACCTACATTTTTATTAGATTTTTACAGTTATAAAATCTCAATTTTTATGAATAATAATTCACTATTTAATAATTCTCGTTTTAAATTAGCTATTACCTATGCTGGGGTTATGGGTACAACTTTATTAATATGTGGTTATATCGCTCATATTGTCATGGTAAAAGCTTTTACTCGCACTCTTGATCGAGAATTAGAAGTTTTGGGAAAGGTATTTGAAGATAAACTGAAAACTCAGTTAAAAACTCCAGGAATTTTACCTCTTAATATTAGAAAATCTTTTCCAGAAATTTGTTTTGAAAAACAATCTTGTGTAAAAATAAAATCTGAATCAGCAGTGATGAGTTTATTATTACAAGGTCATTATGTTAGGTTATTAAATTCCAAAGGTGAAGCTATTGCTGCTATTAATCATGATCCTGATGAATTTACTGATAATATTAAACTTCATCATTCTTATGATATCAGAAATCGCAATGGTGAACTATATCATTTACATTTAATGCCTTTAAAAATTAACAATAATCAATTGTGGGGATATTTACAAGTTGGCAGATCCATACAACGATTAAATGATTATATGAATAGTCTACATTTGTTGTTATTATTGGGTATTCCTACTGCTATGATTATTATTGGTAGTGGGGGTTGGTGGTTAGCAGGTTTAGCTATGCTCCCTATTAAAAAATCATATCAAAAATTAGAACAATTTACGGCTGATGCCGCTCATGAGTTACGCACTCCTATTACATCTTTACAAACAATTGTTGAAACAAATTCAATTAACCAAGAAACTCAAAAAGCACTTGAGAGACAAATTAAAAGATTGGTCACTTTAACCCAAGATTTGTTATTATTATCTAGGTTGGAAAGTGGTTTACAGGAAGTAAAAATACAACAAATTTGTTTAAATGATCTAGTTGCAGATGTAGAAGAAGAATTATTATGTTTGGCTATGAATGCAGAGGTTTTATTATTTAGTCATGTTCCTGATCAAGCTTGTTTTTATATTCAAGGTAATGAAAGTCAAATTTATCGAATGTTGCTAAATTTAGTTAGTAATGCTATTAAATATACCCCCGTTGGTGGGGAAGTGAAAATTAATCTGACAACCAATGATAATCAAGGTATAATTACTATCAAAGATACAGGTATTGGTATTCCTGCTGCTGATATTCCCCATATTTTTGATCGCTTTTATCGAGTCAATGCAGATCGTTCTCGAAATACAGGAGGTTCGGGTTTAGGTTTAGCTATTTCTTTGGCAATTGTCCAAACTCACAAAGGCAAATTAGAAGTACAAAGTCTTGTAGATAATGGCAGTACATTTACTGTGACTTTGCCACTCGTTTCCAAAGTAAACAGGTAACTTCAACTAACATAGACGTAATCATGGCTATAGCGGCAGCCATTGCCCCATTCATGCCTTTGTTAATAGCAAAAGTAGCAATTATTAATAAAGTTCCTGTTCCTAACCAAGTAGATAGATTGACGTGTCCTGTGCGATTTTCGCTGACTAAAAACCCCTGAGTTGCATTTTGTAAAGCCACAAATAATGGGACAATTGTACATATTAAAAGAACTGGTTTAATGCTTTTAGCGAGGGTGAGATCATTACCGATAAAACTTTGAACAATGCGATCGCCTATTGGTGTTAAACTCATCAATAATAGTAAGCTGGAACAAGCACCACCAACACTGATGGCAAAAGTCAGTAATTGGCGATCGCTCACTTGATGACGATATTTAATCACCATTTGCTGTACCATGCGGGTAGAATTGGCAATTACCAGAACCAACCCCCAAGCCGCAGACCAAGCAGCAATGGCAATTGTCGCATCTTCAGCGCGGGCAAGAATGCTAATTAATATCGCCCTTCCTCCCCATACCACCATCATAGAATTAGCCAAAGGAAAATAGAATTTCCACACCTGTGCTAAGTTTTGAGGTAAATTAGGCTGTTCTATTTCCGGTGGTAAAATTGCCCCAGAACGATAGGCAAAAAATGTGACAACTATAGCTTCTACTATCACGCCAGCAATGAGGGCTAATCCAGCTAGGACACCGCCAGATATTTGTAATAAAAAGCCGATAATTAGAACTACTGCTAAGGTTAATAGTCTGCAAATACTGGCTTTTGCTAAAGCACCAGGCTGACCATGATAAATTAATAATCCTTGAAAATAACGCCGCCAAGCGATCGCAAATGGCCAACCGCCCATTAGTAATAATACTTGACTAACTGTAGCTAACATTGCTGATGGAATCCCCAACAGACTCACACCCACAAAATTAAAAATGATCGGTATTCCTAACAAACTTAATAAAAAAGTTAGTCCTCCACCTACCAATAAAGTAAACCGCCATAATGCTTTGCGTGAATCTTGAGAACCAGCCAAAGCGTTAGCAGCGTGCAGAATCATAATAATCGGACTTTCAAAAAATATCGCCAAAGATTTAGCAATACCTACAGCCGCCAGGTTAATTTGAGCATCAGGAAGATGAGCTAATGTAGTGGTCATCATCGGATCACCACAGGCCATAGTCACATCACTGAGGGATAAAGGCAGAAATTCCCGCCATAAAGTCCCTAAACTAACTGGTTGAGATTGGGGTTCTTGTAATTTCATATCATCACGAAGCTATGTGTGCAAAAAGCGCAAAAATCTAACTTTTAAACTCTTACCCTTTGCGCCTTTGCGCCTTTGCGTGAGAAAATTATCTTTATGACTCTTGACTCCTACCAACAATATCCAATGGTACAGGTAGAAGATTCGCAATTGCTGTCGTTAAATTGGTATTTTCGAGGATTGTAATTTCCTGTGCAGTTAACCAATCAGCATTGTAAACTGTTTCGAGATAGCGATCGCCTCGGTCAGGATTAAGTAGTAACATAGTTTGAGGTTTAGTAAATCTTTGGCCATCCGCTAAAGCTGCGGCGACAATTGCACCAGTGGAAGCACCTAAAAGCATTCCTTCCTGTTTAGCCAAAGCATGACAAACCGAAAACGCCAGCCTATCATCAACGCTATAAGCCGCGTCTAACACTTGCGGGTCAAAATTGGGGGGAACGAAGGATAAACCCAGTCCAGTCATCTTATAGGGGTGTCTGGGTGTACCAAAAATAGCCGATCCTGCCACATCAACACCAATAATTCTGGTTTGGGGATAATACTGTTTAAAATAGCGACTGATACCGCCTAATTGTCCGGCTGTACTGACTCCAATAGCGATAGCATCCGGCGCACCACCAAAAGCAGCTTCTATTTCCCGCGCTGTCCAAAGTTCATGGGCATCAGTATTACTAGGATTTTTATGTTGACAAGGATACCAAGCACCAGCAATATTTGTGGCTAATTCCTGAGCTTTTGCCATTCTTGCTACCTGCATCGAACCTTGAGCATCAGCCGCACTCAGAGGCACTTCTACTAATTCTGCACCATAAGCAGTAAGCATTCTCCGCATTGTTACAGGAGTTTTCGCATCAATGACAATCATCACCCTGTAACCCTTAGTTGCACCGACAATGGCTAACCCAATGCCAAAGTTACCAGAACTAGATTCAACAATTGTACCTCCTGGCCGCAATAAACCTTGTTTTTCGGCTTCATTCACCAGATAAGCCGCATTTTTTTCTTTAATACTCCCACCGGGATTACAAGATTCTAATTTTAAATATAAATGATGATGTTGACAACTGGGGTGAATTCGATTTAATTGAACTATGGGAACTTTACCTAACGCTTCTGTTACCGTTTTAAATAGCGGTGATGTTGGTAAGCTGCTTCTGAAGGTTGATTCTGGAGAGTAAGTAACCATCATTAATAGCCAAATACTGTTCATCTCCAAAAATGCCAACCCTAGATGAAATAGAGATGAAATTGGTCAACTAAATATAAGTTTTTAGTTCCTGTAATGCTAAATGTGGGTTGATTTCTCTTATATGGAAATAGCTTATAATGCAGAATTATAAGCTTTAACTAACAAATCAATTCCCGTAATTGCCCCACCCACAACAACAGCATCAGCACCTAAATCTAAGGCTTTTCTTGCCATTGCTGGTGAAGAAATACCGCCTTCACAAATAACAAAAGTATCAAGATTTTCTATGATTTGGGTGAGTAATTCCCAACCAGGAGGAGCAAAATTTTTAGTTTCTGTAGTGTAGCTAACTAGAGTAGTTCCCACTATATCAGCACCAGCATCAACAGCTAATTTTGCTGCGGCAAATGTATCTACATCTGCCATAACTGGTTTACCCAATTCTTGATGAATACTGTTAATAATATCAATTAATTTTTCATCACCAGGACGATTTCTCATCGTAGCATCTATAGCAATAATATCTGCACCTGCTTGTGCCACAGCTACAGCGTGATGAAACTGTGGTGTAATGTAAACATCAGAACCGGTTATGACTTGTTTCCAGAGTCCAATAATTGGTACTTGTACTTTTTCTCTCACAGCTTTAATATGATTTGGCGTATCAATTCTCACGCCAACAGCACCATTATTAACAGCAGCTTGCGCCATTGCTGCAATTACATAAGCATCATGTAATGGAGAATTTACAGGTGCTTGACAGGAAACAATTAATCCTTTTTGTAAATTAGTCATTTTTGATTTTTGATTTTTAATTGTTTAACAAATTCTGGGAGTTTAATTCAATTTACGAATTACAAATTAGGAATTACAAATTACGAATTACGAATTACGAATTACGAATTACAAATTAGGAATTACAAATTAGGAATTACAAATTAGGAATTACGAATTACGAATTACGAATTACGAATTACGAATTACGAATTACGAATTACGAATTATTTTAATTGATTTGGTATCCAGATAGTAAAAATTGAACCTATGCTTACAGTCGATTCTACTTCAATTCGACCGCGATGAAGTTCTATAATTTGTTTAGTTAAAGCTAAACCAACTCCTGTACCTTCATAGCGACGACGATAGGGTGTATCAAGTTGCTGAAATTTTTCAAATAGTAGTGGTAATTGATCTTCTGGGATGCCAATACCAGTATCTTCAATTTGAAAAACAGCAGTGTCATCTTCTACCCACAAACGCAAAGTAACGCTGCCACCTGCGGGAGTAAACTTGATAGCATTAGCTAATAAATTCCAGAGAATTTGTTCTACTCTTCCAGAATCAGCAGTAAATAAATCGCGCAAAGGGTTAATTTGTAAATCGAGTTTAAGAGTAACTTTTTCGCTGTTTGCTTTTTCTGATAATGATTCTAGTGCATTTTCTGCTGTTTTGATCAAAGAAAATTCAGAAATATTTAATATTGCTTTACCAGCCTCAATTTGTGATAAATCGAGGATGTCATTAATCATTTCTAATAAATGTTCACCACTGTCATGGATAGTTTGTAAATAATTACGTTGTCGTTGGCTTAACTCACCCAAAGGCCAACGTAATAATGTCGAAGACATCCCAATCACATAAGTTAAAGGTGTGAGCAATTCATGACTGATTGTAGCCAGAAATTCACTTCTGAGACGACTGGCGGCTTCTGCGGCTAGTAGTGCTTCCCGCATTGCCATAGTCCGTTCAATCACTCGTTGTTCTAAAGTTTGTTTTTCTTGAGTTAGTGTTTGCGTAGCATCTCGTAAAGAATGCATTAAATCACTTTGATGAATAGCAATCGCTAATTGTTCTGCAATTGAATTTAATAAGTTTTTTTCACTTTCTTGCCATACACGAGGAACATGACATTGGTGAGCAATTAAAAGCCCCCAAAGTTTTTCTTCAAACATAATTGGGGCTGCTAATTTTGCCCGAATTTGGTTTGTCCTTAAAAAATTTAATAAACACACTTCCAGTGCATAGGTTTTTTCCACATCATCAACAGCTAAGATAAAACCTTGACGATATTTTTCCCAACAGTGAGAAATGCGCGTCAGACATTCTTTTTCTTGAAAATTTAACACAGAGGTAATATTGTCTGTAGCACGGGCTTCATAAACTATACAACCCCAGCAATTTTCATTATTCTGTTCTAAGGATTGAGAATTAACTGAACTTAGGATTAAATCTTGTGTATGTTGAGTCTTGACTTTAAGCGGCTCAAATTTATAAATTACTAATCTATCTAATTCTAGAAATTCACGTACTTGTGTAATTGCCGTTGCCATAATTACTGGCAAATTTAGGCTTTTGCGGATTTGTGTATTTACTTGATTTAACAGACGTTCTTGAGCAATCTGTTTTATCAAGGCATTTTCCACCGACTGACAACTAAAATTCTCTGGAGAAATTAAATTGGCAGGTACTGTTAAATCTATGTTGAAATCAGGGAGCAGATATTCTAATAATAACAGCGTAAATTTACTTTGGAGTGTGGCATCATTAGGAGCAAGAAGTTGCTGATATTGCTCAAGATTTTGGTATGTGTCAGAATTAGACTCAAACAAATTTCGCAATTTAGAGACAAAAGATGCGATCGCTTCCTGATTAAATGTCAAACTAGCATTTAGGGCTGAGTCAATTTCTTGATTTTCCAGCTTTTGGGTTCCCACCAACAGTGCATTAAATCCCTGAGAAACCACCAGTTTAAACCTTTGTTCTTGCCATTCTACAGGCAGTTTTATCCGAACCAGTACAGCTTCGGTCAGCACTAAAGCATCACTTTCTACCGCTGGAACCATTTGCTGTAATAATTCTCCAAGCTGATTAAATACACTTAAAGGCAAGGTTCGAGAAAAGCCCAAATCAGGAGAAATAAGCATTTTCAAAAATGTGGTGAGAGGGGCTAAATGCTGGATTTAGAAGTTGTTTTTGATTGTGTACTAACCAACAGTGTAAAACGGTAAAAGAGAATTATGCATCGTATAAGTGCTACACCAGGGGGATGGAATCAGTCGGAAGGCGTAATTTTCCTTGAACAAACCCCATCACCTTTCGTGTTAATCACGGCTGCCGATACCGACATTCAAACCCTAGCAGCTGTCGTTACCAAATTACCTGCCCAATTTCCACAAATTAGAGTAGCCAACCTGTTACAACTACAACAACAAATAAGTATAGATGCTTATGCTGAACAAGTATTAGAATCAGCCCAAGTGATCGTTCTCCGTTTAATTGGTGGAAGTTCTTACTGGGGTTATGGCTTGGAAGTGGTACAAGAAATTGTGCAACGTAATAGTACAACCCTTATTGTAATGCCAGGAGACGACGGACTTGATCTTGATTTAATCTCTAAATCTACGATTTCTTTAGAAATTGTTAAGCAAATTTGGCAATACTTTCAGGAAGGTGGTATTGAAAATTTCCTGAACGCCCTCCAATTTATCGCTGATACAGCCCTCTCTACCTCGTTTAATCCCCCACCACCACAACCTGTTCCTCGTGTGGGAATGTATGAGAGGTTGGGGATTGGGAACTGGGGACTGGGGACTGGGGAAGAATTTTCTTCTACTTCTTCCACTTCCACTTCTACTCTGTCACCGTGGCGTAGCACCTGTCACCTGTCACCTTCTAAAGTTGGTATTTTGTTTTACCGCGCTCATTATTTGGCGGGAAATACTAAGGTTATTGATGCTTTATGTGCGGCTTTAGTAGAAAAAAATTTACAACCTGTACCAGTGTTTGTTTCTTCGTTGCGTGAACCTGGTGTGAGTGAACAGTTGTATGAGTTATTTCAGCCGAAAGATGGACAGCATATTGATTGTTTACTCAATACCACCAGTTTTTCCCTAGCACGGTTGGAAACAGAAACACCGCAAATCGAACTTTGGGAAAAATTAGATGTCCCCGTTTTACAAGTAATTCTCTGTGCTAGTTCCGTGGAACAGTGGGAGTCACAGTCACAAGGTTTGACACCCCGTGATATGGCGATGAATGTGGCATTACCAGAGGTAGACGGGAGGATTATTAGTCGGGCTGTGTCCTTTAAAAGTTTGCAAACTCGCAATAATGATTTAGAAACAGATGTGGTAATTTATGAACCAAAGAGCGATCGCATTGATTTTGTCGCTCAATTAGCCGCAAATTGGGTAAGATTACGCCAAAAAACGCCCCAAGAACGCCGCATAGCTCTAATTTTAGCAAATTACCCCAACACCAATGGTCGCCTTGCTAATGGCGTAGGACTTGACACTCCTGCTAGTTGTGTGGAAATTCTCAAAGCTTTACAGTTGGCTGGTTATGAAGTCGGAGATATCCCAGCGACTGGTGATGAATTAATTCAACTTCTCACATCTGGCGTTACTAATGATCCTGAAGGAAAAGATTGGAAACCAATACAGCAAGGTCTTTCGGCGCAAGAATATCGAGAGTATTTTGCTGGTTTACCAGAAACTGTGCAGGAAGGTATTAGTGGCCGTTGGGGATTTTTTGGAGAAACGAACCACAGAGGCACAGAGGTCGCAGAGGATGAGGAGGTTTTAGCTATTTGTGGGATTCAATTTGGTAATGTTTTTGTGGGGATTCAGCCTTCACGGGGTTATGATCTTGACCCTAGTTTGAATTATCATGCGCCGGATTTGGAGCCTACTCACGCTTATTTGGCTTTTTACTATTGGGTGCGGGAAAAAAATTCTAGTTGTTTTGGGGCTGATGCGATCGCTCATGTCGGTAAACATGGAAACTTAGAATGGCTACCTGGTAAAAGTATTGCCTTATCTAAAACTTGTTATCCTGAAGTTGCTTTTGGAGCTATGCCTCACCTATATCCGTTTATTGTCAATGATCCTGGTGAGGGTTCTCAAGCTAAACGCCGCGCCCAAGCAGTAATTATTGACCATCTCACACCGCCAATGACTCGCGCTCAATTATATGGTGCATTGCAACAGGTAGAAAATTTAATTGATGAATACTACGAAGCCGCAAGTTTAGATCCTACCCGTTTACCAACAATACGCGATCGCATTCAAGAATTAGTCATCAAAGAAAATCTCTATAAAGACTTAGGAATTACCGACGCAAAAGACATCTTAAATTTTGAAACCTTAATCTTAAATTCCCTAGATGGCTATTTGTGCGAACTCAAAGAAGCCCAAATCCGCGATGGACTCCACATTTTCGGTCAATGTCCCCAAGGTACACAACTACGAGACTTAATAGTAGCGATCGCCCGCCTCCCCAACCGCCATTCCATCGGCATTACCCGCGCCATAGCCCAAGAATGGGGCTTAGATATAGACCCCCTCACGGATGATTTTTCAACCCCTCTCTCTGCACCTTCTCGCCTTTGTGAGAGGCTAAACTCTTGCCACATCATCGGCGATGTAGTAGAACTCCTAGAAGCAGAAGCCGCCTTTTTAGTCGAAGAACTCATAAATTCCCAGTCCCCCGTAGGGGCGGGGTCTCCCCGCCCTCTCCAGCCATCCTCCGTCACCACTACTCTCGACTGGATACAGTCCAAACTCCTCCCCGCACTGCAAAAAACCACCGAAGAAATCACCAACTTCTTACGCGGACTAGATGGAAAATATATTCCCAGCGCAGCTTCTGGCGCACCCACACGTGGCCGTCCAGAAGTCCTCCCCACAGGTAAGAACTTTTACGCCGTGGATATTCGCGCCATTCCCACAGAAACCGCTTGGGATGTTGGCAGAAACGCCGCCGAAAGCCTGATTGAAACCTACACCCAAGAACATGGAGAATATCCTAAAACTTTAGGTTTATCATTATGGGGAACTGCTACCATGCGAACTGGTGGCGATGATATGGCTGAGGCTTTGGCTTTAATCGGTGTTCAACCTGTTTGGGATGGTGCAGCCAGAAGAGTAGTAGATTTTGAAATTTTGCCTTTATCTATTTTGGGTCGTCCCCGTGTGGATGTGACTTTAAGAATTTCAGGATTTTTCCGAGATGCTTTTCCCAACTTGATTGATTTATTTTCCCAAGCTGTCACAGCCGTAGCCGCATTAGATGAACCGACAGATGAAAACCCTTTAGCAGAAGCAGTTCGTCAAGATACTGACTTATGGACTCAAGAGGGTTTAAGTTTAGAAGCGGCACAAGAGCGATCGCAATATCGTGTCTTTGGTTCTAAACCAGGTGCTTACGGTGCAGGACTCCAAGGCTTAATCGCCTCCCAAAATTGGCAAGATGATCAGGATTTAGCCCGCGCTTACATGAATTGGAGTTCTTACGCTTATTCTGGGGGAACAGGGAACAGGGAACAGGGAACAGAGAAGAGTAAACAGACAACGGAAGATAATAATACTGTCACCTGTCACCTGTCACCTGTCACCTCTATGGAAGCATTTGAGCAACGCTTGAAGCAAATGCAAATTGTACTGCACAATCAAGACAACCGGGAACACGATTTACTCGATTCTGATGATTATTACCAATTTCAGGGTGGCTTAACCGCAGCGGTGCGTTCTCTCCAAGGAAAAAATCCTCAAACCTATTTTGGTGACAATTCCATTCCCAGCCAGCCAAAAGTCCGCCAACTCAAAGCAGAAATTGCGCGGGTATATCGTTCTCGTGTAGTTAATCCCAAATGGATTGCGGGAGTTATGCGTCACGGTTACAAGGGTGCATTTGAAATGGCCGCGACTGTAGATTTCTTATTTGCCTACGATGCTACCGCTCAATGTGTAGAAGATCATATGTATCAGGGTATCGTCCAGGCATATTTACAAGATCCAATTGTCTGTGAATTCATCCAAGAAAAGAACCCGTGGGCGTTGCGTGATATTTCCGAAAGACTATTAGAAGCACATCAGCGCGGTTTATGGCAGGATGTCAGCACACAGACCTTGGCAGATTTAAGAAACCTAGTACATCAAGCTGAAGCCGCAATTGAAGAAATATAAAGTGGTTTAGGAAACAAATATGGAAAATATTGCGTATTTGCACCTAGCTTTTGCCTATGAAGATAGTGAATTCGGTGAATTAGCTTCTCTATTTCACCCAGCCGCCATACCAGACTGGAAACGCCTTTCTAGCAAGGCTTGGAAGTATATGCTTCCCGTTGTGTTAATTCTCTCTATTTTCAGTTCTGTGGGTAGCGTTTTGGCATTAGAAAAAGGCGATCAAGGCCCTTCTGTCAAAAATCTGCAACAAAAGTTAAACACAGCCGGTTTCTATCGAGATCCCATTACTGAAGTCTATGACTCTTCTACAGAAGATGCTGTCCGAGACTTTCAAAAAGCTGCTGGTTTGCCGATTAATGGGGTTTTTGAAGTTAAAACTTGGCAAAAATTAGAAAGTTGGCAAAAAACGCCAGAAAGTACAACAACCAAAACTGCTACAGCACCAACGCAAAGCACTACAACCAGTAATCCCAGTTATGTAACTAACAAGCGTCAAAATCCCAAACTCATTACTAAAGGTGATGAAGGTGAACACGTGAAAGTTTTACAAGCACGCTTGCGAATTGCTGGTTTTTATTTTGGGAATCCGAGTGGTATATTTGGTCCAATTACGGAGGAAGCTGTTAAACGATTTCAAAAAGCTTATAAGTTAAGCGCTGACGGTATTGTTGGACCAACTACACTGGCTAAATTACCGCCAGTAGATGCAGAAAGTGGGGAAGATACTCTAAACAAGGAAGTTAATCGAGATCAACTCAGTTTAGGCGATCGCGGTGAAGCTGTCAGAATTCTCCAAGAACAATTAATCAAAGCCGGATATCTAGACGGACAACCCAATGGTTACTATGGTTCTTACACCGCAGATGCTGTTAGTCGCTTTCAAAAACATCATCACTTAGAAGCTAACAGCATTGCTGGAACTACTACCCGCTCTAAGTTACATCACTTAGCTAAAATCTCACCCAACAGCGATTTTAGTGTTTTGGAAGTTCAAATGCGACTACAGGAGAAAGGTTTTTATAAGGGATCAATCAACGGCATCATGGCAGAAGACACTAAAAAAGCAATCAAACGCGCCCAAGAGTTCTATGGCGTTAGCTCCGGTGATATCATCAGCGGCAGCTTTTAGCACAGTCCGACAAAGATAACTATCGAGTTGAAAAATGATCAAAAGCTGATGCAACAAACTTTCTTTTCTCCAGCCAGACTGCCTCATTCCACTAGCAGCTGCTTAGATTGGGCAGAGGATTCCCCCACTAACCGATTATAGGGCAACACGAAGACGCGCAGAGTTTTTAGCCTGGTGACTCACCCTGATGCTAAAGCGGCATTAATGCCCTTTGGCATTTGGGACAAACGGCATGAATTGTCAGTTGACAGTCAAGTAGGTGAAAACCTTCTTTTTGGGCTGTTTTTACGCCAATTTTTAAAATTGACTCATTTTTGAACTCAATTGTGGTGTTACACTTAACACAAATTAAGTGATGATGGTGATGGGGATAGGGCTGGTTAAGTTCATAATGTTTATGTCCTTCACCTAGTTCCAGTTCTCGCAAAATCCCCATTCTCGCCATCAACTTCAAAGTCCGATAGATGGTTGATAGACTTATCCCTTCGCCGTCAGTTTCTAGGCGATGATAAAGATCCTCGGCGCTTAAATGTTCACCTTGCGGAAGTTCTTGAAAAATGTGTAGAATTGTTTCGCGCTGTGGAGTTAAACGCCAGCCTCGGTCGTTTAGTTCTGCCTTGAGTGAACCAGTTGTGTAGACAGTCATACTAAATTTTCTCAACAAAGCCTGTTAATTGAGAATATAACAAATTTTAGGCTTGATTTGCAACAAATATAGCTTATTGAGAATATTTGCTATTTGTTATTTGTCAGGTGACAATTTTAAATCTCAAGGTTAGAATTTGGTATGGCCGTTGCCAGTGACTGCATTTACAGAAACTGCTCATAAAACCGAGTCACCAAAAACCTTCAAGCTTATTCAGTGTTCAAGCCCTTCATGTAGTAGGATGGCAACAACTTCAATCCAGAAAGGTAGCAAAAGCTGATGTCAGCAGCTTTTCACCTTCTGCCCCCTGTACTAAGTTAAAGACTCTAAATAGTCGCGGATCAGGTTACGGCGTTTGGGTTGGCGCAGTTTTTGTAAAGCCTTAGATTCAATTTGTCGTACACGTTCTCTTGATAAGTCAAGGGCGCGGCCAATTTCAGCTAATGAGTAAGGATGACCATCGGATAAACCAAAACGCATGAGGATGACATCACGCTCACGGCTAGTGAGATCCTCTAGTAAATTTTGCAAATCTTTTTGTAAAGATTCTCGCATTAACATTTCTTCTGGAGTGACGCTATCAGTCTCCAGCAATTCGCCCAACTCAGTATCTTTATCTTTACCGACTTTGGTTTCTAAAGAAACTGAACGAGGTACACGCAACAAAACTTCCCTGACTTGCACAGGTGTCATGTCTAATTCAATTGCTAAGTCTTCTAAGGTGGGAGTACGACCTTTTTCTTGAGCAATTTTACGTTGGGCTTTTTTAATTTTGTTGAGTTTTTCTGTAATATGTACAGGGAGGCGAATTGTGCGGCTAGAAGTGGCGATCGCTCTGGTAATTCCCTGCCGAATCCACCAATACGCATAAGTACTAAAACGATAACCCTTAGTGGGGTCAAATTTTTCCACGGCTCGTTCTAAACCTAAAGTCCCTTCTTGGACTAAATCTAACAATTCCAAGCCACGATTTTGATACTTCTTGGCCACAGAAACTACCAGGCGCAGATTCGCCTTAATCATATGTTCTTTGGCTTGGAGTCCTTGTGACTGAACTTTTTCTAGTTCTTCTACTGTCAACTTAGCAATTTCTGCCCAGCGACGTTTACCTGCTGACAAAGTAGGCTTGAGATCCGATAACTCAATCCCCGCAGTAGTAGCCCATCTTTCCAAGGAAGGGCGATGTCCTAATTCAGAGGATAAACGCTCTTGAACTTCGACTAATCTCAGATAGGGTGCAATCACTTCGTCTCCTTCTTTGGCCGCATTCGCAAGAACTATTCGCATTCGCAAATATCGTTGCACTTTTTGGGCTTCTGCAACTTCTTCATCCCGACCTAACAACCGCACCCGACCAATTTCTTGAAGATATAGACGTACTAAGTCTGTACTCCGACGGTTATTGTTAGCGGCTAAATTATGAGAATCAACAGCAGCTATTTCTATATCTTGCAAATCATCTAAAGACAAGTCACTGTCATCAATAGTTAAATCAGAGTCTAATGTGGGGCTAGACTTGTGGGCATCGTAGGCGGCATCTGTGTAAAAAGATGTTGCTGGCATAATGTCTTAATTGCTCCAGGTAACAATAGATTACGGTCAGCTAAAATTAGTTCAGCAAAATCAACTGTTGCTATTGTTCCCGTAATTTACGATGAACGAACATTGTTGATGTTTACAGTACAATTCTTTGCAAATTCTTGTACTAGTTATTTTTGTTACATTTTACTTGGCTTGTTCAGCAACTATCGTTCTTGAGATTGAACCAATAGCTGTGAATCAGCCAGTCATGTGAATGAAACGCCTAAAGACCTGACGGAACAGTAGTTAAAAGTTACAAATTCCCCAAAGTGTTACTAGGCTGTAAATTAGTAATTACTGAGTTAACACTGTACTTTTGAGCTAAATTAACCGTTATTTTTATAACCAGGTATAAACATATTCATAGTAATTTTGCTGTTTATAAAGTACATAGTTATATTTACACGACTAGGGAAGTAATTTCCTGACGATTTAGCACTTTTTTTAGTGATTATTTGGTCATGAGCCGATGTCAGTTCCGAAATAATGCTGATAGCACAGCGTTACAGAAGCCATAGCTTTAGTGGATATACTCTGGCTTGATATCTCGTAACATTAGTTTATCCAGGGCTTGTTGAGGTGTAACCTCAGCCTCAAGTAAACGATAGACCTGTTCAGTAATAGGGATAGGGATATTTTGCTGCTGGGATATTTGCATTAAAACCCGGCAAGTGTTCACTCCTTCAGCGGTTCCTGGTAAATTAGCTATAATTTTTGTCAGAGTTTTGCCACAAGCTAATTGGTATCCAACTTGGTAATTGCGACTTAAGGGGCTATTGCAAGTGGCTAACAAATCCCCTAGACCTGATAAACCGTAAAATGTTTCCGTCTTTGCACCAAAGATGTTACCAATGCGAACCATTTCTGTCAAGCCACGAGTGACTAAAGCAGCTTTAGCATTGGTTCCTAAATGCAGTCCATCACATACCCCAGCTGCGATCGCTATCACATTTTTGATTGTACCCCCCAGTTCTACACCCACGGGGTCAGGGTTTGTATATACACGGAATCGATTGGAAGAAAATACTTGCTGTACCATTTGGGCAGCAGCCGTATTTTTGCTGGCTACTACTGTTGCAGCTGGTAATTCCTGTTCAATTTCTGGAGATAAATTTGGACCGGAAAGTACCACTACTGGATGATCAGGAAATTGCGTTTGCCAAATTTGCGAAGGTGTGCGGGTAGTTTGCGGTTCTAGTCCCTTTGTGGCTGTGACAAAAATTGTCTCTGGAGACAAGGGACAAGATTTAACTAGAGAGGCGACACTACTCACACCTTTCATAGAGATAGCCGAAAGGATGATTTCGGCATTGAATAAAACTGTTTCTAGAGTCTGGGAACTCTGACGCGACCACAAGCATACTTGATGACCGTTTATCTGTGCCAAATTTGCTAAGGCTGTACCCCAAGCACCAGCACCCAGAATAACAACAAATTTTGGATTTTCGATTTTGGGTTTTCGAGTAGTCATTATTAAAATCAAGTTGCGTGATTGGGAATTGGGGATTTCCCCCATGTCCCCGCGTCCCCTTTCCTAGCGAGGGTAACGTTCCATTAATTCCCTAACTTGCTCTGCATGATAAGAGCTTCTTGTCAATGGTGAAGAAACAATTTGTAAAAAGCCTATTTCTTCCCCATATACTTTCCAAGCTGCAAATTGTTCTGGAGTGATAAAGTCTGATATTTGCAAATGTTTTTGACTAGGTTGGAGATATTGCCCAATGGTCAAAATATCACAATCTACTGCTCGTAGATCCTGCATGACTTGACGAACTTCTACATCAGTTTCACCTAAACCCACCATAATACCCGATTTGGTGTATGTGCTGGGTGCAATTTGGCGGGAGCGTTGTAGTAACTCCATTGTTCGTTGATAATTACCTTGAGGACGTACCCGACGATACAAGCGTGATATCGTTTCTGTGTTGTGGTTGAGTACCTCTGGTGCAGCTTGGAGAATAATTTCCAGTGCATTCCAATTTCCGCATAAATCAGGAATCAACACCTCTATTGTAGTGTTAGGTGAGACGCTACGAACTGCGGTAATACACTTAACAAACTGAGATGCACCACCATCGGGTAGGTCATCACGGTTAACGGAAGTAATCACAACGTGATTAAGCCGCATTCGTCGGACTGCTTCTGCTAGTCGTGTGGGTTCGGTAGCATCTAGGGGTTGAGGTTTTTTCTCAAAATCAATATCACAATAAGGACAAGCTCTAGTACAAGCAGGTCCCATAATTAAAAATGTGGCGGTTCCTGCATTGAAGCACTCACCAATATTGGGACAAGATGCTTCTTCACAAACCGTATTCAGAGCTAAATCCCGCAAAATTTCTTTAACGTTACCAACGCGCTCCCACTGAGGCGCTTTTACCCGCAACCAGTCTGGTTTTACAGTCACAATCCACTTTTACCACTGAAGTTATACACATTTAATCCTAGCAAGCAAAGACCGCTGTGAAAGATATATGATTTGTGATTTTTTTCTGCTTATGATATCATCATAATGATATTTATATATTTATAACGGGATGTGGCGCAGCTTGGTAGCGCACTTCGTTCGGGACGAAGGGGCCGCTGGTTCGAATCCAGTCATCCCGATTTTATTGTGTCTTTTGCCGGATTACTTATCCGCGTTGATGAAATACCTAATGATCATAATTAAAGAGCGATTCCTAAGTTGCGCTTCGCAATCGCACATTTGGATGAAGGTAAAGCTGTTATTTCTGTGAGGTTAGATGTTATTATGACTTACGCATTGACAAGATTCCTCAAATATGTAATATGAATTATATTTCTTGTAGGGTGCGTCAGACACGATATTTTCACAAAAAACAGATTCTCTCTATCTGACGCACCTTACTCAATAAGTGATTCCCAAAGGCGAAAACGACGCAATTTCGTTCATTCACATCATGGCAGATTCGTACAGTGCGTAAGTCCTAGTTATTTATCAGAAGTTACCAAAAAAATTAACTTCTTAAATACTCAAACACACGGCGTAAAGCCGAAGCTTGCCTACAATTATAGAATTTACGCAAGGGTAACAATAAAAATCTGTTGTAGGGTGCGTCAGACTGCATAAATCCCGCAAATAAACAGATTGTTGATATCTGACGCACTTTTTTAACTTCTAACAGGCCAAAATCCTTTACCTGTAAAGTTTTCAGATTTATCTGGCTAACGCCACGCTACGCTATCAGCAAGCCTTATGTATATTCTATCAATATCTAAAAATTGCTGCCACCGTTGCTTCATTTAGCATCTCTTGAGATTTGATAGTGTAAACTTTGCCACTATTTAAAATAGTATGAACAGCAGCAAAATCTAACATATCTTCATCATCTGCTTCTGCTTCTGTGTGTAAATCCACCGTCGTTGTTTCTAAATTAAATTTTCCCCATTTATGTTCACCCACAGATATAAATAAATAATCAACTCGGTGATAGTAAGCCGCAGGAATGATTTCTTTAATATCACTATTAGCCTTGCTATTACCTTCACCAGCTAATTGGTTATAAAGTGCTATTGCTGCTTTTTTATTTTCCTGAAACGATGGTGCAACAATTCTCCAAGCTTGATCATGTAATTCTCTTAAATTCAACAGTTCTGGATTACCAGTAATACCTTCTATTAACAAATGAGGATAGGTATTTGCTTGTTGATAAATTGGCAAAAGATACTCTACTCCTGCTAATACCAAAGGCGCTTTTTCTTCTCGTAACTTTTCATGTATAGCTCCATCAATAGCGTAGCAAAATTGTAGAATATCTTCTTCATGCTTCTCTCGGTCAGGACTACCTTGTCCATGAACAGAACCTGGATGTTGAGCAGAAGCAGTTGCTCCTCTAGTTATACCAATTCTATGCTGGATACCTTTTTGTAACTCATCTTCCATGAGAGTATCTGCTAGAGAATTCGGCATATTTTCTAGTTGAATTTCATGGAGACTATGGGCTGTTCCTGCAAAAATTCTCACCTTTTTTTGACTCAAAGCCAAAACGTAGAAATTCCCATCATTATTAATTAAATGCAGTAAAGGCTTGAGATGAAATTGCTCACCAACAACTACCAATTCTGGAAATTCAATAGGTACAGAATAGTAACGAAATAAATTTTGGGAACTAAAAATTACCAATCCCTGATCTTGGTGTTCCCAGAAATCAACTTTATCGAGTTCCATAACTGGTGTAAGCAGATTTGCAGCTTGAGTTTGGCTTATTCCTATTGCATTTAAGCGTTCCTCGGCTTCCCGAACTAAATTTTTGAAGCGAATGGGATTTTGTCGAATCTCTGACCCGGCTTTATGGGTATGCATATACATAGATACACAAGGGTGTTCGGGATTTGCAACTAAAGTTTTGAGTTCATCAATAGACAATAGCTTCATCTTCTGATTTTGTCCACGTTAAGAAATTGGAATAATCTAGATTTATTCAACCTCTATTGTGGTATCACTGCATCTTTCTTTTGACCGGAAATTACATTCTCATATTCCTTTCTTTAGATAGAATTATATGATTTACAATTCACCCATACACACCAATTATGTTGCCCAATTCTATGCTGTGTAAAAATTCCCTTTCTTGTGAGGTTTGATAGGGCTAAAGCCCTGACTACTAACTTCTCTTTTATTCAGCTTTAGCAATGTGAGGATTAGTTCTTGGTGAATTCATACCTTTATTTACGAAACCTAAAGTTACACGTTTCATTAACCAGTACAAACCCGAAAGCACCACAAAGGTAATCAAGATAATTACCAAAGGCTGTTTACCAAAAAGTTCTTCAACACCTTTAGTCAATATGGCATCTGGCTGAGTAATAAAATCCCAACTGTTGAAACGCAAAAACCGTCCCCAATAAATCCCAACAGCAGAAAGAGCATGAGTAATTAATTCAACACCAAAAACCCATTTATTTTTGCCAATGCGTTGCAAATAGTAACCTAAATTGATCAGGGAGATGACATAAGCTTCAAATCCACCTAAAATTACTAGCAGATAAGTAGGTATTAGCACTAATGTAATTATCCAGACCGATGAAATTCTGCGGATATCATCAATTAAGTGAATTACATCAGTCAACAGATAGGGCGCATTGGGCAAAAACGCATAGAAAGCCAAGAATCCTAGCCACCAGACCCAAGAGCGGCCGCGTTTAGTGCGAAATAACCAAATACTCAAAACCAGGGGAATAAAAGCCAAAAATAAATTCCAAGTCATCCAACGTATATTAATTTGTAATACTTGGGTAACTCTGGCTATCAGTTCAATCAATTCTGCTTTCATACGCAATAAGTTTTCTTCAAATAGAGTGATTTGATTAAATCAACAATCCCTGTCTTCTTTATTGGGGTTGACTACAATACTCATTCAGCTGATTCCCGAATGTATCAGATTGTTTACCAGCCGTTTTTGCTGCTGCTGTCAGTGCTGAGTCAATATCTGCTCTGGCTTCTTGGATTTTTTCCCTCCCAGCAGATGATGCTTCTGCTGTTTTAGCTGCACCAAGAGCCTTAGCTGCTGTGGAGATGGATTGACTAAGATTATCAAAAACTTTCACGAACTTGCTTTGAAACTCTTTCAGTTTGGGATCTGTTAACCGTAATTCCCCAATTGATTTAGTAACATTTTTCAAATCTCTGGATAATTGTAAACTAGTTGTTACTTGTTTTCCTTTATTGGTATCAATCAAAGATGTACCTTGGTTGACAGCTTTAATCAATCGTTGACACTGGGAAATTTTACTCTCACTACAACCAGTCACCAACAAAACAATACTGAGACTAACAGGAGCAATAATAGTATACTTACGTAAAATGAACATTAATTTATTAATTTCTCAACAGCAGTAAAGTCCCATTAATACTAGCCAATAATTTAGCAATTGTGGTGTAAATCAATTGGGTGAAATTTTAAATCCACAAATTCGTAATTCGAGTTATTAATTACGAATTACGAATTACGAATTACCAATCTACGGGCAAACCTAACTGATCTAAAGTATTCCCATCTTGCAAAAGTGACTGAATATCGCTATCTATTTGAATTTGACCAGCAGAGAGAACTAAAGCGCGTTGAGTAACTCTACCTAACCAATGTAGGTCATGGGAAGCAATTAACATTACTTGCACCGGCAATTTTAATAATACTTGGGCTAAATGTCTTCTCCATGCTGGATCAAGTCCGTTGGTTGGCTCGTCTAGAATGAGAATTGATGGCTCTAAGGCTAATATGGTGGCTAGAGCGGCTAAACGTCGTTGTCCTCCTGATAGTTCATGGGCGGAACGATGAGCATAGGCTTCTAGACCAAAATCAGCTAATAATTGTCGGGCTTTATCAGTTGCTATTGCTGGTGAGATACCGTAGTTGCGTGGACCAAAGGTGACATCTTCTAAGATGGTGGGCATAAATAATTGGTCGTTGGCATCTTGGAAGGTAAAGCCGATTTGCTGGCGTATTTGGGGTAAGGTGCGTGGTTCTACGGGAATGCCATTGATGAAAATTGCACCACTATGGGGATGTTTTAAGCCAATTAGGGTTTCTAGTAAGGTGCTTTTACCTGAGCCGGTTGCACCCATTAGAGCGATGCGATCGCCTGCATTTAAGCTAAAAGAAATTTCGTTTAATACTGGTTCCTCGTGAGAATAGGCATATACCAGATTTTTCACCTCAATCACAGCATTGTGATGGGGAGAGATTGAAGTTTGGGGATTAGATGTTAGAGATGTCAAAATTCACCACTCAAATATAAATGGTCATTGGTCATTGGTCATTGGTCATTGGTCATTTGCATTCTGACTTGTGAGTTTTGACCTGTGACTTTTGACGGTAAATAACTAGTACAGCTAAAAGTAGGAATTGAAGGTTATACAAGTAGCAGTTATTCCTACTGTTATTAGTGTAAAACGTTCTTTTGGTCTGAGGGTGGAATCTATGGGTAATTGTCCGTTATAACCACGGGCGATCATGGCGCTGTAAACTCGTTCTGACCTTTCTAAAGTCCTGAGATACAAAGCTCCAATCATCGCGGCACTAGCATAGCGTAGCCATCCCCCAGCACCATTTAAACCGCGTAATTGGGCGCTACGTTGCATTCGTGCTACTTCTGAGAGCAAAATTTCTAAGTATTGACCAGCCAAGAGTAAATTTTGCTTTAATGGGGCTGGCACGGGTAAGCCTTTGAGGGCGATACCGAAACTATGGGGCGGTAAAGTTAACAAAAAGCTATTCATGGTAATTAAACAAATTAGGGAACGCACGAGCAAAAAACTAGCTCGTTCCCATCCCAAAGGTAAAGCTACCAAAGACAGAAAAATTAATTCTGTACCTAGTAACCCGCCTAATTTGCGAATAGGGACGCGTAATAGGAACATCCACAAAAGTGCGATCGCTCCATACACAACTAAATTAGACCAGGCATAATGCTTTAATAAAGCTGCCCCAATCACGATTACTAGGGACAGTTGCAAGCGTAAAGGCAGGGAAATTTTCAGCGAAATTTTAAGCATTTTTTGGTTTCATGACTTTGGCAATTCCAAAAGCAACCCCAAAGCAAGCCGTTGCTCCCACCAATCCAGCGATACTAGTACCGATTTCTCCTAAACCTTTAATTTCATAATCAGCTAAGGGTGTGGGTGAAATTACTCGCACATTCTCAGCTAAGTTAATAAAGCCAATATTTTCTGCCACTTTTTCTAAACCATCCGGCCAAGCTGAGGCAAATAAGGACAACACACCAGCAACTAGAAATATGCTGACAATGGGAACCAACCACCCGCGAAACTTTTCTTCTTCTCCTGGTAATAAATCTGGTCTGGCTGTGGCTAGGTAAGTCAAGACACCTCCTGTAATCAAACCTTCACCAATACCAATCAAAATATGTACACCTGTCATGGTGGGTAAAACTATGTTGACTGGTGCTGTTCCAGAAAGGGCTAATTCAATCGCACAAGCAATAGCGGCTACTACGACACTAACACCGGCAGCAATACCAGCAGCTAGGGGTAAACGTGCCTTGGAACCCCCAAATAGTCTTTGTAAGGTTTGGGTTAATATCCAACCTGTCCACACTCCCACTACAGCCATATTCAAAATATTTGCACCTAAAGCGGTAATGCCACCATCGGCAAATAGTACGGCTTGAATAATTAAAACTGTGGCAATACACAACATTCCTGCCCAAGGACAACCCAAAATGATTGCTGCTAAGGTTCCTCCTAACAGGTGTCCGCTGGTTCCCCCGGCGACGGGAAAATTAATCATTTGGGCGGCAAAGATAAACGCAGTAGTTAAACCTAGTATCGGAGCGCGACGAATTCCCAAACCTTCTTGCGATCGCCCAAAAGCAATAAACAAAGCTGCTGCACTCGCTAAACTAGTCGCTCCTGCCACTGGTGCAGAAATAAATCCATCAGGTATATGCATATTCTGGCTTTTATTTTCCTGTTTTTTTCACACTAATGCCAGCAATATAATTACGGCATCAATTTAATAACAAACTATAAATTTCCTTTTTTTACAATGCCATATTGGGGGATTTTTAGCGGCTACTTAGGAAAGATTTATAATAATAAATACGTTTAATATTATACTTATTTTTTATAAAATTAATTTTTGTCAATTTATTTTACTTGAATATTTATCAAAATTTAAAAAACAATTTAAAATTCAAAATCCAAAATTCCAAATTCAAAACCCAAAGACACAAAAAACTCTGGCGTTGCATAATTGCGGGATGATTTGAGAATCTGCATCAATATATAATCACCGCGTCACCGCGTCTCCTTCCGCGTCAGCCTCAATCATCCTCTTATTCAGCAACGCCAAAACTCTTTGCGCCTCTGCATGAGACTATTTCAAACTATGCACCTTCCCGCAACTTATCTAAAACACTGCGGTCTTCCAAAGTAGAAGTATCACCAGACACCTCTTGACCAGCGGCTAAATTCCGCAATAACCGCCGCATAATTTTCCCGGAACGGGTTTTAGGTAAAGCATCAGTAAACCTGATTTCACCAGGACGGGCGATCGCACCAATTTCACTCACAACGTGCTTTTTCAGTTCCTTACTCAGTTCTTCACTGGCTTGATAAGTCCCCTCTAAAGTCACAAAAGCTACAACTTCCTCACCTTTCAAATCATCGGGTTTACCCACCACAGCAGCTTCAGCAACCGCAGGATGAGACACCAACGCAGATTCTACTTCCATCGTTCCTAAACGGTGTCCAGAAACATTGAGGACATCATCAACACGCCCCATAACCCAAAAATAGCCGTCTTCATCCTTTCTTGCACCATCGCCGGCAAAATAAGTATATTTACTATCTTTGGGCGGAATATGTTCCCAGTAAGTGCGGCGGAAGCGCTCAGGATCACCGTACACAGTCCGCATCATTCCCGGCCAAGGATAACGAATTGCTAAATAACCACCTTCGTTATCAGGGACAGAATTACCGTCTAAATCCACCACATCCGCAATAATACCGGGGAAGGGGAGAGTGGCTGAACCTGGTTTAGTGGGAATTGCCCCAGGTAAAGGTGTAATCATAATCCCACCTGTTTCCGTTTGCCACCAAGTATCTACAATCGGACAGCGTTCACCACCAATGATTTTGTGATACCACATCCAAGCTTCGGGGTTAATGGGTTCACCTACAGTTCCCAGTAGTCGCAGAGAAGAAAGATTCCGCGCTTTGGGTAAATGTTCACCCATTTTAATAAATGTCCGAATTGCCGTCGGTGCAGTATAAAAAATATTGACACCATGCTTTTCAATAATATCCCAAGTACACCCAGGATTAGAAGCACGGGGCGCACCTTCATACATGAGAGTTGTTGCACCATTGGAGAGGGGTCCATAGACAATATAACTATGTCCAGTAATCCAACCTACATCAGCAGTACACCAATATACATCTGTGTCTTGTAAATCAAAAATCCATTTGGTGGTGATATGACTGTATAAGTTATAACCGCCTGTAGTATGAACAACTCCCTTAGGTTTGCCGGTACTACCGGAAGTGTAGAGAACAAACAGCATATCCTCGCTGTCCATTGGTTCTGCGGGACAATCAGCAGAAACGCCTTTTTGTAAATCATGCCACCAATGGTCGCGTCCTGCTGTCATGTGCGTTGTTTGATTTGTGCGTTTGACAACTAGCACATCTGTAATGCTGGGAACGGCATTATTTTCTAAAGCTTTATCTACCTGTTCTTTGAGGGGGACAATTGCATCTTTGCGCCAACCACCATCAGCTGTTATGACTAGTTTAGCCTCAGCATCATTCAAGCGATCGCGCAAAGCTTCGGCACTAAATCCCCCAAAAACTACGCTGTGTGGTGCGCCAATTCTGGCACAGGCTAACATAGCAATCGCCGCTTCAGGAATCATTGGCATATAGATACCAATGCGATCGCCTTTTTTCGCTCCCAACTGCTTTAGCACATTGGCAAATTGACAAACTTCCCGATGTAGTTGAGCATAAGTAAGAGTACGAGAATCTCCGGGTTCTCCTTCCCAAATCAAGGCAGCTTTATTTTTGCGCCAAGTTGTAAGATGTCTGTCAAGACAATTGTAAGAAATATTAATTTTACCGTTGACAAACCACTTAGCAAAAGGTGGTTGCCAATCTAGTACAGTGTCCCATTTTTGAAACCAGTGCAACTCAGTTGCTGCTAATTCTGCCCAGAATTGTTGAGGATCAGCTTTAGCTTGATTATATATCAGCTGATAGTCTTCTAAGCTTTTGATATGGGCTTTTTGCGAAAATTCACTCTGAGGATGGAAGAGGCGCTTTTCTTGTAAGATGGATTCTATAGTCGGTTGAGACATGGTAATGTATGCAAACGATATTGTGACTGAAAACTATTTTTAACGGAGTTGTGTCAAATAGTGTTGATATTTTCGTTAAGCTGGGTAAAAGTCTCCAAGTTACTCAGATTACACTAACCGCTATTAAGCCAGGATATGCAGTTGACGGCAAGTTAAAGCTGAAAAAAATATTAAGTGTAATTTAGAAAATTCCAAATTACACCTCTTGCCCCTTGCAAAAAGGTAAGATAACAGTGTATTGCTAAGTTAATAGGTATTTTACATCTATTGACTGGGTTGAAACCTGTAGTCTAAGGGAATAAAACTTCGTCAATAAAAATACTTTGGATAGATTGTTGTAAATGGCATCCTTTTTTTAAACCAAATTTAAACCAAAATTTAATCAATCATGATTGAGAACATCCGCAGAAAAGGTATAAATTCTTAACAAAATCGTTAGTTACTCAAAAGCAGGGCGTAGTTTGCAAGCAAAAGAAATAAAGGATAAACTAAAATCACTGACCGAGCAAGCCTCTTTGATAGATCCTCAATTAGCGAAAAGACTAAATGAGATCAATCGTTGGGTTAGATTTACTCGTCCTGGTTCTTTGACTGCTAAACCATTTGTTCTGGCCTTTCTCCTAGAAGTAATTACGGATTCTAAAATTTGGCTAATCATTCAATCTTTACCTTCAGAAGCAGCACGGAAAGCAAAATTCGATCAAATGACACCAAATGAGAGGTACTGGTATAGTTACCTTTTCCCTAGGTGGATAAACTCAACTGATTCCAAATTTTATATTTGGAAGAAAAAAATTATGTCGGGAGAGTTTAATCAGTTTGATGGTGATATTATTAAGTTAATAGCTCAAGATGTAGTTCGTCGGGAAGGGAGCTTTTGGCAGCGTTATATTGCCGACCTTTCTATGGCAACAGACTTAATCATCAGTAATCATCAACAAAAACCACTTTGTATTCAAGTTACCAGTGTTAGCGAAGAATTTCATCGCCAAAAGTATGAGAAGTGGCAAAATTCACTGCAATTGTGGGAAATAGAGAGAGGATTGTTCCTAAGTTACAATCCCGGAGAAAGTAACTTTATCAATCAGTTAGTAAATGTGGCGCTGTATAACAGTGATCATCTGTCGGAAGGAAAGTATATCAATTTTTCCTGAAGTCAAATTTTTGCTCTCTGTCTAATATTTGTGTCCTAGCCTACATCGTTACCTGCTCAAGACAGCATTTATGATTAACCAACAAGAAATGAACAGCATTACTCAAGTGGATGAATTTGCTGAGATTTTAGCAGCGGCTCGGAGAATGCAGCAAGATTGGCTAGAACATGGTTTAAATTTTGTCCATCTTTATGTTGAAGATGTAGAGGGAGATTGGTTAGAAACTTGGGGAGATGATGAAATATCTAATTCTTTATTCGATTCTATTAAGGAATTTCTAGTAAGTAATGATGATGTAGCCCTGAAGATTAGATATTGTTTAGGAGACAAACCACTGTTTGATTTAGCAGTAAATTTAGAAGAATGTCTGAGGATTTCTAGAGAAGATGAAAAAGCATCTGCTGTGAGAGATATTTTAGCTGCTTATCTTGATATTTATGATCCCAATTTACTTGATTTAGCAAATAATTTGCTAGATAAGTTGTTGTAATATTGCAGCCAAATGCAAGAGTCAGGAGTCAGAATAAATTTTACCTCTGCTATCCTGACGTATGATGCAATACAGCAGATTGTAGGGTACAAAATTTAAGAACAAAGCCATATAAAAAAAGTTTCAACCCTGTTTCCTGTTGTAATTTTTTCATAAATCAAAGCGGATTCCCATAGCAGATGACAGTCTAAAAAGTCTTTTAGTGTCCTAATCGCCCTGTCTGTTGCTATATATAAAAAAAGACTTGGAGTTTTTTGAAAATTCCAAGTCTGAAATTAAGATTTATTGATTTCTAAAGTTTTCGCTTAAAGTGTCAAAGATTGAGGATTAGTTTCAATCAAATTAGCTAAATCTTTCAAGAATGCTGCTGCATTAGCGCCGTAAATAATCCGGTGATCACAGGTAATATTAACTTTCATTTGTTGACGAACACCAAACAAACCATCAGCAGTGGCGATCACTTGCGGACGAGAGGCGGCGATCGCTAAAATTGAACCTTGTCCAGGTGGCAAAATTGCATCAAATGTATCTACACCAAACATTCCCAAATTAGACAGTGTGAAAGTGCCACTGTTGTATTCATCTGGTTGTAGTTGTTTAGCTCTAGCCTTATCCACCAAAGATTTCCAATTGCGAGATAGAGAATAAATATCTACTGCATCTGCTTTTTGCAATACTGGTGTAATCAATCCACCATCATCCATTGCTACTGCTACAGCAACATTGATATGAGGATGATAAACAATTCCTTGGTCGGAATAGCTGGCATTTAATAAAGGGTGTTTTTGTAATGTCACCGCTACAGCTTTTGCTAATAGCGCTGTCATTGTCACTCCTTTAGATTTAATTTGCTTATAAAGTTTGTCTAGTCCATCAGTAGTAATTGTGTAACTGACATGGAATGTAGGTACAGACAAGCTTGTTACCATATTCCGTACTACTGCATTTTGTAGCGTAGTTAATGGTACTACCTGACCAGGAATAGCACTGCTAACAACTGGGGCGGCTGCGGGTGTTAGTTTAGCAGGTGCTTGGGCTGTGGTGGTGATAACAGGTTGAGTGGGAGTAATAGCAGGGGTAGTAGGTTGCTTAACTTTACCAACGGAGGTTTCTACATCTTCGGCGACAATCCGACCGTAAGGACCACTACCTTTCAGGCTATTTAAATCAACCCGGAGTTCTTTTGCTAACTTACGAGCGCGAGGTGAAGCTACTAGCCGATCTTCTCGATGGTTGGAGCCATTTTGAGAGGCTGTAGCAGGTGTAGCTACTGTTGCAGCTGCGGCCACGGGTATGGGTGCGGGTGTTTCAGCCACAGCACTTCCTCCACCAGCCATAGCTTTGGCAGTTTCGATTTCTGCTTCTGTTTCAGCAACGTAAGCGATAGCCGCGCCAATGGAGGCGCTTTCACCAGCGGGGACGATAATATGGGCAAGAAATCCTTCATAGAAAGATTCCACATCCATATCAGCCTTATCTGACTCGACAACCACCACTGTTTCGCCTTTTTCCACTTTATCCCCCGGCGATTTTACCCAAGAAACGATTTTCCCCTCTGTCATGGTGGAACTCAGCGCCGGCATAAATACTTCATGAATGCTCATAATGGTGGTTTCAGAATCAATAATTTTATGGACTTTAACAGCTGTTGCCAGATCGAATTGTATCTTGGCACGAGAATTTTAGGTGATGAAAGGGTCTGAGAATTGAGGACAAATCAAGTCAAAAGTCACAAGAGAAGATAATTTTCTCTTCTAGCTGAGGAACTGCTACCTCTAATTGGAACCTAACGGGTTGGGTGATGTCTATATACATAGCAATTATTGGTAGTTAGTCAAGAGGAACTAAAATTATTGCTATATATCTATGTATCTCTGTTCCTCACCGCTAGGAAGATACATAGAAAATCTGCTTATTAGCAGTGGTTGGGGGTGAGAGCAAAATCTAGAATTCAAAATGGTCGTTAACCTGTTTGAAATTGCCCTTTAATACTATTACTATGTCGGCAAAGTTCAAATTGTTTTTAATTTTGACACTCAGCATATTTGCCGCTGCTGCTGGGGTTTATGTAATTCAGCATCAGCCAGCTGCATTGATCAATGTAACTGCCAATGAGCAACAGCAACAACTAGCTGTAGAAAAACAATCCTCAGAATTTCTGGCTTACCCTGAGCGTTCTCATTATAAAATCATACCTTTAGAAAGTATCAACTCTACTCTCCAAGGTAGTGATCCTGCGGCTCTGGCTTTAAATGCTCTGGATGAAGTGGCATCAGGGGCTAAAATACGTAAAGTCGAGGTTGCTTATCCTCAACCTAATCAAGCATTAGTGACAATTACACAAGTCAAGCCGACTAAAGATAATTCTGTGCGTGCGATTAGATACCGGATGGAAATGAGTCGCTTTGGGCGATCGCTGTTAGTGAGTTCTCCGCCAATATGGGAGATTATCTGGGTTGGTTCCCAGGTGCAATGTTTCTCTAGTAGTCAAGACAAGACTAAATTCACAAACTCCTGTCGTTAGTCATTGCTCAATGATCAGTTACTTACAGAAGATGTTAGGTTGCAGGAGGGACAAAATGTCAAGAGACTTTCAAACCTGTTCCCTATGGCTTGCTGTATGACTAAAGACCAATGACTAATGACTAATGACTACATTTTAGATATCGCCGCGAATTTCTTCGACAACGCCATCACGGAGAACCACTTCAACTTGCATTTTGCTAATTAAGTTATCACCCGGTTCTACCTTAAAAAAGCCTTCCATTTGGAATTGGTTGACTTCTTGATCTAACTCCAGAAACTGTACCTGTTGAAGATTTTGTAGTAACTGATTTTTCTGCTCTAGCAGTTCACTTTTCTTTTGATTGATCTGAAGTTGAATATTGTCAATTTGTTGGAGGGTCTGGGGTCCTGGTGGTTGCAAACTTTGCTTTTGAATTGCAGCAACTGCTCTTTGTCCTTCAACATCTAGTTGTTGTAGCTGCTGATCAAGTTGATTAATCTGAGCCTGTAGCTGCTGTTGTACTTCCTCTTTCCAGAGAGGAGTGACGATAACTTTCACATTAACGCCACGTTTTAAAAGCAATTGCGGGTTGGAGACATCCATAAAAATTTCACGTTCACGCTTACTAGTTTGCAAATGGAATTATTTAGCAAACATTCCGTCAATAATATCGTGATACCGTTCCGCGACAACGTATCGTCGAATTTTGAGGGTTTGTGTCATCAGGCCATTTTCTATGGAAAACGGTTCCAGAATTAGTCTGAAGGGGCCAATGCGATCATCTGCTCGATAGCCTGGACGATTCTGCACTTCCCGATTCAACTCTTGCCGAAATAAATCCTGGATTATTTTACTCTCTATGTTAACTTTTTGACTAACTGAGGGGGTAAGATTATCGTCTTTTGTACTTAAAATCAAGTTTTGATTTTCTGCCCATTTTGCCAAGGCTTCGATATTGGGAACAATCAAAGCCCCAGTGCTACGCTGGTCTTGTCCCACTAACATAATCTGATCAATGTAAGGCGATCGCAAGCAAGCATCTTCTATTGGCTGCGGTTCAATATTTTCGCCGTTGGTTAAGACAATTGTATCCTTAGCTCTACCAGTTAGCACTAAGTCATTTTCAGGAGTCACCCAACCCAAATCACCGCTATCAAACCAACCTTCAGCATCTATGACTTTCTTTGTCGCTTCGGGATTTTGGTAATAGCCCTGCATAACTTGTGGCCCTTTTAGCAGCACTAAACCCCGTTCTCCTAATGGTAGCGGCTGACGAGTTTCTGGATTCACAATTTTTACTTCTGTAGCCGGAATCGGTTGTCCAGATGAACCCCGCAAATTCCGCCAAGGACGACGCGCATTAGTTACCGGTGAAGTTTCTGTCAAGCCATAGCCTTGTAAAATCTCTACCCCAATAATTTCAAAAAAGTTATCTATATGTCTAGGAAGCGCACCCCCACCGCTAATCACTTGCTTGATTCTTCCCCCTGTAGCTTCCCTCACTTTGGCATAAACTAATTTTTCTCCCAATGCATGAAACGGTAACAAAGCCAATTCTGTTATCTTTGCTTCTGAGCGCTCGATGACTGAGGCATTGATGTGATCTAAACTTAATCCCTGAGCAATTCGCCGCGCTGTGATATATTTTTGGCTCATTGCCAGTAAAAATTTAATTAATTGCTGTTTTTTAGCTGGTTGGGTACGGAATTGCTTTTGCGCTCCTTCATAAATCGATTCCCACACCCTGGGTACAGCAACCATGTAATTGGGTTTGTATTTTTTTAAATCATCTTTGACAGAACGTAAATTTGTGTAAATTTGTGTGCAACCTTGAGAAAGCAAAAAATACTCACAACTCCGTTCGTAGCTGTGCCATGTGGGAAGAATACTCAGGACTATATCTCCTACTTTTGGTTGCACCAACACTCCTAAGCTTGTTACTTGGTGCAACAAGTTTTTATGAGACAGCATTACACCCTTGGGTTTGCCCGTAGTCCCAGAAGTATAAATTAGGGTTGCTAAGTTATCCCGGCTTTGTTTGATGACAACTAAAGTGTGGTTGCTACCAATTTCTAACAATTGGGTGAAGTTCACCACTTGAAAATTTTCTGCTATTGGTGGTGTTTCATCGGAAAGCAAGATTACCACTTTAATGGGTAAGTCTTTCAGACCTGCTTCTAATTTCTTGAGTGTCTTGATATCCTCAACTACCAGCGCGGTACTACCACTATTGGCGATGATAAATAGTAATTCTTCGCGTTCGGCTTGAGCGCTACGCACTGCGTTCACAGACCCAGCTGTCATAATACCTTGATCGGCGATAAACCAGCGCGGGCTGTTGTCCGCAATCAGGGAAATGCGTTCACCGCACGTGGAAGTTACACCATCGCCCATATTCACCCCTAAAGCCTGTAAACCAGATGCAAATCGTTGAATTTGATTAGCTAACTGACTATAAGTAATCTTGATTTCTGGTTGACTGTGAGGGTTGTGGAGGGCAACAGTGCTGCCAAATTTCTTAGCAGCCAAAGACCAAATTTCTGGTAGCGACTCCACTTTTGTGTAATCTACCAATCGCTGTAATTCTTGGTATTCTCGCTCAGGAATAGAGATATTAGATAATAAAGAAGACTCAGATTTTGTGTTTGTCATAACAAGCTGTTGGAAAAATAATTTGATTGTTTTTGTATTAATAGTATTTAATATTCACAGTGTCTACTATGTATAACCTTATGTGCAACTTTTTTGAATCCCACCATTATAGAAGCTTTGAAGACGGGAATATTAGACAAAAAATCTGAAAAACCTTGTTCTATTTTAGAAAGTTGCACATCTTGTGTCTATGTACCGTTTCCTAATCACATGAGGTAGCTTAAGTAGGTAAACAGAAAAATTTAAAGGTATGTGAAGAAAAGTAAATAGGGCTGAAACCCTCTTTCCCCCTGCTCCCTGCCCCTGGTTCCTGAGCGAAGTCGAAGGGCTGCTCCCTGCCTTACCCCAACGACAATTTTTAACGCCCACCTACTTATATTCCCTTCATCACTTGCGGAGATGGGGTTTTTGTACCTCACTTGACTAAAAATCGCTATGACAGTGCCGTAACTTCAATGGTTATATAGTAGGTGACAGGGAAAAGGTGACAGGTGACAGTGCTAGAAACCTTGTATTGTCTAAGTTGTAGGATTCTGTTGATGTCTTAACTGCCTTTTCCATTGCTATATTTACAAAAATATATGCTAAACTGCATTTACATAGAGAAAATGTAATGGTTCAGTTTTGATGCAGTTCCATGCATTTTACTATCAAAGTCAATCCATGTCCCAATAATTGGTAATTCGTAATTCTCCTAATTCATGAATACAGAAGAGAGAAAATCAGATTGCTGGAAATTCAGGATTTCTAGTCATCGATTCCACCCCCATTTCTTCTTTCGTTCAGGACTCAGCAGTAACACTGGATTGATTTTTTGCTCGTTGCCTATATTCTCTACTAAATTTAGCTGCTATCTACTGTAAGTTTATTTTTTGTCTTTAATGACGAATTATTGTTACCACCTGATTGATCGAGGAGGTGATTAACTATAGGTTTAATTGATGCATTATTAATCACAGTCATGAATATGGCTGCTTGTTTAGCTTTCCCCAAGCTTCTATCTGTGTTTTTGGCTTTTAAAGGCAAATTATCTAAGCCATCATCAATGGGTTCTAATTTACAACCCACCAGGATAGAAATAACAAGTTTCCCCTATTGTACCGCTTATGCGTTGACTCGTAGCCAGTTCTGTAAATTCAGCCCTCATTTCTGTTCCCAGTGTTCTCCTAATGGTGGGGAATAGTGAGATTTGGGGATTTTAACCAGAAACATCAATTTCACATCTACATCTTTATTTTTAATGGGGAACTTGGGTCTCAATGTAGAGGTTGGTTTAGACAATATAGCCAGTATAAATGTAGGGTTGGAATCATCCCACCCTGCAATCACACTGTGCTTAAAACGATAAGAATTTTTAATAAAAGACAGAAATTTGTCCGACAATTATAAAAAATATAGTTTGGATAATTTAAAAAACCGTATCCCCAGGCAGATAAAGAAAACCTAAATATGTCCTGGTAGAAACTCCAAAAGGATAACTAGGAAGCAATTCCACAGAATTTACTGGGAATTGCCAGTACTGAGTTTTTGGTTTCTATTTACACCGTTATAAACAAGCGATAATAAATTCCATTCAGCACGTTATCCTTAGGGGTTAAATGAGTTTTCTACTAAGTTTCTGGATGATGAAGGGGATCTGGTTTGAGATCCCTTTCTAGGTTCTAAGACAACTGGATTTGTTACCGAGATGCAACAACGCCGATGGATATCTTTTGAACTAAACGAGGCTTATTTAGTGGTAGGTTGCTATCAATTTAGTTGAGAGTAGATAGTTCCAAAAAGCACAAACATTGATTTTATGCTGAGAGTTTGTCGGTTATAAGGCCGACAGAGAACACTACAGGACTTGATTACACAAACCGAACCTACCAACATTTATTCAAAGCAGGGCATTTATTTATAAATGCTTTGATTAATGAATCAGCCACCAAATGCACAAGGGATAGTGCTGCTATTTCCCAACTGGTGTTGAGAATAACTTGGGTATGGCGAATTCATATATCACCATTCACCTGCATTTGATGGACTTGATCTGCTAACTCTTGACGACCTTGGTCATCAAGTTTATCAATTGCTAACATCCCCATCAGAATAACTTCTTTCAGGGTTAAACGCGTAGAGTGTGCCTGTTTTTGCACAATCTCTTTGATAATTGGACTTACACCGATTGCTGTACTAGCTCTAGCCACGGAAAAACAGGGAAACATTAATGACTTCGGATAAATCTTAGCACGTTAAAGGCAGTTATTGTATATAGCGAAAATTTTTATAAAAATCTTAATGGTAATAATTTATACGTAAAAAACGAAAATACTATTCTGATGGGGGATATTGATACAAGCTCAAGGAAAGTAAAATTTTCCTGAATTGAGTCAGAGAAGGCTGTCATAAGGAAAAGCAGTGAGTACTTACGAGGAAAGAAAAAACGATGACGGAACCTTATCTGTTGGCAGCGAGCTTGTTAACAGGATTAGCACTACCAGCATCGGCTCTCCCAAAGATGTCGAGTATCCCGCCAGAAACTACTGGATTCCTGTGGGATTTACAACAGGATTCACGGATGCAATCAGGTAACAAAATTATCCCCAGTGTTGATATTTCTTTACCAGAATTCAGTAGTCAAGTCGCTTCTTCAAAGAATTTACAGTCAGCAACAACCCAGAAAATAGTTCCTAGTCTTGATGTCTTATTAGCACAAGTCAAGAACTACGTTTTACCAACACCCATAAAATCATCACTGAATCTCAGTTCCCAACCAACTAACCAAATTCCCGCCTCTGGGAATCAACTTTACTATCTGAGGTTAGCGTCTCTACGGATGGGTCAAATTTACACCCGTGTAGATGATGATGAGGACTTACAGGCTTCGTGGAAGTCCAGTAAAAAACAAAAACTGAGTTATGAAGATTGGAAAGACTTACTAGCTATGGAGGCCAGAGCGATTTCCCAAGGACAAGGTACAAATCGTTTGAGTATCTTGGTGGGTGATTCTTTGAGTATGTGGTTTCCTAAAGACAAACTTCCTGCTGGTAAATTGTGGCTAAATCAGGGCATATCTGGAGATAGTTCCATAGGAGTGTTCAAAAGATTAGCGGCCTTTTCGGTAACAAAGCCGGAAGTTATTTACCTGATGGTTGGTATCAATGATTTACTCAAGGGTGCAAGTGACTTGTCAATTTTGCGTACTCAACGTCTAATCATTCGCCGTTTACGCCAGGAGCATCCAAAAAGTCGGATTATTGTCCAATCAATTTTGCCAATTCGCCGGACAAAAATTCCCAACAGCCGTATTCGTCATCTCAATACCCAAATTGCTGTGATTGCTAAACAAGAAGGTGCTAATTATTTGAATATCCATAATTGGTTTACAGATGTTCAAGGCAACTTACTTCCAGAGTTAACAACAGATGGGGTGCATTTGTCACCAGAGGGATATGATGTATGGCGATCAGCCCTCCAGCAGATAGAATATAGAGTTGCTCAACGTGCAAATTGAGTTTCAGCTAATGTGTCTTTAAATTGTGATCAGAATGCGGGAGGAGTTGCTCCCATCGAAAGGCTTAGATGCCTGACTTTTCCAAGAGTTTGGGTATCTGGTAGTTTAAAACCTGATTTAATTTACCACTGCGATAACCTTCTAAATCCAAGGTTACATAGATAAATCCCCAGTTCTGAAATGCACTAACCAGAGTGGGTAAATCTGTAGTTAAGACAAAATCTGTAATTTTTTCCGGTGGTAGTTCAATCCGTGCGGTATTTCCTTCCGAACGTACCCGCAAATTTTCCCAACCTAGTTTTCGTAAATAAATTTCGGCTCTACCCACTCGTTGTAACTTGGCTATGGTAATTTCTTCTCCATAGGGAAAGCGAGAACTTAGACAAGGTTGAGCGGGTTTATCCCACCAAGCTAAACCCAGTTGTTGAGAAAGTTGACGGACTTCGGCTTTGGTGACACTAATTTCTGCTAATGGCGATCGCGCACCTCTTTCTTTTGCAGCCTGAATTCCGGGGCGATAATCGTGCAAATCATCGGCATTTACCCCATCTACCACATAGGGATAGCCTAACTCTAAAGCTAAAGGCTTGAGTGTATCGTGCAGTTCACTTTTGCAAAAATAGCAGCGGTTAACAGGGTTAGAGGTGTAATTGGGATTTTCCATTTCGTGAGTCTGGACGATTTGATGGTGAATCCCGATAGTTGCGGCTTGAATTTTCGCGTCTTCCAACTCTTCTGGTAACAGGGAAGGAGAGACAGCAGTGACAGCCAAAGCGCGATCGCCTAACACATCATAGGCAATCTTAGCCACTAATGTACTATCAACTCCCCCTGAGTAGGCAATCAAAGCCTGCTCCATTTCTGCAAATAATGCTTTTAATTGTTCTAGTTTTTCTGTTAGTTTCATTTCCCAATCATGCCAAAATCTGATAGCACCCAACAATTTCTATTGTAGTCATCCCATGTTCTGTCAATATCAATGATGTCTGAATCAGGAAATACCTACGCATTAAATAAAGCCAAAGAACTATTTGCAGAAGAAGCAAAGCGACTCAAAGACCTCAAAAATCCCCAAATTCCTCAACTACAAGCCTATTTTGATGAAAATGATGGTTTATAGCGTTTCCCAGTCTAATGAAGTACACACCAATTTATTCCCTGTGCCCTGTTCCCTTTTTTTGTAAATCCTGATTCTGACAAATAATCAAAAATCATCATTCTGTAAATCCTGATTCAGACAATTAGCTATACTTTGCCACCATGCTACCTAAAAGTTGTAAATCAATTGGTTTAGAAATATAGTCATTGACACCAGCTGCTAGACAAGTTTCTCTATCCCCTTTCATAGCCATTGCTGTTTGAGCAATGATGGGAATATTTTGGTATTGAGAATTTTCTCGCAGTTGTTTTACCAAGTTCAAACCATTGGCATCTGGGAGACTGACATCGATTAAAATTACTGCTGGTTGTAGCTGTGGGAGAATCTTCCACATTTCAAAAGCATTGTTAACACAAGTCACTTGATAACCTAATCTACCTAGATAAATTCGCATTAATTCAGCATTAGCTAAATCATCTTCTACTAATAAAACTTGTCCTGAAGAACTAATAATAATGTCAGATTTAGATAGGGATGTAGAATAATTATTTACATCTTGACTAACTTCTAAATCCTTGGTAGCTGTTAATTCTATGGCTTCTAAAACCTTTCCCACTGGCTTAAGGGGCAGGAGAATAGTAAAAGATGAACCGTGATTTACTGCCGATTCCAACTCTAAAGAACCACCATGAATTTCTGCAAGTTGCTTAGTTACAACTAACCCCAAACCAGTTCCTTCATTGCTACTAGATGCAGAGTTAACAATTTGGCTGTAAGGACGAAATAATAAAGCTTGATTTTCTGGAGAGATGCCAATACCAGTATCCCAAACTGTAAAACGTAAATATAAGTCTTGAGTAGTTACTCGTAAACCAACCCTACCTACATTTGTAAATTTGATAGCATTGAAGAGTAAATTCAATAGCATTTGCTTGAGTCGCAATGGGTCTGCTACTAAGGTTTTGATATCGGGATCTATTTCTATACTTAGTTTTAAACTCTTATTGGCAGCTTTTTCTTTAACTAAGGCTAAAACATTGCGGCATAGTATTGGCACATCGATGATATCCCATTGCACTTCCATTTGGTTAGCTTCAATTTTAGAGAGATCCAAAATATCATTAATTAGACCCAGCAAATGCTTGCCACTAGATTGGATAATGTGTAAATACTCTTGGTGACGTGGTTTTTCTGGCTCGTAACCTTGTGCTAGTAGCAGGTGGGTAAATCCAATAATAGAACTAAGAGGAGTGCGGATTTCGTGACTGGTATTAGCCAAAAACTGGTTTTTCAATTGATTGCTGCGTTCTAGTTCTTGATTAAAGTTTGCTAACTGTTGACAATGTTGTTGATAAGATTGTATTTGCTTAATTTGTGTTAGGGCTTGATCACAATACTCGATGGTTTTTTTAATAAATTGCGATCGCAGTTGATAAAGTGATGGGTTGAAAGCTTCGCAGTTAGAGTTAGTAGTGGCAATAATTAGCCATCCCATCACACCATTAAAAGTCTCAACTAAACACCAAGATTTGGGAGGTTTTTGTCTCTGCATCTGCTGCAAATCTTCTAATTTGATAGCAGCGTGTAATCGCAATCGCAGCTTTGTTCCTGTTGTGGATATTACTTCCAAGTTCGGAGTTGGTGAACTAGGATAACTAGAAACATAGGAAACTTGAGCAACTGTTTCTTGTGGTTGTAACAGAGCAATACCTACGGCACAATGTAACCGACTGCCATTTAAAGCCTTGTGAAGTAAGTTGACGACGGTTTGAAAAATTTCGGCTTCTGGAGGTCTTGTCTCTGACATCTGGGTAGAAGCAGAAAGTAGACAATCATTGAGACGACACTGCAACTGGTTCAAGCTGCTTTCTAACCACAATTGCTCCCGCAGTTGCTGGATTGTTTTCAAAAGCGCTGGCGTTTCATTTATCTGTGAGTTCTGTTCTGGTAAGCTTGAAGACTGCTGCATGGTCAACTAGACCGCTGAAAATTTATCTTTGTAGGAAAATATGAACCTGATTTTATGTATATTAACTGACAATTTTTCTTTATTTGTCAAAAATAACTGATAGTGTCAATTTTAACTGCTTATCGCACCATTATTGCAGAAAATTACATACCGAAAATTTTCTTAATAGAGATTTAAAACAATGGATACACAACTAGCTCAATTAATCATCAACGGCATTGCTGTGGGGAGTATTATTGCTCTGGCAGCAGTTGGACTCACACTTACCTATGGAATTTTACGATTATCTAACTTTGCTCACGGGGACTTTCTGACTATGGGAGCTTATCTAACCTTGCTAGGAAATAATCGTGGTTTGCCTATTTGGCTATCAATGGTGTTTGCCGCAGTGGGGACAGTAGCTGAGATGTTATTGACTGAAGAATTGCTCTGGTCAAAAATGCGGTTTATCCGTGCTACTTCGACAACACTAATTATTATTTCCATTGGACTGGCTTTATTTCTCCGCAATGGGATTATTTTTATTTGGGGAGGTAAAAATCAAAACTATAATTTACCTGTTACTCCTGCTTTAGAAATTGGGAATTTAAAAGTGCCGCAAAATCAATTATGGGTACTGGGGTTAGCAGTGCTGGCTATTGTGTTATTACACTACCTTCTCCAAAACACCAAAATTGGTAAAGCTATGCGAGCCGTTGCTGATGATTTAGATTTAGCCAGAGTATCTGGTATCAACGTTGACAGAGTAATTTTTTGGACTTGGGTGATTGCGGGAACTTTTACTTCTTTAAGCGGCAGTATGTATGGGTTGATTACTGCTGTTAGACCGAATATGGGCTGGTTTTTGATTTTGCCTTTGTTTGCTTCTGTAATTTTAGGCGGAATTGGCAACCCCTACGGCGCGATCGCAGCTGCTTTCATTATTGGCATCGTACAAGAAGTGAGTACTCTTTGGCTAGGTTCTCAATATAAACAAGGTGTAGCCCTGTTCATAATGATTTTGGTGCTGCTCATTCGTCCCAAAGGTTTATTCAAAGGAACGATGTGAACAGTGATCAGTTTTCCAGTTACCAGTTACATAGCGGGTGTGAAACACTACACTATGTCCCTGATAACTGTTCACTGATTTAAGCAGCACCAATCCACTTCTAACTAGTCAATGATGTGGAAATAATAAGCTGCTACCAAAAAATTGATAGCCAACAGTAGTAAAGCCCAACCTGTACGAAAGACGTAGCTAGGTTTTGCAGCAGTTTTACCTTTAGCGGTCATTAGCAGTTCTCCTAAATTTCGTGACTTTTTAAGAAATACCAAACACCAGCACCAATTACCCAAATTCTTTAAAAATATTTTTGTAAGAACAGGGAACAGACTGATAACAGTTAACTATTATCTGACCCAGCATGATAAGAACTGCGAACTAGAGGTGCAGAACGAACGTGGCTAAATCCCATATCTCTGGCTATGCTGCCAAGTTGCTCAAATTCCTCTGGTGTCCAGTATTTTTGCACTGGGAGATGTTCTAAAGACGGGCGCATATATTGACCCATAGTCAAGCGATCGCATTTTATAGCCCGAAGATCCGTCATTGTTTCCACTACTTCCTCAATCGTTTCTCCATGTCCCAGCATCAAACCTGATTTAGTGGGAATAGAGGCATCGATTTCTTTAACTGTCGCCAGCACTGCTAATGAGCGATCGTACTTTGCCCCTCGCCGCACAGAACCAGTTAGAGAGCGTACTGTTTCCACATTATGGTTGAAACAAGCTGGTTGAGCTTTGACAATCATCTCTATCCCCTGGCGTTGTCCTACCACACCCGCACTACCCCAAAAATCTGGTGTTAGGACTTCAATTTGAGTTATTGGGTTTATTTGGCGGATAGTCTCCATGGTCGTCACAAAATGACTAGCACCCCCATCTGGCAAATCATCACGGGCTACAGAAGTCAGTACCACATATTCCAAGCCTAAAATCTGTACTGCTTCTGCGACTTTTTGTGGTTCTTCCATATCTAAAGGCATTGGTGCATGACCTTTATCTACTTGACAAAAAGCACAAGAGCGTGTGCAAGTTGGACCCATAAGTAAAAAAGTCGCCGTTTTTTGGGCATAGCATTCACCCCGATTGGGGCAGCGTCCTTCTTCACAAATTGTGTGAATTTGCCGCTGCTTAATAATACGTTGTACCGTAGAGATTTCACTGGCTTTACCAAGGGAACGACGTAACCAGCTAGGCATTGCTGTAATTTCTGATTTGAGTTCGGCTTGTCTTAAAGAAGTCATAGATATCAAGAGTAAGATCCAAAAATAAAGATAAAAGATATACTAGTCCAGGTTGGCAGAAATAATGGAGCAGCTAAAATCAGATGAAAAGCTTGTAACATCAGATTTTTCAACCTACTGATCACCGACTACTGAACATTAAGGCGCATTTTTCAGTTTACTGAATTACTATGATACAAATCAATTACAGCACAAGCAGCAGTTTGATAAACTACTTGTAGTTTTGACACTTATACAGAAATATACTCTCCCCCAATCAACATAAATTTTGTATATAGTGGGGGAATTCTTAATTTCAATCGGCAAACAGCTATCTACACTTAAACTTTCTGGTAGAGTAATCAGTCGTGGCAAACAAAATTCTAGTTATCGATGACACTACAGTTGTTAGGGTAAAAGTACGCGAAATGTTACCTCAGGGTAACTTTGAGGTATTAGAAGCAAAAGACGGTTTAGAAGGATATAATCTTATCCTTAATGAAAAAGTCAGCTTGATCATGTTGGATTTTATACTACCGAAAATGAGTGGCTGGGAAGTTTTCCAGAAAATTCAATCCCAGTCAGAATTAAAGAAAATTCCTCTGGTGATCATGTCTGGTCGCAAAGAAGAAGTAACAGAAAAAATTCCTGAACCGTTTGAATATTTTGAATTTCTCAACAAGCCTTTTGATAAACGGCAGTTGATTAGTGCAATTAAGTCAGCGATGGACAAGGCTAGTAAAAAAGGTAACACAGATACTGCTCCTCCAATAGTAATAGCGCCTAAGCAAGAACCAGTAGCAGTAAAACCTGTTATGGAGACTAGTAGCTCTGCTGCTGATATTGACGCACTAAATGCCAAAATTGTCAAGATGCAAGCAGAAATTGATAACTTGAAGAAACAGCTAACTCAGGTAGTAACATTTATTAAACAGAAAATTAAGTAGTATTGGCTCTTGCTATTATCCCCCGAAATATTTCAGTCAATAAAAACAGTTATGGACTGACTAAAACCTGCCGACTTGTACTTAGAGTAAGAGAACGGCAGGTTTTTTGGACTGGGGTAGAAGTCTCAACTACACAAATAGAAGAGGTTTTTGGATAACTTTATTTTTTGTTACATACTTCAGTTTTTTTTAGTAATGCAGGTTTCTATAAAACCCACCTAATGCGGGTTAAGAATTGTGTGGGAGATTAAAATTAAGTTAATTATTAATTAGATAGTTGATTATGAGCTATTTTTGGGAACTATGTAAGTAGAGTTCAAAAACTGTAGTTTTCAAATTTATGAACGAATACGCTAACCAATCATTAGATCATGTCTATGTCCCCTTAGAGCGTGATGTTTTTTTACGTACCTTAATCAGAGAATTGTCAGGAACATTACAGGATATAGTAGGTTTAGAAGAAGCCTCTGGATTTATTAGCGTAGTTGGTGAAAGCATGGGTAGACAGATTAACGAAGATTATAAGTCTGCCCTGAAAGTATCAAATCTTAACCATAAGCAAGTTGTAGGAGTCTTGATTGACTTGAAAAGAAGAATTCAGGGTGATTTTTATGTCATTGAGGAGAATAATGAAAAAATCGTCTTTGGAAACCACATTTGCCCATTTGCAGAAAAAGTAATTGATCGTCCTGCTATGTGTATGATGACTTCAAATGTTTTTGGAACTATTGCATCTGATAATTTGGGATATGCCAAAGTAGAGTTGCAAGAGACAATAGCAAAGGGTGCAGATGGATGCAAAATAGTAGTTTATCTAAAAACCACACTAGAGTCAGAAGATGCACCAGGAAGAGAGTATTTCAAAGGTTTATAAACTAGATAAATTCATTATTAGTTAGCCAATCCTAGATTCTGATTGCATTTTCATCAAAATGCTCAAAAAATTAAAATAGAGACCGCATGACTCCTGAACAATTTATTGAATTTGCCAGAGTTTTGCCAGAACCTTTACTTTTAGTGAATAGTGATGGTCAAATACTAGCTACTAATCAACCAGTAGCAGATATGTTGGGGTTACGCCGTCAGGAATTGCAAGAGAAGATGATTTTTGATCTTGCGACTGAGCCTCATAGTAAAATTTCTGTGTATCTAAAAGCCTGTTCTCGTAGCCGCTCAATGGTTTTAGGTTCATTAACATTGCAAAATAGTCACGGAAAAACATTAGTCTGTCGTTGTCAAGGAGCCGTTATTAAACCTTGGTCTAATGAATCTTTAGCCTTAATTCTTCTCCGCTTAGAAGAGAGAAAATCAGCGAGCATTAACTTTATTTTGCTTACTAATAAAGTAGATGAACTAGCTAAAGAAATTTATAGACGGAAACAAGCAGAAGAGGCACTTTTCAAAGCTAATCAAGAACTAGAAATCAGAGTTGAGGAACGTACAACTGCTCTAAGAGAAATATTAAAGCAGTTACAAATTACCCAAACTCATCTGATTCAATCTGAGAAAATGTCTAGTTTAGGTCAGATGGTTGCTGGTGTAGCACACGAAATCAATAATCCGATAAATTTTATTTATGGTAATCTATTTCATGCCGAAAATTATATTGAAAATTTGTTGAAATTATTAGATAAATATCAAGAATATTATCCCAATGCTCCTCAAGAAATCCAAAATATTAGAGAAGTGATAGATGTGGATTTTATAGTAGAAGATATAATTAAAATTATCCATTCTATCTGGAGTTTAGACTAAGCCATGAAAAATGACCCAGCAGGGCTGAGTTAATCAGAGACTTAGGAAAAGTATGAATAACCTTGAGTATTAAACAGCAACAGAAGGTTCTTTAGGTGGTCGTGATACTGTTTTTTTAACAATGGGGCAGCGGTTTTTACGGTGACGCTGTTTTCCTGGTTCCCAACCAGAAGACTTTCCGCGAGGTTTGGGTGCAGAAGTGGGAGTACCAATGGCCGCAAAAACTCCACCCATAGATTGAGCAACCCTTCCAGGGGTCAAATTACCCTGAGATTTTTGCCAAGGGAGAGGATTATCGGTAACAATATCACGAGCTAACCACAATTCCCAAGTCATCAACGGCATCAGGTCACTCCACCTTTCACATTGCTTAGGTGTACCAAAGTTTGGAACTGTCCAATGTAAACGTTGCTTTAAAAAGCGATACCAATGGTCAATGGTAAAGCGACGCAAGTAAAGACACCAAACTTCCTCTAGGGGTGGCATTTCTTCTCCTACCCAAGCCAACCACAAAGGTTTAGACACTCTCATGTTACCTTGCGCGTCCAGACGTTCAACTCTGATAATTAACATTGGGCTTGTGGCAGCTTTACGGAAATGTAAATCTTTCCACAGTCTCAGACGCACAAGTCCTAATTTTGGGTCATTTATTTCTAATACAGATGTCGCCTCAGTCCATGTTGTTGGTTCATTGAGTTTAAATTTATCACCATGCTTCTTGGGTCGCCCCTTCCCAGAATAAGCTCCTGGTTCACCCCATAAACACAAGTTTGAACGCAACCGAACGAGAATATCTGCGGGAATGTTCGCAGTTTTTAAGACAAAAGGCGCACAACCATACTCACTATCCCAAACAGAAATTGGTCTGACAGGTAAATATTTACATACCTGTTTGAGTTGCCAAACTGCTTTTGAAATAGGACTTTCAGAACTTGTGATTCGTTCATGTCTTAAAGGTAATGCCCAACTCCCCTCTTTTTCTGGTATCCAGGCTATTGTGCTATATCCCTGTCCTACAGTTATTGGTTTATTTCCGGCGATGGATGTGCCACTATGTTGATAAGTTCTTTCTTTGAGTTTGACTGCATCTGGTCGTGACCAGTTCGTATGATCTCCTGCCAATAGAGGTCGCTCCACAGTTGGTATCTGTTTGATATATAGCTGCATCAATTTCTGTCGCTGTGGTCTGCTATCTTGTAATGCTTCATAGATGCTTGGCCACTTGCGTCTAAATACTGGTGATAAGGACAACTCTGCTAGGCAATAAACATTTCGAGTCAGTAATATCGCATCTGTCAATTCAAAGGTAGCGTCTTTCGCTTTGCCTAAATGTTGGTAGGCTGCTTGACGGAATTCTTCTAAGGAGGTACGTTTCATATTGGCGAGTAAGAGTAGGTGATTCTTCTCTTAGCTTCCGCCAAAAGGGGGACTGTATTCAATCAGACTCCCTTTTTTCTTGAACATGACCGATTTAGTCTAAACTCCAGTTCTATGAGATTCGGAACAAAACGCGTTCAGGCAATTGTTAAATCGCTGCGTAACTTTTCTAGGCTTGATGAAGCTGAAATTAAGGCAGTTAATATACATGAAGGAATTGACAGCACTTTAATGATTTTGGCACACAGATTGCACGGTAAACATTGTAACTATCCAGAAATTACAGTCATCAAAAAATACGGTAAATTACCAAATGTAACTTGCTGTCCTTCTAAACTAAACCAGGTATTTATGAATCTTCTAACTAATGCAATTGATGCAATAGAAGATTTAGTTTTTAGGAATCATTGTTCAATTTTAAGCTCAAAAATAACCCAACAAAAAAGTAGTCAATTCAGCGAGCCAATAATTTGTATTACTACCGAAGTGATAGATGATGATTGGGTGGAAATAATTATTGCAGATAATGGTTCAGGAATCGAGGAAGCATTACAAAATAAGATATTTAATCCTTTTTTTACAACAAAACCTGTGGGTAAAGGTACTGGTCTTGGTTTATCTATTAGTTATCAAATTGTAGTAGAAGAACATGGGGGATACCTGAGCTATAATTCTATACCCATGAAAGAAACTAAATTTGTGATGAAGATTCCCATCAATAAGAGATAATTGAAAATCTGTTATGTTATTTTTTTAAAAATGTGCCTGTATTAAACCACGTCTACTTTGAAATCCTTAGTTTTTTCAGAATTGGGTTTTATTCCCAAATCTTATACTCTTCCCTGTTCCCTGTTCCCTGTTCCCTGTTCCCTGTTCCCTTTTGAAAAACTCCAGTTCTCAACTTGGATGAGGTTTACTTATGTAAAACCACGAGGATGTTAGGGAAAATTGAGGAGTAAGCTAAGATAAATATTTGAAAAGGAACTCTGAGATTACTCTCATTGTCAGAAACATTTATTGTGAACTAACGTCTTAGTTCATACGGCTTAAAGTTTAATTTAATTGTCTATTGAGATTGCCATGAAATCTATCATCAAACTGTTAACTAAACTCAACTGTAACCGCAGATTACCTCAAGTAATGATTGTGACATTGGTCTTAACAAGTTTACTAGCTTGTGGGATGGAAATTACTAACAATAATCCATCTTTAGCTGTTCCTAATACAGAACAGAGACAAACGTCTCAAAACAAATTACCTAAAAGTATTTCTAGAAAATTGCTACAGGATGCGTCTAAACGTTCTGGAGTGAAAACGCGTGATTTGAAAATTACTCAAGTTACAACCAAAACCTTTGGAAATCCTTGCACTTTTCAATTTGGAGAAATTTGCACTAGGGAATATAGACCAATTCAAGGTTGGGAAGTGGTTGTTCAGGTAAAAGATAAATCATGGACTTATCATGTCAATAAATCTGGTTCCCAAATTATCTTAGATCCCAAAGTCAGCACTAATCAACTACCGAAAAGTATTGCTGATCAAATTTTGAAAGATGCTGCTCAACGTTCTAGCTTACCGATTAATGCGATAAAAATTACTCAAAGCACTCAGAAAACCTTTAGTAATGCTTGTGTGTTGAACTTTGGTGAAATCTGTACTCAGCAGTATGATCCCGTAGAAGGCTGGGTAGTAACTGTGAAAGTGAAAAACCAATCTTGGACTTACCATACAGACAAAACTGGCTCAAGCGTTGTCTTAGATCCCAAAATCAACGCCACTTTAAAAAATTAAATTTCTTTCCTCTGCGCTCCTGCTGTGGTTAGTTCATTTCAATTTTTTTAGTGTATACTATTAGATTGTGTCGAATCCAAGCCATCCCATGCCTAAACTCAAGACTCGTAAAGCAGCAGCCAAGCGATTTCGTGCTACCGGCACCGGTAAAATCGTCCGTCGCAAAGCTTTCAAAAGCCACCTTCTTGAACACAAGTCTTCTAACAAAAAGCGCGGTTTGCGCCAGTCTGCACTTGTACATGAGCGCGACGAAGACAATGTGCGCTTGATGCTTCCTTATTTGTAAAACATCACAGGTAGTTAAGATATGACCCGGGTAAAACGCGGTAATGTAGCTCGTAAACGCCGCAATAAAATTCTCAAACTAGCTAAAGGTTTTCGTGGTTCTCACTCAACTTTGTTTAGAACCGCTAACCAACAGGTAATGAAGGCACTTCGCAGTGCTTACCGCGATCGCAAAAATAAAAAGCGCGATTTTCGTCGTCTGTGGATCACTCGTATTAACGCGGCTTCCAGACAACATGGCTTAAGCTACAGCCAGTTAATCGGTAATCTGAAAAAAGCCAATGTGGAACTAAATCGCAAAATGTTGGCACAATTGGCAGTTCTTGATCCCACAAGTTTCGCTAAAGTTGCTGAACTGGCAAACTCAGTTAAAGGATAAAGGTGGCAACGGATGAATAACGGATGTAACATATGGTCAAAAATTAATCAGTTACATCTGGTATTATCCGCTACCTTGTTTCTGGTTTTATGCCTGTGCTTTGGGGGGAAAGAATTGACTGCATCTGCCGCCCCACTGTCAGAAATTGAGCGCCGAGGCTATGTAAATATTGCTGTTAAAGATAACTTGCGTCCGTTGGGATTTAGGGATAGTAAAGGCAATTTACAAGGCTTAGAAATTGATTTAGCCCAGCGTTTAGGAAGTGATTTGTTAGGTAAAATCGATGCGGTGAAGTTGCAACCGGTGGCTAATAGCGATCGCTTGTCTGTAGTCTTAGAAAATAAAGTTGATCTCACCATTGCCAGAGTCACAGCCACTGAATCCCGCTCCCGCATAGTCAGCTTCAGTGTTCCTTACTATTTTGATGGTGCGGCAATAGTCACAAAAAATACGGCAATTAATCAGCTAAAAGATTTAGAAAAACGTAAAATAGCTGTACTCAACAACTCCAGCACGATTGATTATGTAAAATATTTTATCCCGAAGGCTGAATTAATAGGCGTAAACTCTTACATTCAAGGACGAGAGCAAATAGAAAGTAACAGTGCTGATGCTTTTGCTGCTGATACCAGCGTTCTGAGTGGTTGGGTACAAGAAGATTCCCAATATCGGCTACTACCAACCAAGCTATCGGCCGAGCCTTTGTCGGTGGTTACACCCAAGGGATTGCAGTACGATGAGTTAAGAAGAAAGGTGAATGAAGCGATCGCTCGTTATACAGTAACAGGTTGGCTCAAAGAACGCATCCAGTATTGGGGATTATCATAGGTAGACGTGAATATTTATCGTTAGGATTAAAACAGTAGGCAGAAAGTATAATTACGAATTACGAATTACGAATTACGAATTATTTTTTTATTTCCCCATGTTCCCATAAAGCTGAATAATAGATAGAGAAAGCACTTTTTATATTTGTATTTGTAGGTAATGGATAACAATCTAGTCCTTGTTTATCTCTCAATTTTCGTCGGGTTGCTCGCATTTGCAGGTGTGAGTGTTTTTCGCCAGATTTTCAAAACTCGCAAACTAGAAAGTTCTCTTTCTAAGTTGAAAACCAAGTTAAGTAAAGAGAAGGGTACAGCCCAAGAATATTACGAATTAGCCAGTATTTATTCTGAAAAAAAAGTTTTTACCCAAGCAATACCACTTTTTCAAAAAGCTTTAAAAGCGGCTGAGGAAGAGGGAGAAGAGAGTATTGCCCCAGTTTACAATGGCTTGGGTTATGTTTACTTTGCCCAAGAACAATATGACTTAGCAATTCGTCAATATAAAGAAGCCATTAAATTGAAACCAGATTATTTATCAGCCCTAAATAATCTTGGACACGCCTACGAGAAGAAAAAACTCAATGCTCAAGCATTAGAAATGTATGAAGAAACACTAAAATTTTCTCCCAACAATGCTATTGCTAAACGCCGTGCAGAATCTTTACGCCGCTTAGTTTCAGCTTAAATTTGCCCAATCTCGAATCTCAAATTGATAAATGCCTCTTAATTTGGCGGTTTTTTGATCAGAACGTAGGAATGAATAACTATGTTTTTATCAAACAATGTCAAGCAGAATGATTAAGAGGCTGAATCATTTTTTTAAGGTAGTTATTACCATTTTTCTTTTTTTGACAATCTCCCTGGGATTTCCTGATACTACATTTGCTCAGGAATCAGTTATTTCTCATCCTCTAAATCCATTAACTGAAGTAGAAATCAACGCAGCTGTAGACATACTCAAACAGAAAAAATCATTGAGTGAAACAGCATTTTTCCCAATGATTACATTGCAAGAACCTGATAAAAAAGAAGTCTTGAATTTTACACCTGGCAAACCGTTTCAACGCCAGGTTTTTTTGGTAGTTTATGAGCGTGAACTCAATAAAACCTTTGAAGCAGTAATTAATCTCACCACAAACAGCTTAACATCCTGGCAAGAAAAAACGGGTGTTCAGCCTGCAATTCTTCCTCCAGATTATGAACTAGTTAGAGAAATAGTTACCTCTGATATCCGCTGGCAAAAAGCTATGAACAGGAGAGGAATTAAAGATTTTGACCAAGTCCAAATCAGTTGTTGGTCATCAGGAATACTCACCAAAGAAGAAACAAAAGCAGGTAATCGTCTTTGTCGAGTATTATCTTATTATCGAGGTAAATCATGGAATTATTACGCCCGTCCCATTGAAGGGCTTTTAGTTACCGTCAATTTAAATAAAGAAGAAATTGCTAGTTTTGTGGATAACGGTGTAGTTCCTATTTCCCAAGAAAACTGGGATTATGACATTAAGTCATTTAGCAAATTACTTTCACCACCTAAACCATTAAAAATTATCCAATCTGATGGTCATACTTTCCAAATTCAAGGCAATGAAATTACTTGGCAAGGTTGGAAATTTCGTTATTTAATGCATCCCCGTGAAGGCTTGGTTTTGTACCAGGCCAGTTATAACGATGGTGAAAAAAATCGTCCTGTATTGTATCGTGCCAGTTTATCAGAAATGGCAGTACCTTATGGTGATACAAATCCTAATTGGTCATTTCGTAATGCCTTTGATGTTGGTGAATACAACATTGGTTTATTAGCGAATCAAATGGAATTAGGTCAAGAAATTCCCGAAAATGGGATTTTACTTGATACGGTGTTTGCTAATGGTGAAGGAGAAGCTTACACCATGCCAGGAGTAATTGGTATTTACGAACAAGATAACGGTGTATTGTGGAAACATTTTGATTACAGTACCCAGAAAAATTATGTGCGTCGCAGTCGTGAATTAGTCATGAAAATGACGACAGCAGTTGATAATTATGATTACAGCATCAATTGGATATTCCACCAAGACGGTACTTTAGAAGTACAAAATGAGTTAACAGGGATTGTATTAGCACAGGGAACAGCAGCAAGAAAACAGGAAAATAATCACTTTGGGCGATTGATTGCTAAGAATATTTTTGGAGTCAATCATCAGCATTTCTTTAATTATCGTCTAGATTTAGATGTTGACGGACAGGCTAATTCTGTGATGGAAATGAATGTTCAATCTTTGCCAATCAGTGATAAAAATCCTTTAGGAAATGCCATTACTGTAGAAGACACTTTCTTAACAAAAGAAAAAACTGCTGTTCGTGATTTAGATATCAAACATAGTCGAGAATGGATGATTGCTAGTGCAGATAAACAGAATAATTTAGGTGTTGCTCCTGCATATATGTTGATGCCGGGAGGAAATACAATTATGTATGCTGTAGAAGGTGCAAAGATCCGAGAAAAAGCTGCTTTTGCAACTCATCATTTTTGGGTGACAAAATATAAACCCAGTGAAATGTATGCAGGTGGAGATTATCCCAATCAAACAAAAATGGGAGAAGGTTTACCAAAATATATTGCTGATAATGAGTCTTTGCAAAATGAAGATATTGTTGTTTGGTACACAATGGGAATGACTCATGTTCCCCGTCCAGAAGATTGGCCTGTAATGCCACGACACCAAGTTGGGTTTAAGTTGATGCCGAGGGGGTTTTTTAGTAGGAATCCGGCGATTAATTTGGGTGAGTAAATTAATAGGACTTATGCAAAATTAACATATTTTAGTGATTGTGGTCGTAGGGAAACAATCTCAAACCTAGATTTTTCGTTCACCGTGCGTAAATCCTTTTTAAAATAACTATGTAACAATGAAGGCATGATATAGTGATATTATACAAGGGTACAAAATAAAGTCGCAAGAAAAGTTATGCCAAAATCACAAACAATTCTGTCTTGTTTTTGGGAATGTATTCCTGATAGTACATACTTAGATATAGAAGATTGGTCTTGGAAACCCAAAACCTATTTATCAGAGTCAAAGATATTTTTGTCTGGACGACCTACTAAATTTACTACTCCACAAACAACACCTACCAAAGAAGGTGGTGCTATAAGAGACAACTATTCAGATAGCGATCCTGCTATAGAAGGATAACCCTAAGAATTAAGTTTAGCCGCTGATTATAATAGTTAATTGGTGGCTAGAAATAAGCAAATTTGATTCTGTTCATATTCTTATGCTATATCTAGCAATCATTCTAAATCAAAAGCACCTACAATATGCAAGACATACTAATTTTTACATTATCTTTTGACGAACATTCAAATGTGATTTGTGAGAGATTATTAAACGAAAATATTGATATATTAAGAATAGATGCAGATAAGCTTGTGGAAGATACTCCTAAAGTTTCCTTTATACCTGGAGAGGGAATTTTAGTAAATGGTAAAATCATTAATCCTCACAAAACTTCTATCCTATATAGGAGACTTACACATATTCCAATCAACAGTAATTTTCAGGATAAAGATGAGAAATTAGCAATTGAACAATGGAACTCTTTTAATAAAGGGATAGCATCTATTTTAGATGATAGTTTTTGGGTATCTCACCCCCATTTTATTCAAAGAGCATCGAATAAACCTTTTCAGTTACAGGTTGCTAAGAGTCTTGGTTTAAAAATACCTAAAACGATCATAACCAATGACATAAAAAATATAATGCAAAACATTCCTCCAAGCAGTATCTGTGTCAAGACACTAGAACAAAGTTTTTGGTCCATAGAAAATGGGGTACAAGGAATTTATACAAATAGAGTAAGTTCCGATTTGTTAACTGATGATAATGTGAAGCCTATACCAGCTATCTGGCAGGAATACATAGAAAAATTATATGAGGTTCGTGTAACAGTTGTAGGCAACAAGTTATTCACATGCAAAATTGATAACCAAGTTTCGAGTAAAGCTAAAGTTGATTGGAGAAGATATGATTTTAAGAATGTTCCTCATTTATCTCACTCACTTCCAGATGAAATAGAAGTCAAGATTTTAGAACTCATGAAAGTTTTCTCTTTAAGATATGCGGCTATTGACTTTGCAGTTGATATGAATGGCAACTACATATTTCTCGAAATAAACCCTACCGGACAGTGGATGTGGATTGAAGAGCTTACCGGACTTTTAATTACAGAAGAACTATGTAATTTACTCAAAGCAGGAAAATTATAAATTCAACCTAGACTGTTCATTTTAAATTTTTAATAAAAATAAGTATGACTGAAAACATAGACCATGACCGATTATTTAAAGAATTAATCTCCACATTTTTTCTAGAATTTATAGAACTCTTTTTTCCCGAAATTCTCAAATATCTAGATACCAACTCCATCATTTTATTAGACAAAGAAATATTTACCGATGTTACCGCAGGAGATAAATATGAAACAGATTTAATAGCTAAAGTGCAATTTATCGGCAAACCTTCCTACTTTCTCATTCACATTGAAGCCGAATCAGGTTCACGTGCGAAATTCAATCAACGAATGTTCCGATATTTTGCCAGATTAGATGAAAAATTCGACTTGCCAATTTATCCTATCGTTATATTTTCTTATGACTCACCAAAAACTATAGCAGTCAATAACTATCAAATCAACTTTCCTGACTTTGAAGTGCTAAAATTTAGTTATCGAGTTATCCAACTCAATCAATTAAATTGGCGAGATTTTTTAAATCGTCAAAACCCAGTTGCATCTGCTTTAATGTCAAAGATGAACATATTAGCAGCAGATCGACCAAAAGTAAAAGCAGAATGTTTAAGGTTGTTAGTCACTTTAAAATTAAATCCTGCTAAAATGCAGCTAATATCAGGGTTTATTGATAGTTATTTAAGACTGAATCAAATAGAAGAAGAGAAATTCCAAACAGAATTAGGTTCACTAATAAAAGAAGAAAAAGAGGAAGTTATGGAAATAGTAACTAGCTGGATGGAACAAGGTATTGAAAGAGGTATTGAACGAGAAAAAGACTTAATTATGCGTCAAATTAATCGTAAATTAGGCAAAATTGAACCTGAATTAGAAACACAAATTAGAAGCTTAGACCTAGAAATAATTGAACTTTTAGCAGAAGAAATATTTGATTTATCTACAGTAGAAGATTTGCAAAATTGGTTAGATAAAATATAATCTACAAAAATTGATCAAAATATTGGTCAAATCATTAAGATTTATTTACTTAAACAACATGAATATTGTTTAAATCAACAGCCATAACCCAGTCAGCAACTAGGTTTTCCCGTCTCCCACGTCAAATAACCTCGCAACAAACCTTATTTGTTCATAGCCAGTAGGTTTGAGAAAATCAGAAGCGATTTAATAATCAAGCACTTATAGTTATTTGAGTTGTAAAGGGAGAAGACCGGATGAAATTGGCTTACTGGATGTATTCAGGCCCCGCCCACATTGGTACTTTGCGGATTGCTAGTTCCTTTAAAAACGTTCACGCAATCATGCACGCACCTCTCGGTGATGACTACTTTAACGTCATGCGTTCCATGCTATCGCGGGAGAGGAACTTCACCCCAGTGACAACCAGTGTGGTTGATAGAAACGTTTTAGCGCGTGGTTCTCAAGAAAAGGTGGTGGATAACATCACCCGCAAAGACGCTGAAGAACACCCCGATTTAATTGTTTTAACCCCCACCTGCACCTCCAGCATTCTGCAAGAAGACTTACACAACTTTGTGGAAAGGGCGCAGTTGGAAGCAAAAGGGGACGTAATGCTGGCGGACGTGAACCATTACCGCTACAACGAATTACAAGCCGCAGACCGGACTTTACAACAAATCGTTCAATATTACATTGAGAAAGCCCGCAAGCGTGGGGAACTACCGACAGAAAAAACTGCTAAACCTTCAGTTAATATCTTTGGTATTTCTACTCTTGGTTTCCACAATAACCACGACTGTACGGAACTGAAACGGCTAATGGCTGATTTGGGAATTGAGGTAAATACTGTCATTCCTGAAGGTGCTTCGGTTCACGAGTTAAAGAATATGCCAAAAGCTTGGTTTAATCTAGTTCCTTACCGCGAACTTGGTTTAACTACAGCTAAATATTTAGAGGAAGAATTTGGGACTCCTTACGTAGATATTACGCCGATGGGTGTTGTGGAAACTGCAAGATGTATCCGCAAAATTCAGCAGGTAATTAATGCCCAAGGTGGTGAAGTTGATTACGAAGACTTCATTAATGAACAAACTCTCCATGTATCCCAAGCTGCTTGGTTTTCCCGTTCGATTGACTGTCAGAACTTGACTGGTAAGAAAGCGGTGGTATTTGGTGATAATACCCATGCGGCGGCTTTAACTAAGATTTTGGCGCGGGAAATGGGGATTCATGTGGTTTGGGCTGGTACTTATTGCAAATATGATGCTGACTGGTTTAGAGAACAGGTGAGCGAATATTGCGATGAGGTATTGATTACAGATGATCATGGAGAAATTGGGGATGCGATCGCTCGCGTTGAACCTTCTGCTATATTTGGTACACAGATGGAACGCCACGTTGGTAAACGTTTGGATATTCCTTGCGGTGTGATTGCAGCACCAATTCACGTTCAGAATTTCCCCATTGGTTACAAACCATTTATGGGTTATGAAGGTACAAATCAAATCACAGATTTAATCTACAATTCCTTCACTTTGGGCATGGAAGATCACCTTTTAGAAATCTTTGGTGGACACGATACAAAGGAAGTAATTACCAAAGGAATTTCTGCGGAATCTGGTTTGAATTGGACAAAAGATGGACAAGCAGAATTGAATAAGATTCCTGGTTTTGTGCGCGGAAAAGTGAAGCGAAATACCGAAAAGTTTGCCCGTGAACGTGGGTTTAAGGATATCTCGGCTGAGGTATTGTATGCGGCTAAGGAATCTGTAGGGGCGTAGGTTTCGAGGTTAGTTAATAAGAGTGAGTGGTGAGGGGTAATATTTACTCTTTACTACTTGCTTTTATTTTATTGATGTTGTTGATTTTGGTGCAAAAGTCGAGTTTCTTATAAAAAATAATTTAGTGTATAATACTATCTATTATATTCTTAAGTATCTAAATCTACATCTATGAAACTCTCCTTGGTTAAACCTTATAAATCTATAACTTTTCTTACAGAGACTGAATTACCTGATTTTGTCGTACTGACTGGAGTTAATGGTTCTGGAAAAACTCAACTATTAAAAGCAATTGAAAAAGGTAACATTCTGGTTGATGATATTACAGTTAATAAGCAAGAAAAAACAGTCAGATGTTTGAATTGGATTGATCTTATATCTCTTATCTCTAATGATGGTGGTGGTTCTGTAGGTCTTTTTCAAATGAGTCAGGAAAAAAGTAATTTGTGGATTGAGCTTTCTAGACATATTAAAAATGGTCACTCTCAAATTAACAATATATTACAAAAATTTAATAAACCTGATCTCTTAAATATAGAAATTCATAATCTTGTGAATATGAATGAAAATGATTTAACAAATAAAGGACTTAATCCAGAAGAGGTGACACAAATTCTTACAGCAATTCAAAAAGCAAATCAAAATACCAAGAAAGACTTCACAAAAAATGATCCTAACTATCGTTTAAAAATAGTTGAGCTATTAGAAGATAAAGCGGAAATGTATCTCATAGCCTTTGAACAAGAAGATTTTTATAAAAATTTTCCTGAGATAAGTCGAAAAAAGTCTATTGATATATTCCAACAATCTTTTGCTAGACTTTTTATGGATTATCACAGGAATTGGTTGTTTAATGAACTTAAGCAACTTAGAAATTCTAAGGAAAGCAAAGATATTGAATATTTATCTGATGAAGAGTTTAAAGAAAAACATGGAAAACCTCCTTGGTATCTCTTAAATGATATTTTCAAAGAAGCTAATTTAGACTTCTTAATTAATAAACCAAATAAATACGAAGATATTCCTTACGAACCTATTCTTACAGACCAACTAAGGGGAAATGTTGTCACATTTGGTGATCTTTCATCTGGAGAAAAGATTTTAATGTCATTTGCACTATGTTTATACTATACGAAAGATAGTCGTCAGCTTGTAAATTATCCAAAAGTTCTGCTTTTTGATGAAATTGATGCCCCACTACATCCTTCAATGACTAAATCTCTTTTAAATACAATACAAGATGTACTTGTAAGTCAACATAAAATAAAAGTAATACTGACAACGCACTCACCATCAACAGTGGCTTTAGCTCCAGAAGATTCAATATATATCATGAATAAAACTGGAGAAAATCGTTTACAAAAAACGACAAAAGATGACGCACTTGCTATTCTAACTTCTGGTGTTCCTACCTTAAGTATAGATTACGAAAATCGCCGTCAGGTATTTGTTGAAAGCCAATATGATGTTGAATTTTATGAAAAGATTTATAAGAAATTAAAGAACTATTTAACACCAGGAATTTCACTCAACTTTATTTCATCTGGAGTAGGAGGTAAGGGAAACTGTGATCAAGTTGAAGAAGTTGTAACTCAGCTATATGATAAAGGTGGTAATAGAACTGTTTATGGAATTATTGATTGGGATTTAAAAAATATTGAGAGCGAACGTGTGAAAGTTCTCGGTCAAGGAAATCGTTACAGTATTGAAAATTATATTCTTGATCCAGTTCTCTTAGCAGCTTTCTTATTGAAAGATAAGTTAATCGAACGCTCAGATATAGGTTTAAATGAAGATGAGACATATATTCACATTGCTAATTTCGATAATATTCGGCTTCAAAAAGTAGCTAATTTTATAGTAGATAAAATTAGAGAAAATTTGCCACCTCAAAATGAAGAGACAATTCAGCAATGTGAATATATTAGTGGACAATCAATTAATTTGCCAGAATGGTTTCTTCAGATTCAAGGACATGAATTAGAAAATAAGCTAAAAACTATTTTCCCAGGACTCAAGCGATTTCACCAAGAACCTAAACTTAAAGAAGAAATCTTAAAGACAGTTGCTGATGATATGCCAAAACTGCTTTCTAAAGATTTTATACCGTTATTCCATAAAATTCAGAATGTTAACTTTTAAACAAAATAATCATTGAGTCCGTTTTAACGAACTTCGACTATTAGACTGGGAATTAATTCCCAGACGGGTTATAAAGCTAACTGATAATATTAAAAAATATCAGCTACAGCATGAGGAAAAATCCCACCATGTCCAACTAAACAAACTTAAATGATGCTCGTAATAACGTAAGTTGCTAGTTAAAGAAATTGTCTGAATCAGGATGTCCAGGATTTAAGGATGAACAGGATTAAGACTGAGATTTTATCACAAATTACCTATTACCAGCCTCAACTAGATAACTAGCAACTTGAGTTATTATTGAAGGTAGTCGATTTTTTGTAGGTTGGGTTAAGCAACAGCGCAACCCGACTCATTTGTTAGGTTATGGCTAACGCCACGCTACGCGAACGTCCCTCAACCCAACCTACAAATCAAGACTTTTTTCGATTTGGACAAGGTATTGAATTATGAAGTTGTTTATTTCAGTGAAATATTACGTAAAGTTGTAAATCATCCTAATAATATATTTTTATATCCCTTTTAATAAATTTTTAGTAAAAATTATTACAATTAACTTGACAGCTATTACACCTTGACAAATTCAGTTCTTACAGGTTAGGAGTACACTTCTACTATTTCCTAAATAGAAGATTTACTGATAAATAAAAATTTATAGCAGATAAATATCACAATACAAACTTATTATTTCCACCATTCAACCGCCCAAATCACCAATTTGAGTATTCACCGAAGTATCTCTCAAAACAATGTAATAAAAGTATCATAAAAATATCGCAAATTCTTCTATAGAAAATTAGCAGATGCGTGTTAAGGTTTTAATTTCGTTGTCTTCCCCTAGCGCTTCTGCCCATGCATCTGCATTATTTACACCCCCAACACCTTGAAGAATTAGTCAAGGGCAATGGTATTTCTTTACACATAGCTCAATTAAATTTTAAATCGCTTCAAGGCGTGAATGCCTATGAATATCTGCTGATTTCCGACCAACTCCCCCGCACCAATACTGGCATGATAAAAAACGGCTGGTTACAGCGTTACAGCCACATTACAGAAGGTGGTTGGTGGTGTTCTGGACGAGATCCTCTTAACAATTGGCAAATGATGGAATGGGGATGCTTTAAACCCAGTCAACCCCGACAAAATCAAAATGGCAAATCTATTAAATATGAACATCCCCCCAGCACACCAACACGGGTGTTTTGTTTGCGGGTGACATTGCAAATTTGGCAGCAAGTTTCCCAACGTTATCAGATTGCAATGCCTGACAATATTAGCATTACTGAAGATGGCGAAGCAGTCGGTTTTTGGCAATGGATAATGGCATCTAACATTGCGATCATTATTTGCGAAGGTGTGAAAAAAGCAGCCGCATTATTAACACAAGGATATGCTGCTATTGCTATTCCGGGAATTACCAGTGGTTATCGAGTTATTAAAGATGAATTTGGCAAAGTTACCCGTCGTCAATTAATACCTGATTTAGCTATATTCGCTAAAAATAAACGTAATTTTTATATTTGTTTTGATTTTGAAATTCAAGCTAAAAAAATTGCTGCTGTTAATAATGCTATTTCCCAACTTGGTTGTTTATTTCAACAAGAAAACTGTCCTGTAAAAGTTGTTGAACTACCAGGAAAAGAAAAAGGCGTTGATGAGTTTATAGTCGCTAAAGGTGCAATCAGTTTCGATAAAGTTTATCGCCAAAGTGTTGATTTAGAAATTTACCTTGCCCAAACAAAACCCCACACAGATTTAACAATTCCGGCGGCACTAACTGTGAAAGTTCCCTATTTAGGTGAACTACCTTTTCCTACCTCTGGTTTAGTGGGAGTTAAATCAGCTAAAGGCACAGGTAAAACCACAGGATTACAAGCTGTTGTGACTAAAGCTAAAAATCGTAATCAACCAGTTTTATTAATTACTCACAGAATCCTTTTAGGGCGTTTTTTGTGTGAAAAAATTGGGATTAATTGGGGAATAAATAAAACAGAATGGTTTGCGGAAGATGAGCCGGAACTACCAATTACTCAATCTTTCGGTTTATGTATTGATTCTATTTGGAAACTGAAGCCAGAAGATTGGCAGGGTGCAATAATTATTTTAGATGAAGTTGAACAATCTTTATGGCATTTACTCAATAGTAATACTTGTAAACAAAAGCGGGTAAGAATTCTTAAATTATTCCAAGACCTGATTTCTACAGTTTTAAAAACTGGGGGTTTAGTAATTGCCCAAGATGCAGATTTATCAGATGTTTCACTAGAATATTTACAAGGATTATCAGGAATAAAATTAACTCCTTGGGTGGTTGTCAATGAATGGAAACCTCAGCAAGGTTGGGATGTGACTTTTTATGATTCTCCTAACCCAACACCTTTAATTCATCAACTAGAATTAGATTTAATTGCTGGACGTAAATGTTATGTGACTACGGATAGTCGAACTGGACGTTACAGTTGTGAAACTATTGAAGGTTACTTAAGGCAAAGATTACAGAAATTGAGAAAAGAATTTCCTAACACATTGGTAGTTAGTAGCCATACTACTAATACACCTGGTCATGCAGCGGTTGATTTTATAGGTGCTATTAATCAAAAGATAACTGATTATGAAACTGTTTTTGTTACTCCTAGTTTGGGGACAGGAATTAGTATTGATGTTCAACATTTTGACCGAGTTTATGGCATTTTTCAAGGGGTAATTCCTGACTCAGAAGCACGACAAGCTTTAGCTAGAGTTCGGGATGATGTACCGCGAGTTGTTTGGTGTGCTAAACGCGGTATTGGCTTAATTGGTAGCGGGAGTACAAATTATCGGTTGTTATCTTATTGGTATCAGGAAAATCAAAAAGAAAACTTGGCTTTGCTGAGTCATTTACATAAAATTGATGTTGATTTACCTTTGGTTTATGACCCAATTCATTTAAGAACTTGGGCTAAATTATCTGCTAGGGTAAATGCTTCTATTCGTCTTTATCGTCAATCGATGCAAGATGGTTTAATTACAGATGGGCATCACATCCAGATGCGGAGTAATGCAGTTCAAAATAATATTCTTCGAGATTTGCGTTTGGCATTTTATGCAACGGATTCTAGTGATATAGAAACCCGAAAAAGGTTAATTGTAGAAATTGTGAAAGTGCAGAAAGATTGGGCGCAAAGTCGCCAAAAGGCTAAAGACATTAAACGCAAAATCCAAGATATTAAAATTCATAATCAATTATTCGCTGCAACTGCTGTTGCTAATGCGAAAGATATTGATTATGTGGAATATGAACAACTATTAAGTAAGCATTCTTTGAGTGAAATCGAACGTCAAGAAATTAATAAATATATCCTCAGACAAAGATATGGAGTTGAAGTTACTCCGCTGTTGAAGTTACAAGATGATAAAGGATATTATGGACAATTGCTAATTCACTATTATCTAACTCATGAAAGTGAATATTTTCATGTTAGAGATGAGCAAGAATGGTATCAGCAATTATCTTGGGGTGAGGGTAAGGTTTTTCTGCCGGATTTAAGGACTTATACTCTGAAAGTAGAGGCTATGATAGCTTTAGGAATGCTCCAGTTTTTGGAACCAGAAAGAGTGTTTAGTGAAAGTGATGCTGATTTAATTTGGCTAAAAAATGTTGCTGTTCAGAACAGTAAACATATTAAAAGAGCGCTGGGTATTGATTTGGTGAGAGGGAATGAAGTTGTTTCTGGAATTAAGATCATTAGCCGCATATTAAATTTATTGGGTTTGCGGCTGAAACAGGTAAATGATGTCTATCAAATTGATTTAGAATCATTAACAGATGGTAGAGAAAAAATCTTTGCAGTTTGGCAGCAAAGAGATGAGTTGATGTTAAATCATTTGCAAGGTGTTGATTGTGTTTTAGAATTGAAGGGTGGGCGATTAGAAGTTGCTGCTACTTAAACAATTCAAAATCCTAGCTTTTTTAAACGCAAAGGTACGCGGAGGTTAGCGCAAAGGTAAGCAGAGATTTTCTCAAGTTAATTCGCTATGTTCCAAAAAAAATTACATGAATGCTGAAGAGTTGATAAATCAGGGATTAAAGAAAAAGTTAGGAGGGGATTTTGAAGAAGCTATTGCGCTATTTAACCAAGCAATAGAGTTAGAACCCACTCTAGATAAAGCTTACCAAGGAAGGGGAAATGTTTACTTGGTTTTAGAAGAATATGAAAAAGCGATCGCAGATTATCAGCAAGCAATAGATAATAGTACTCAGTTGGAGCAGAATCTCAATTTCGATATTGCTAAGGCTTTCCATGGCCGGGGGTTAGCTGATTTTAATCGCGGGAATTATCAGGAAGCTATTGCAGATATTAACAAGGCTTTGGAATATTATCCCAATTTTGCTGTGGCTTATAGCAATCGGGGTAATATTTACCATAGTATCGGTCAATATACAGAAGCGATCGCAGATTATAACCAAGCAATACATTTAAAACCCAACTTTGCGGAAGCTTATCATAATCGTGGTAATAGCCGTTACGCTCTTCAAGAATATCAGGGTGCGCTCGCAGATTATAACCAAGCAATACATTTAAAACCCAACTTTGCGGAAGCTTACTACAACCGAGCTTTGCTTTTTTGTCATCTTGCCAAATATGACAAAGCCATGCAAGACTTTAACCAAGCAATCAAACTCAATCCTGATGATGTTCAAGCATACTACCAGCGGGGTTTGCTGCGTAGTACTTTGGGAGATGATCAAGCCGCAATTCAAGACTTTAACCAAGCATTACAAGAAAATCCTACCTTAGATGTAGTTTACGGCTTTCGGGCTAATGCGCGTCAGCGATTGGGAGACTATCAAGGTGCAATAGAAGATAGCAATCGACAAATACAACTTAATCCTACTTTAGCCACAGGATATTGCGATCGCGCTACGGGTAGATATTCTTTAGGAGACTATCCAGGCGCAATTAAAGATTATAATCAGGCATTACAGATAAATTCAAATTTAGCAGATGCTTATTATGGAAGAGCTATTGCTTATCAAGCTTTAGAAGATTTTTCCGCAGCAATTACAGACTATAACCAAGCAATCAAAATTGAACCGCATTTTCCCCAAGCTTACTGCAATCGGGGTAACGCTCGGTGGTTGCAAGGAGATGAACAAGGAGCAATTGCAGACTATAACCAAGCAATAGCACAAAATCCCGATTTAGTCACAGCTTATTACAACCGGGGTTTGAGCCGCTATGCCTTAAAAGACTTTGTAGGCGCAATCCAAGATTATACTGAAGCATTAAGGTTAAATCCCCAATCAGCCAGATTTTATAGCGATCGCGCTAATGCCTACTATGCCCTACAAGACTATCACAAAGCAATAGCCGATTACAACCAAGCAATTATCATCAATTCTCAGGTAGCTCAGGACTGGTTTAACCGGGGTCGAAGCCATTTTTGGTTAGGAAACTCAAAAGCAGCGCTAAGAGACTTAAATCAAGCCTTAAAACTCCAACCATCCTCAGCTTCCGCTTATCTAATGCGGGCAAATATTCGCCGACATTTAGGAGATAAGCAAAATGCCATTGACGACTTCCGCAAATCAGCTAACCTTTATTATCAAGAAGAAAAAATACAATACTACCGACAAATTATTAAATTGATAGAAGAAATCCAATGATACTCCCTTCCAGAGAAAGATTAGTTATCTTCTTCCTTCTTTCTTTACTTCGCGCTCTTTGCGCCTTCGCGGTTTAATTAATCCATATTCTCTTAATAGGAAATCCCTAAGAACGATAAGCAACTCGCAGACTTTGGACTAAAATCACCAAAGAAGCCACAGCCATCAAACCGCCCCAAAACCAATAAGGTAAAAGCAAATACCGCTGCATTTGAGCCGTATCAGAAAGCCCCAAAGAACCAGCACTATAGCTAAATAGATAATTTAATTGGTGATAGGTACTCACGCAAGCTTGCACACCTAAAAATTGAATTGCAAACCCTTGTACCCAACGGGGAGCCTTCAAAGCAATTCCCAGAATAATGATACCCAACACCGGAATTGCAATCAACCCAAACCAAGAACGCACCCAAACTAATGTAGACAGCAGTAAAAAACCGCCTAAAATCTTCAAACTCAACGAAGCTGCTTTAAAACTGCGAGAAGCGAGAATCAAAGCTGCACCGGCGATAGGTGGACCCATTGGCCCTGCGGCCGCTACCATAGCTGGCCCAATCGGACCCAATGTTGAGCGCATAGTATAAGTAGCTACACCAGAACCATTACTAAAAATTTCCAACTTCTGAAAATTTCCCCCTAACATCAAAGCCATCAAGCCGTGACCCATTTCGTGAAACCAAGTTGCTAGAATAGTAAATGGGTATAAAATATAATCGCCGTTTGGTAATTGCCACAAAAATACAGTAGCGATCGCTGCGCCTATCAACCAATTTAACCCCATGCGTTCAACTTCTGCGGGGGCTTCTTGAGTCAGGAAGGGTGGAAAATCTTTTGGTTCCCTCATTGGTTAGGTTCCTAATTATGAATTCGTAATTGGTAATTATTCATTATTAATTACCAATTACAAACTAAGAATTACGAATTATTTGTCTAAGAAAGTTGAAATAAGAACGTTACCAAATCTCCTTTACCCAGACTGATGCGATCGCCTGGACGTAAGCGGTGTCTGTTCCCTGGTAATAGTGGCAAATTATTAATATAAGTGCCATTGGAACTACCAACATCTTCAATATAATGAGCGTCTCCCTCAACACGAATATCTGCATGAATCCGGGAGACAATTTCAGAATTTGGAAATCCAGCCACGTCGATATCGGGAGGAATCCGATCATTAGGTTTACCAATATGCACCACAGAGATATTTTGCGGTAATTCAATTTCCTGGTTACTTTGGACATGAAATAGCCGCGCCACAACTTGCTGTAATTGAGTTCTCGATGCGGTAACTGTTTGTACTATTGGTTCCGGTGCGGATTGAGCTACAAAAACTGGTTCTGGCTCAGTTTCTGGCTCAGGTTCTGGTGGTGTAGAAACTACTGGCTCTGGAACTACAGCTATAGGTGGTTCTACAGGCGGTAAGGGTGGGGTATTTTCCACTACAACAGGTGGTTCTACAGGCAATATTGGCGCTGTGGGTATTGCTTCTTGTGCTACTGAAACTACCGTAGGTGGAAGGGTGGAGTTAACAGGAGTGCCGAGTCCCAAAGCATCTGGTTGTAAAAGTTCTAACATTGGATCAGGTGTAACCAACGGTGGTACTTCCACCGGGATTTCAGGCGCAACGGTTGGTGCTACTGTTGTGGCTACCATTGCAGCGTTTGAGTGTAGGTTATGGCCACACTGACCACAGAAAGCAGCATCTGCCTGCACAGTTGCCCCACAGCTAGGACAATTAGTAGTCGCTGGCAAGGGTGTATAGCAAGCTTCACACTGAACAGCGCCGTCTGGGTTGGGATGATTGCAATTTGGGCAGACGATCATGGATTTAAGCCTTTGTCAAGGTCATCGTAAAATATATTACTAGCAAGCAGAAGTCAAAGTAATTCGTAATTGTCAACCCATGTCTAAAGCTAGGGACTTGTAACCTTGAATTAAGGCGGTATGCCAGAGGCATTATTACGAATTACCTTAGCGCAGCGTTTCCGCAGGAAAGATTACGAATTACGTTCGCGCAGCGTGCCGGAGGCACTATTAGTAATTATGCGGTCAGTTATCAGTTTCTTCACTGTTGACTGATTTAAGGTTTTAAGGTTTCAGTTCCAAACCAGCCTCTGCATCCAGGAGCCACAGTAGTTCTCCTTGGGGTTTAATTAAGCGAGATGGATACGTGAAATCATCAGCTTCGGGTGCGAAGACTTGGGCTAAAGCAGGTCTTTTATTAGCACCGGCAGCTAAAAAAATCACAGTTTGAGCAGCGTTGATGAATGGGTAAGTGAAGGTAATGCGCTGACTACTGTCTTTATTACCTACAGTGATCAAGCGATCGCATACTTTAAGCGCTTCTGTATGAGGAAATAATGATGCAGTATGGGCATCATCACCCATTCCCAATAAAACTACATCCAATGCCGGAAAATTTCCTGGTGCAGAATGGAAAAATTCTTGCAGATGCTCTTCATACTTAGTAGCATCTACCGCTGGATTGGCTGATAAAGTTGGTACAGCATGAATGTTTGCTGCTGGAATAGGAACACGATCTAGCCAAGCGCGACGTGCCATCAGTTCATTGCTATCAGGATGATCTGGTGCGACATAACGCTCATCTCCCCAGAACACATGAATTTTATCCCAAGGCAACTTTTGATTACCTATCGCTTCATACAACGGCTTAGGTGTGCTACCACCAGATAAGGCAATAGTAAATTGTCCCCGTTGCTGAATAGCCGTTTCCAATTTCGATAAGATCAAATCTAGCGCCCGTGCAACCAGCGCTGGTTGATCCGGTAGAACTTCAACCGTTTTGTTCATGGCTTCATCATTACATAACCGGCTTCCAGCAATACAATACCGAACTTCTGACAGTTTCCCTTTTTAACTTTTGAAACTTTTAACATCATCCAGTTAATTGGGAAATAATCAACCTAGAGGTTCTTTATCACCATTCATGGTTATTTGTCAGTAGTCATTTGTACTAACCGCCAATAATCATCGCAGAGGATAGGTTTAAGAATAAAGCTCCCTGTAGGGGGAACGTAACGAATCAATACTTAATAAATCGCTTTAGATATATAGGACTAATATTTGATTTTCAATAGTATTTTTAAGTAAATATACTATAAAAATGTAACATACTGAACTGAATATGCGTGTACGTCAACCTTGTGCTGAACATGAGTTAGAACTGCAACTTGTTCATGAAAGCCTCTTGGAGTTAACTTTTCAGCGTGGAAATATTGCCCAATCAACTGTAATTAAAACTGCTAAGGAAAAGTGGTTTGTCAATACAATAGCTGTAGCCGTCTGGGTTTGCGGGATTGGTTTCGGCTGCCGTATTATTTTGTATAGTTTTCATGATTTTACACAGCTTGTACAGCTTGCTAATATGCTATTTCATGTTTTGATGTGGGGCATACCTGTTATTTTTCTAATATTCATTTATATACTTTATTCTCCATGCTTCATCATCTGGACATTTGATCAAACTACCAAACACCTACTGCAAATCAAAACTAATTTATTGGGAAAACACCAAAAACGTATATTTGACTTCAGTAAAATTCAAGCTATCCAAGTTGAACAGGACTACGATTCGGATTTTCAGTCTTTTGAATGTAGCGAGTTGTATGTTGTGCTGAAATCTGGTCAGCAAATCACTCTTAGGCAAAGTTCTTATGAATCAAATCGACGCAAAAAAGCGATCGCGCTGAAACATCATCGAGAACTTGCTGAAAAAATGCGCTCCTTTGTGGGATTGGGTAATGAAGCCATTCCCAAAAACGAAAGAGCAGACGCTGTTTATATCCCCAGTGAAGAGGAAATTAATCAAGAAATAGAAGCTGGTCATAAATTGGCGAAACAAGTCTTTGGCACGTTATTTTCTAGCAAAGCCAAGAAACAAGAAACGCTACAAGAATTACGTTCACAGGTGAATCAAGATCCAACCAACCCAGCAGCTTGGGAAAGTTTAGCTATGATGCTAGGACTACAGCGAGATACACAATTGGAGTGTATTGAGGCTTATCATCAGGCAGAAACACTTTATCGTCAGCTTGGAGATACAGATAAAGCAAATGAGATCCAATCATTGATCAAACGTGTTAATAAAAGCCTTGGATGAAATTCAAAGTATAGGCTGCTCAAACAGTAGCAACGCCAGTACAAAATCCATCATAAAAATTGCTACCCAAGTAGTCACAACCGCTGTTGTCGCCGATTCTCCTACTTCTTTAGCGCCACCTTTAGTAGTTAATCCCCAACTACAGCCATTAACAGCAACTATAGCCCCAAAAATTAACCCTTTGAGCAAAACAATTAATACATCTGAAGGCAATAAAAAATCTCTGACTGACTCTAAAAACGTCTCTGGAACCACCTGATAAAATTGTGAAGCGGCAAAAGCTCCACCAGTGATACCCATTAATAAAGCGAATATCATCATTAAGGGCATCATCAAACAGCAAGCAATAACTCTTGGTAGTACAAGATAATCAATGGGATCAGTTTTGAGCATATATAGTGCGTCAATCTGTTCTGTGACTCGCATTGCGCCTATTTCTGCTGCAAAAGCTGAACCAACTTGTCCGGCAATGATACTAGCAGTCAAAATTGGTGCTAATTCTCTACAAAAGGCTAAAGCAAAAGCACCGCCGACACTCTCTACTGCACCAAATCTGACTAATTCTCTTGCCGTTTGAATGGTGAAAATCATCCCAGCAAAACCACTGACTAGCAGAACTGGTAAGAGCGAAGCAGGTCCTGCCGTTACCATATGCTCTAAAATCTTCCGGTAGTAAGTTTTTCCTTGAAGTAAATGCAGGCAGATTTGACCAAATAGGAGGACTGCGGCCAGACAGCGAACAATCCATAATTGCTCTAAATTTCTTTTTGGTTGCAACGTTACCGCCAATTAATATTGAATTTTATTATTTAGTTAATATTCATCACAATTAAACATTGACTGGAAACATTACCCCTAATTTATGACAAATAAGATATCCCAATCAGCAATTGCATCCCGTTGAGCAATTAATAATTCCTGAATGCCTTTTTCAGAAAAATCTAGTAATTGATTTAACTGAGTACGGCTAAAGCTACCTTCTTCTGCTGTTCCCTGAACTTCAATGATGCCAAGTTTGTGGTTCATGACAACATTAAAATCTACAGTTGCGGCTACATCTTCAATGTAGTTAAGATCCAAAAATGGCTCTTCTTCCAATAAACCTACAGAAACTGCTGCCACTTGTCCACGCAAGGGCGATCGCTCTAATACTCCCTGTTGCAATAATTTAGAAATTGCTTGAGCTAAAGCTACAAAACTGCCTGTAATTGCTGTTGTTCTTGTTCCAGCATCTGCTTGCAACACATCAGCATCTACAGTTAGTGTCCGTTCTCCCAAAATATCAAAATCCAAAGCTGCTCTTAAACTGCGTCCAATTAAACGTTGAATTTCTTGCGTCCTTCCCGATAATTTCATAAATTCCCTTTCGTGCCTTTGTTGGGTGGCAGATGGTAACATTCGGTACTCGGCGGTTAGCCAACCTTTGCCTGTTCCTTTTAAAAACTTAGGCACTCCCTCAGTAAGGCTGACTGTACAGAGTACTTGAGTATCTCCGCATTGAGCCAGAACAGAACCCGGAGTAAAGCGAGTGAAACCGGGTAGAAAACTATGGGGACGAAGTTCGTAAGGTTTTCGACCGTCTGGACGCTGCCAAGTCATTGGAGTTACCTCAAAATGTGGAATGCTTTTAGATTACCGCAGGAGAATGGGGATATGGGTAGCTAAATTTGAAATGGGAGTCAATTAAATACAATCCAAAATCCAAAATCCTATCACCCAAGTAAAGTCAGAATATTGTGCTGTACCTGTTCTGGGGAATAGTCACCATTAATAGTTAACAGTCGGCGACGACGATCATAATATTCTAAAATAGGAACAGTGCGATCATAAAATAACTCTACACGGCGCTGCACAATCTCCGGTTGATCGTCTGGGAGCGATCGCCCTAAAGATCGGCTAACCATTACGGCCTCTGCTACTTGCAGATAAATTGCCCAATTTAGCTTCTGTTCTAAACTGTCTAACAAAAAATCTAATTCTTCAGCTTGAAAGGCTGTTCTCGGATAACCTTCTAATATCCAGCCACACTTGACATCCTCCTGGTTGAGGCGAACTTTGATAAATTCAATCATCATTTCGTCTGGGACTAATTCCCCTTTTTCTACATATGGCTGGGAGAGACGGCCTAACTCATTCAATTCACCAGAGCCATTATCCGATTTTTTTCCAAATATTGCTTCTCGTAAAATCTCACCTGTGGAAATTAGAGGAACCTCAAAGTATTTACAAAGTCTTTCTGCTTGAGTGCTTTTTCCAGAGCCTGAACCTCCTAAAATCACCAATTTCACAACTATTTACTCCTCTTGATGTCAGATTTCTGACTTTTTAACTTTTTCTCAATTAAAATTGCTATTGACTTCAGAATGTCAATCAGAAAAATACACTCAATCTGTACAAAAATAGACTAATCATACAGCGTCAATTTGCTATTACTATTCACAGCAAAAGCTATTTAATGTATTGTGACTATTTAAGCTAATTTTTATGGTTGCCCAACTAGAACCCCCAAGTATCAATTTGACTCTCAGCCTACCATATTCAGTTCAGGGATTAGTGCAGGTTTTCACTACCTCCCAGCGAAATTTTTTTACGACTGTCATGGCGCAAGCCCTAAGAATTGCTGGTCAAGGTACACCAGTTTTAGTGGTTCAGTTTCTGAAAGGCGGTATTCGCCAAGGGAAGGATAAACCCATACAAATGGGTCAACATTTGGATTGGTTCCGTTGTGATTTGCCACGCTGCATTGATACACCACAACTAGACGAAGCTGAAAACGAAGCTTTACAGCAGTTGTGGCAGTATACAACAAAGTTAGTATCTGAAGGTAAGTATTCTCTGGTTGTTTTAGATGAATTAAGTTTAGCTATCAACTTTGGTTTAATTCCCGAAGCAGAGGTTTTAGAATTTCTCACAAAACGCCCTCCCCATGTTGATATTATTTTTACTGGTACGGAAATACCAATGTCTATACTGGATGTGGCTGATCAAATTACAGAGATTCGCCGTAGTCATCAACCTTAAATATTTTAAGTAGATAGGTATAATTAAACATAACTATGTGAATAAAAATTAACGATATTCAAACCCTCTTCTCTTCTTCTTCCTCCCTGATGATCCTAATAATCAAGATTTACACCTACTTGTTTAGGTTATTGTCATCGTTCTCAGAACCAGTCTAAAAACGATGACCGCCTGCTTATTACTTTTAAATTTGACCGCTAAAGGCAGGCTTTACTTTACGGTCAATCCTTTCCCCCAAGTCTTCAGCAATAGTTAGAACATAAGGTTTGCACTGCTTGACATTGACTATGATGCCTTGAGCTTCTTCAATTTCCAAATCTTCTACATAGCCTTTGCTGGCGGATATTGCTTCTACTGAACTTAGAAATGGACCAAAATAGTAAGTACAACGGGGATTTTGGGTAGCAATTTCTACCCACCAAGCTAATCCTAAGCCGTTGGATAAACTAACCAGTCCTTCTTTAAGGTTATGCCAAATTTTTTTCATGGTTTTCACCAGTTTATAAAGGTATTACAGGGTGTTCAACAATATGTTGGATTTATGCTCTGTTACATTTCTTTATACTCTTTTTGGCTTATTTTTTCAAAGAAACTGACCGTAGTTTATCAAGATAGTGAGTATTTAACGAACGTTGGCGATAAATTTCATAAAGCGCCATACCTGCTGCGACCGATGCATTTAGGCTAGGAGTCTTACCCTGTAAGGGTATTGATACTAAAACATCACAACCACGTTGTGTCAACATACTCAGACCTTCGCCCTCAGCACCAATTACCAAAACACTAGGTCCACTGAATGTTACTGTATGTAAAGGTTCGCTACCGGCCGCAGCAGTTCCATAAATCCAAAACCCAGCTTCTTTAAGTTGTTCTAACGCACGGCTGAGGTTAACAACTCTGGACACGGAAAAGTTTTCTAAAGCACCTGCTGCCACTTTCACCACAGTGGAAGTGATCCCGGAAGCCCTTCTTTGGGGAATCACTAATCCTTGAGCGCCTATGGCTTCGGCTGTACGAATAATTGCACCCAAGTTGTGTGGATCAGTGATACCATCTGCCACAACAATTACAGGGTCAGAGACAGATTTTGTTTGTTCAATTAGATCTTCTATTTCTATGTAGGCGTAAGGAGCTATTTGGGCTGCTATACCTTGGTGATTAGCTCCGTCAGTGATTTGGTCTAACCGCTTAGGCTCAACTTCATCAATAACTGAGCCATTTTCTTTAGCTTGCAGGATCAAATGATGGAAACGATGGTCGTAGCGAAGGCGAGTAGTAATCCAGATGCGATTGAGATTACGCTGACTTTCCAATGCACTCAATACTGGATGACGACCGTAGATGAGATCATTATCCTTATCTTGATCTTCTGCGGGTTTAATGACTGGAGAGGGTTGGGAGATGTGATGAGATATGCGGGGTTTACCAGAGATGGGTTTGCTTTCTCCCTTGGCTTGATGACGAGTAGGATTAGCAATGACGCGTTTACCCTTAATCTTGATGGGTTGTCCACGTTTGGGTTCACTAGCAGTATTAATTTTTCTTGGTTGATTTGTCATGGAAGTATTTGGGTGTGAATAAATTGGTGAGCATCACGATGATCTCAATTTAATGAAACATTACGACAGATTTTCCTACCACCAGGTGTAGCTACTGACTATCTCTCTAGATGGAGTTTTTGTAATAGTTCCGTTAAACGGGGATAATCTGTGAGATATAAATAGCCAACTAAAGTTTCTAGACTAGTTGCTTGTTGATAAATTTCGGGATTAAGTCGCTTGGGACGGCTTGTAACAGCGTTGCGACCTCTTCGGACAATTTCTAACTCGTTGCTCCTCAAATAAGGAGTCAGCGATCGCAAATGTAGCGCTTGTGTTTCTGCTCTGACCTGCGCCACTACTGAGCGATGGTAAATTTCTGACCGCTGCTGTGGCCATAGGTAATACATCCTAACATAAAGTTCGTAAATTGCATCCCCCAAGTAAGCCAAAGCCGAAGGAGAAACCTGTTTAATTTGTGCTGGGGATATTTGCTGGGGTAATTCTGCTGGGTTTACCAACAATGTAGTTTTATCTGAGGAATCTTGTATGGTAGATTCATCTTCTTGATCTAATGGCTGTTCCTCCTGTGAGTTCACAAGTTCATCATTCCTTGACTCAAATATATTAGCTGGATTATTTTCGCCCACATTTTTACTGCGGCAATTATCAGTTATTGACTGACTTGGGATATTTAACACTAGTAACAATTAATTACTAAATCTTTGTTTATTGTTAGCGATTGGCAGGTGATATTTAGAGGTATTTGGACACAAAAACTTTTCAAAGTACTTAGCGTAGTTTACGAATTACCCGTCATTATTCAAACCTAGTATGCCAATGCTATAATTCTACTGGGATAACTAGTATAAATCTTAGATTGCACTTTCAAACACATAAGTTGGCAAGATATGGAATTCTTATTTGATTTTTGTTGGCGTAGAGCTTTACTTTATCTAAACAAGGGCTACACTACTCAAGCTATCAGTAATCAAACCTAATCCTTTATAGCAGCTCATATAATTTTTGGGCTTTGCATAATTGCGGGATGATTTGAGAATCTGCATCAATATATAATCACCGCGTCTGGAGTGTCTCCGCGTCCCCGCGTCAGCCTCAATCATCCCCTTATTCAGCAACACCAATTTTTGTACCTCTCTCACAAGGAGAGAGGTTTTTTGCCCAACTGTTAAAAATTAAGCTATCCGATTTTGTATCTGGATAGCCCAAGTCAAGCAATCAAGATGACTTGATATTTTCTAAAGCCGCATCAACCGTAGGTTGAAGGGAGAGAAATTTCTCTAAGCGAACAAGCTTGACTGTTTGAGTTACACGCGCATTGGTGACAATTTGCAAAGTGCCTGTGGCGGTTTGAGCTTGCTTGGCCAACTGTACCAGCGCACCTAAACCAGAGCTATCAACAAAGTCAATTTGTGAGAGATCCAGAATGATGTGCTTTGGACCTTCGTCAATCTTACCACCCAATACCTTGCGAAATGTCGGCTCAGAAAAAGCGTCTAACAAACCTGTGAGGCGGAATAGCTGACAGTTATCCCGGGCTTCGCGAGTGCCTCTCAGGCTCACGGTTAGATTTAGTGGTTCAGCAATAATTCCCTCCTCGTCCTTTTGACTGAAAGTAAACGCTCAAGTATAGATGGTTTTGGCGTAAATTGTCTAGTTTGGGGATTCGATTTTGGATTTTGGATTTTGGATTTTAGATTTCGGATTTGGGATGTTAATTAACTCCCATCTCAAATCTAAACTCTAAACTCTAAAATTTATCTCTTCCTCTAGTGACCCATTCAGACATTTTTTTATTTTTACTTCACCTAAGCGATCGCTGCTTGGCGTGCTGTTTGCATTTCTAGCACAAATTGTGCAAATAAGTAATCAGCATCGTGAGGACCCGGACTAGCCTCTGGGTGATATTGTACGGAAAATACAGGTAGAGACTTGTGACGTACCCCAGCTACTGTGCGATCGTTTAAGTTCAGGTGACTAACCTCTACAACTGCTGATGGTAACGAATCCGGATCAATAGCAAAACTGTGGTTTTGGCTAGTAATTTCGACTCGTTGCTGTAAACCAGCCGGCTGATTTAAACCACGATGCCCAAATTTTAGTTTAAAGGTTTCTGCTCCTAAAGCATGACCCAAAATTTGGTGTCCCATACAAATACCAAACATGGGTTTTTCACTTGCTAGTAGCGCTTTAGCCGTGCTAATACCTGCTGTGACTGCGGCAGGATCGCCAGGACCGTTGGAGAGAAAAATACCATCTGGATTGTAGTTGAGGATTTCTTCACAAGATGTATCGGCAGGAACAACTATCACCCGACAACCATAACTGGCTAAACGGCGCAAGATATTACGTTTAACACCAAAATCTAAGGCGACAACGGTGAAGGTTTCCCCAATTTTAGCCACAGCCTCTGAGTTGAATTCCCATGCAGCAGTTGTTGACTCTGACCATTCATAAACATTTTGTGTGGTGACTTGCTGTACCAAATTAAGTCCTGTCATATTGGGAGCAGCTTGCACCAGTTCCAACAATTCTGATTCATCTAAAATGGATGTAGAAATGCCACCATTCATAGCGCCAAACATCCGAATTTTGCGAGTCAGGGCGCGGGTATCAATGCCGTAGATAGCGGGGACTTGATGTTTTTTCAGGTAGTCAGGTAGGGATTGTGTGAAGCGCCAATTACTCGGTTTATGACAGATATTGCGAGCGATCGCACCTTGCACTTGAGGTCTAGCTGATTCCTCATCTTCAGGATTGACCCCAGTGTTGCCTAATTCAGGATAAGTAAAAATAACAATTTGACCAGTGTAACTCGGATCGGTTAACACTTCTTGATATCCGGTCATGCCAGTGTTAAAGACCACTTCACCGATAGCGGTTCCCGTAGCACCGAAAGACCAACCGTGATAAGCAGTGCCATCTGCTAAGACAAGTAGAGCGGGTATTGCATCAGACATAGGTAATAGGTGATTAGTAATTGGAGCTAGAAGAGGGTTTTCTCTCTTCCATAATTTAAATTTAGTTCTTTATAAGACTACAAAAGTATATTTTCTCATGGTTTATTCTGGTGGATACTCTACATCTACAATATTCATTTCTATAATTGCAAGTTGCTCTTTCAACTCCTGATCACTAGGTCTTTTAGGGTATTCTTCGTGCGTATAAACCCATACAGGATAAACAGAGCAAGAAGCTTGATGAACAACATACATAAATCGGCCTCTACGAGAAGCACCTTGAAGTTCCGGCATAGAAAACCGAATTTTTCTAAATTCAAAATCTGGTTTGTAAGCACCTTTAGGAAAATTCTCGCTATCTGAATCATCAAAAAAGGGATCTTGGGCAAGGGTATCTATATAGGTCTTTATCAAAACCTCAAATGAATCTCTAGCTCTTTTGTTTTTTTTGTAGTGACTTTTAACAAGCCTAACAAGACTAAGCTTAAACTTCGGCAATGGCCTCATCGAATATATTTCGCAACCAGGCACTACTATCCTCCGGCTTTACTTCTGGAATACGTTCGTAATTTAAACGCAATTCCTCTAAAGTATCAGATAAAACTGCCTGATATTCGGGATCATCTTGCTCAATACAATCAAGAATTGTATCAACTAAGAAATCAATAGCATCAACACAAGCATCAAAAGATTCTCTTTGGGAGCTAAGATTCAAAAAAAGCAAATAAATTTTTGATTTGAGGATTTCCAAAAACCCTGTAGATCCCTGCGTTGGTTCAATGAAAGAGTAGGCAAAATCTCTTAAGTAATCACGTTGTTCAAAAGAAAAATTGCTCCACTCAGTCTTGATCTCTCTAGATGCTTTTTTTAAACGTGAAGCAAGCTCATCAAATTTGGCAGCAGAACTCACTTTATTGCCCCGAACTTGATAAATTTGATCGAAATCAATTAAAACTGCACTAGACACAGGTAATACCTCTACTTATATATAAATGACAACCTTAAATACCTTTCTAGAGAATATGACTCTCCACGGGTAATATCTGGTAATGCTAGACATAACTAGACATAAATATTTATATATTCATCAGAAAGTAATAAACTTCCTGTAATTAGTATACAATTCTTTACAAAAAACAACAATATATGTGTATACAAAAATACAAAAAATTCTTATTGAAAATCTTGGTTTGAAAATGATTAAACCTAAACCATCTTTAATTCGGTGGGGGCGCTACACTTGGATAGAGCCAGGGCGGTTAAACCCAAAAGTGATTATGCTTAAGCCTTTTTTATCCTGCACAGCCCTAATGATTCTCTTCAGTAGTCTAGCGGTTTTGACTGTTGCCTGTAGTGAAGATCAACAGACAACGACGACTGGTAGTCAACAACAATCTGTGCCTAATGGTAATCTGGCAGCAATACAGCCGCCGGCGAAGAAGCCAGACTCACTACCAGCCAACCTAAAATCACAGCCATTAGCACCGTCGGAAATTAATCCCAATACTTTAGAGTCGGCGCTGGACAAAGCTACCAGTGGTTTGACTATCAGTCAATCGGCTCAATCAACGGATGATTGGAATTTGGTAGCGAGTCAGTTTGAGGATGCGATCGCTCTCATGGGACAGGTCCGCCGAGACAGCCCTAATTTTCCTTTTGCTCAAAGAAAAATCGTCGAATATAAGCGTCAAATTAAGTTAGCACAGCAGAAAGCTCGCCCCAGCAGTTTCCCATCTCCAAGTCCTCAACCCCAAAGAGTTGTTGTTTTTGTTCCCCAGGCAAAACCAAAAATACCAAGTTACTCAAGTATTTCTTCTCCTAAACAAAAACCACAATTACCACCACCACAGCCTGTTTTCCCCTCATCAGAAATCTCCAGCCAAAATCATGAGGTATTCACAGCACCAATTAAGCGGAGAATTGGTGGCACGCCTATTGTAGAAGTGACTTTCAATGGTAGACAGCGATTTGAGATGATTGTGGATACGGGGGCTAGTGGTACTGTGATCACTCAAGAGATTGCAAATGCTTTAGGTGTAGTTCCAGTGGGGAAAGCTAAAGCCAATACTGTTAGTTCCAAAGCTGTGGAATTCTCTATTGGCTATCTGGATTCGATGGAAGTTGGCGGAGTGATGGTAAATAAAGTCCCAGTTGCGATCGCTGGTGCAGAATTAGAAACTGGATTGTTAGGACATGATTTTTTTGGCAACTACGACGTTACTATCAAACGCAATGTTGTCGAATTTCGACCCCAAACCCACTCAGAAATTAATTCCCCAGGAATTCAACTAACTGTTCCAACTTTGTCCAGGGGCTACCGCTTTGTAAAATTTCCCTAGCCAATGTTACACCTTGAGTATGGTTCAGCAGGGGAACTACACCCGCCACTTGTAATGCTAATGACGCATTCAGCGCTACCGCATCCTGTTGCGCCTGAGTCCCTTTTCCTTGCAGCACTTCCTTGAGAATTTGGGCATTTTCTGGGACATCTCCACCTTTTAAGGCTGTAATGGGCGCAGGTGTGATTCCTATTTCTTGGGGATTTACAGTTGTTAGCTGCACTTCACCATTAGCTAATACTGCTAAGTCTGTGATATCACCTAACCCCGCTTCGTCTAATTTTTCTCGCCCATGCAGTACAATCGCCTTTTGCGTTCCCAACTGGTTTAAGGTTTGTGCGATCGTTTCTATTAATTTGGGATCAAATACTCCAATGACTTGCCCCGTCGGACGCAAGGGATTTACTAATGGTCCAAGTAAATTAAACACTGTTCGTACTTTTAGATTTCTCCGTAATGGTGTAACTGCTTTTAGTGCTGGATGCCAACCAGGGGCAAACAAAAAGGTAATTCCTATTTCTTGGACTGCTGCTTGCACTTTCTCACTAGAAGCACCTAAGTTTACTCCCAAAGCTTCTAAAACATCAGCACTTCCAGTTAAACTAGAGGCGGAACGACTACCATGTTTAGCAACAGGCACACCAGCCGCAGCCGCAACGAAAGCAACTGCTGTGGAAATATTAAACGTTGATGCCCCATCCCCACCTGTCCCACAAGTATCAATAAGAGGTAGGGGCTGGGTATACCCATCCTTCTTGATAGGTACAGAAGAGAGGGATTTCAATACTTCAGCCATTCCTGTCAACTCTTCCACAGTTACACCTTTAAAGTGCAGCGCTGTTAAAATTGCTCCTGATAACTCTGGGGGAATCGCTTCATTTATCCATCCTTGCATCAATACTGCGGCTTGAGTACGGGATAATGATTGGCGATCTAATAATTGTTGCAGCACAATCGGCCAATTAATAGGAATTGGAGGAGTAGTCATAGCTTCTGGTTCCACTTGATCGGACTGGGATTTATCCTACCGAAAAAATGGCAAAGTATCAAAATAAGTAGTCGGACAAAATTAAATTCATTCATTGAGAGAGGGAACAGGGAACTCTTAACAGGGAACAGAAAAACCAGTTGTGTAATTAATTCTGTCTCATTACTTATAGCGTTAGACATCCAGACTTAATTGCAAAGCTAAATTAGGCAGATTGTTATTTTTTACTATTTTCTTGACAGTTTGTTTCACTTGATAGTTGCTAATGAATAACTCTTGACCTTTTTCAGCTTTTTTTTGCTTATAGTTATTCATTCCATACTGCAATTGCCACTCAAAAATATTTATATTTGCCCCTTGAAAATTTTCGCGGATTTGCGGTGAGTCGTCATAGGTAATTAAATATCGATGATCACATAGTTTTAAATCTTCAGCAAATTTTTGATCATCAAATCCCGTATGTAAATCACCATCTTTACCATATAATCTTGATTTTTTGGCAATTAAATAGGGTGGATCTAAAAATATAAATACATTTTCTCCTTCGGCATTGATCACTTGACTGTAATCTAAATTAGTAATTTTGACATCTTCTGTTAATATGGTTTCTAATTTTTCCAACCGATCTATAGATGAATCAGTAAATCTTTTATGAAAAGATTCCCAAGAAAAACCACCAGATTCTATAGTTCCCGAAAAGGTAATTCTGTTAAGAACAAAAAAACGCACGGCTCTTTCTAAATCTGATAAACTGCTGACATTAACACTTGTTAATTCTGAGAATAGCAATCTACCATCTTGATAAGTTTTTTTAACATAGCGAATTTTAGAAACTAATTTAGGTAAATCAGATTGAGCAAAATGCCAAAATAAAAATAACTCACGATTTAAATCGTTAATCCAAATCTTTAAATCAGGGACTTGTTGTTTTAAATAAATAAATACGGAACCACCACCCACAAAAGGTTCTCTGAATTCTGAAAAGCTTTCTGGTAAGTATTCAGATATTTGCTTGATTGCTCTTGATTTACCACCGGGATAACGGAGAGGACTTTTAATCATAACAAAATTATACTGTATAATTTCCAGACACTTGTATTTTTAATTTTTGATTATTTTCTGCTTCTAAAGCCAATCTTCTGATGATTTCTTTTTGCTTTTTAGTGAAAACTGTCATATTGGCTTGTAAAAAATAATCTAGATATTGCACTGTCGCATCTGGGAAAATGATGTGACCAACTACATTTTTTCCAGTAAGCTTTAATTTAGTAACAAAATCAACAGGTTTCCCATCCAGTTTTAAAGAATCTAAGTTGGAAAATAAAATCAGCTTGAATAAACCATCTTGAATATCAGAAAGTTTAGGTAAAGATTCTTTTGAAGAGTTTTTGGATTCTTGAATTATATACATATCATTATCAAAAACTATTTCATCAGGAGTTAAATAGTAAATTCCCCCTAAATAATTCTCAATACTAAAAGTTGCTTTTAATCCATCTGCTAAATATTCCAGTTTGTGAGAAGTCATAGCTTCACGCTTACTAGCGTTCTGGGAACCTTTAAGAGAAATATTTTTAAAGTGTTCAAATTCTTCTGTAATTTTCTGTAAATAATTGTCCATCCCTACTCGCGCATGAATTATGACTCCAGTTCGATGAGAAATATCATCATAAGAATTCAGGGCTTTTTCAAAGATTTGCAAAAACTTTTTTTCAAATAAATTTTTATTCCAGTGCAAAGCACTTTGACGATAGGCTAATATTTCATGAATTTGATTGTTTACGAATTCATGGTTAAACTTTTGATTAGTAAGTTTATCCCTGGTTGCTTGTCCTTTTTTATTACTTTTTTGTGCTGTTTCATAATAGGCAAGTACAATATAAATATTCAGTAGATTCATCCAAGAAATTGTAGAGTATTGAATGATATCTCTATCTCCATCTTTACCCTCATCTTTAATTACTGGAATGATAGTTATAATTTTAGATGAATTATATGTAGCATAAATCCTTGCAAATGGATAACTTCTGGTTCTTTTTGGTGAAACCCACTTAGAATACGCAACTTCGGTTATAGGTGACTTTATTAATCCAGAACCACTTGCTTCATTAATATCAAAACTATCTATATTAATTTTATTTAACTTTTCACCTAAGTAAGTTTTATAAGTTACTCCTTTGATAAATCCTGTAAAATGTATAATCTCAGCCATTAATGCACCATTTTCTCAAATTATGAACAGCAAAAAAAGATATCTTTCGGCTCTGATTTTATTCGCTCTTTGCACCAGCATTAGTAGTTGTGCTACTAACAATACGGCTGATAATGGTCAAAGTCAAATTTCAACACCAACAACCATAACAAACGGCGAATCTCCACCTAGCAAAGTTGAGCCATATTCCACTACAAAATCTCCTAGTCAAGAGACACCTACTTCAAATTCTAAAGCTGTCTCTGGTAAAACTACCAATGTTACCCTATACACAAGTGATGAACAATGTCAAGTCTTAATTCCTAAACCAGCTTCAGTATCAGCAGATGAACCCATGACGGAAGCCATTGGGAAAATCATAGAGCAAAGAGATACAGCGGACTTTAGCTTGTCTGGGTATCGAGTTAATGTTAACAATGGTGTTGCTACCGTTGATTTACGAATTGCTCCTGATTCAAAGCGGCAAATAACTTCTCTTTCTAGTTGTGAACAGTTTGCGCTGTTTGGTAGTCTCCGCAAAACCTTAACTAGTAACGCCCAATGGAAAATTAAAGATGTCCGTTTCACAGAGCGAGATAAAGAAATTGCTCTCTAATGAAGGTGCAGAGTATCTAGGACGAAAATCATATTACTTAACTGATTCAAGTTGGACAGATTAGCTAAAAAGGTTTAAAATCTAAATAATTAGAGTAATTTTACCTATTGCTCAATGTACCCAAGCATAGTAAAGATTTTCTAGTGATTATGCCCAGATACAGAATTACACTATTAAGATAAAAAAGTCTTTAGTCAAGGAGGGCAAACACATGGATGTTAAGCTGATTTTAGTAGGATTAACCGTTATATTTACTATTTCATGCTTATTTTTCGGCACGAAGAACGGATTTTATGATTCAGATAACTATCATGGCAACGGTTCTGCACATTGATAGAATTCATTGATCTTTTGTGGGGTTAAGGCTCTTCCTGTGGGTGTTATATCAATTCACTTAATTAAAGCTACAAATGAATCTCCGGATCACCGCGTCTATCCATTTGTATCAATTTTTAAGTGAAACAGTATTAGTCTAAATCAAGACTTGAATACTGTGATTAATCTATCAAAGGCGGCTGGCTTAGTCGTGTCTGCCTGTGGACGGGGAGAAAAACCGACAGTCCCGGAAGAAGCAGGAAGTAAATCTCAATGTCTGGATAATTTCTAGCGTTGTATTATTTTTATGGAGCAGGAGAGCATGAGGGATGATCTGTCGTTATCCTCTCACCCTGATACTGGGGAAGCGCCTAGTGAATTAGAGTGTTTTCCCTACAGTGTCCAACATCAGGATGAAGGCTTATGTTTATTAGTGCGGATGGGACCACACCGCATTTTGTTAGATTGTGGTTTGGCGGATATTTCATTGCTGACGGGAGAATTGACTAAATCGACAGCGCGGGGTTCCGAGCTACCAGCAGATGTAGTATTAGTTAGTCATGCTCACCCAGATCATGCTAGAGGTTTGCTGGGGCTAAATCAAGCTTTTCCGCATTTACCAATTTATGCCAGTGAAGTAACTAGTAAGTTATTGCCGCTAAATTGGCCAGAACAAGAGCCTGAAGGAATTCCGGCATTTTGTCAGGCGCTGCCGTTGCGATCGCCTATAGAAATTCAAGAGAATCTGGTGGTAGAATTATTCCCTGCTGGTCATATGCCAGGGGCGGTGGCTATTCTGCTGACTTATCATACCCAGCACCGAGATTACAAATTACTTTACACAGGGGATTTTTTCTTATCCAATTCCCGGCTAGTAGATGGATTACGGTTGGAGGAATTGCGGGGATTAGATTTAGATGTGCTGCTAATTGAAGGTAGCTATGGCACATCTCGCCATCCCCACCGCCGCAATCAAGAAAATCAACTAGCTGAAAGAATTCATCGCGCCATTACCGCCAGTGCGTCAGAGGCGATCGCAGATCATTATTCTGTGATTCTCCCTACACCTGCTTTAGGGTTAGGTCAAGAACTACTGATGCTGTTACGCTCTCATCACCATTTTACCGGACGAGACTTAGATATTTGGGTGGATGGGGCTGTTGCTGCTGGCTGCGATGCCTATTTAGAACTTTTATCTCATCTACCGGCATCAGTCCAGAACTTTGCTCGTCATCAACCTTTATTTTGGGATGAACGAGTCCGTCCCCGTGTGCGGCGGTTGAAGGCAGAAAATCTAGCGACTCTGGGCAGTTCACCCTGTATTCTCCTCACTGACTCTACAGCGGATTTGGCGAAATACTGCCAGCCGAACACAGGCCCTTGGCTGATTCTGCTGCCAGAAAAAATTGATATAAAAGTTAATCAAGAATATTTAGCAAAGACTACTGTTGAAAGCTATCTGATGGCTCAACATAGTGATGGACCAGGTACAACACAGCTAATTCATAATTTACGTCCCCAGCACGTTGTTTTTGTTCACGGTTCTCCTGCCTACTTAGCCGACTTGACTAGCTTAGAAGAGCTACAAAATCGTTATCATGTGCATTCTCCGGCGGCTGGTATTTTAGTAGAACTGCCCATTGGTGAGACATTTTTACAACCAGCTGCTCCAGAAACTAATTATGAAGGCGAGTTAACAGAGTTGGGAACAGTAATTACAATCACCCTCCCCGATGCGATTACAGCTGATCAACGTTGGCGACAATTTGCAGATACAGGTTTAATAGAAGCCCGTTGGCAAGGGGAAGAATTAGTCTTGCGGGGGTTGTCTCAACGAGAACTGCTCAACCAAAATAAAGATCGCTGTACATGGTCTGAACTAGAATGCTGTGGTACGTGCCGATACCAAAGAGGACAGCGGTGTTGGAATGCCGCCGCCCCATTGTATAACTTCAAAGTTACCCTTGAAGGTTATTGTCCAGCCTTTGAGAGGCTATCTAATCATGAGTCTTGAATCAGGATTGGCGATTCAAAACTCAAAACTTACTCAGATATAATTAGTCTGGATTTGAGTCTGTGTATGGGTTGCGGATACGCTCCGCCTCAGGACAATCTTCAGTCATGAGAGGTTCCACATTACCCCGTGGTACGGAAGCTAATTTTTGCGTTACAGCGCCAATGCTTTCTAGGCGAACCATCTCTTCCCAAGAACAAACTTCGTCTTCTTCGTCTGTTTCATAGCGTAGAGTCACTAAATCACCCTCTATATCGATGATGCGGGCCCGCTCTATCCAGCGTTGCTGATCCCGCAAAAAAACACATACCTCCCGCCCGTCGCAACACAGTTGATAAATCTTGCGGTGTAGCATGTACTGCTTCTGCCTTTTTAAACAACGTAGTTAAACCTGTCAAAATTCGGGTTTTACCCCAGTAAAATACACCCTTAAGAGGTCAATTCTACAGTTCAGAACTAGTACAAGGTGGCAGAAATCAATCTACAATTCAAAATTGATAAAAAACTTAGTTCATAAGATTTGGGAATTTTGAATTTTGTAGATACTCTGTAGACGCAAAGCGACTTGGTGAGTATTTTGAATTCCGCGTAGGCATCGCCTCTCGCAGAGAAGCGGTACTAGTTAAGTCTCTTAACCCAATCTAACAATAACTTGGTTGTAGTAGTTAGATATAGGGAAAGCTTGGGTCATAAACATATGGTGACTGTATCAGTTGAATTCAATCTCTTTTGGGGCAATGCTAGAGAATGTCTACTTCATAGAAGTCAAACAATTCTGGATTTGTCCTAACCAGGTTAATATGTGGTGGTGATTCCTTACTACCGTTATGTAATAAATAGTACTGCAAAACAAGCGATGATTGCGGTTGTTTGAGTTGCCTACTTGTAGTCATTGGCATTTCTAGGAAGTCTGGGGACTTGGCTGTACTTTTAACCCTTAATGTATTTGATCTTAACTCATTCTGTGGCTTACCTTCATTGTTTTCAACAACAATACCTGAAGAGTTTTGAGTTTTTATTTGTAACCTGTGATAATACAACCGTATTTTACAGACTCGATTGATGTCAAGTGTATTTTTGCCATCTACTTAGTAGTGTGGCGGCAGACAAAAGGTATTGTAGTAGTCTTAATTAATGTTAACCTGCAATGATTCCCAAACAGGCAGGCAGTAAAATTCTATATTCGGATCATTCCGGCTGTATATTAAATTTTGTGGAGCAATTGTTAGTGAGATTAAGTGAGATTAGTTGAGGATAGGGAATTTCATCAGGTTTTTGGACGAAGCTTCTCGCTTAATTTTACCTGTGTGAATGGCTTCGTATAGAGATTCAATATCTTTTAAATCTTCTGGTTGATAGCACTTGGTCTCTAATACCTGACGCAGTAAACCCTCAGATTCAACACTAAGATATCCAGTTTGGAAAGCAGATGCGATAAGTGTACGAATCATGATAAATAGGGCATAATGAAAGGTTTATCAGTCCTAGTATGAAACATTTGCTTGCTAATTACATTGATATAGAACAGTAAAATCCAGTGATTGTCATTACATTATTATTGTGATTTCAATCACGAAAATCTTACAAGAATACTATGATTTGCAAGGCTCTCACGGAATTACTTAGAAGTTAATACTACAAAAAAAGTGGTTATTTAATTGAAACGGTTAGCGAATGGTTCGTATTTAAATATACAGATGCATCAACACTTTAAGTAATTTTTATTACTTAAAAGTACAAATTGCCAAAATATTTAATCAGGGTAAAAACTGCCGGAAATCCTCATCCCTTTGACTTAATTGCACCCAATCTAAGTTGAGAGTTTGGAATTTTTGTACCAAGCGATCGCACGCTGGGCGTTCAGTGGCATAATGTCCAGCATCTATAAGAATGAGTTCCTTGTCTCTACTTTCTTGGAATTGATGGAACTTACAATCAGAGGTAAGATAAGCTTGAGCTTTGGTTTTGACAACTTCGGAAATAAAACCTGCACCCGAACCACCCAAAACCGCAACTCGTGAAATCTTTTGCTGCAAATCAGCCGTAGGGGAAAAAATCAACTTTGGCGGATTCAGTCGAGTTTGAATGGTGGTCAATAATTCCTGTAAAGTCAGAGATGGTTCCAGCATTCCTACACGTCCATAACCTAAACCTGCTTGGGTAGGGACTATGGGAGATACTGCTTGCAGTTGTAGCATTTGTGCTAAAACATCCGCTGTGCCATCTTTTACCTGATCAAAATTTGTATGAGCGCTATATACACCAATTTTGTGAGTAAAAGATAACCGCACCATTTCTGTAAGTGCTTCCCCAGTGCATAAAGATTTGAGGGGATGAAAAATCAGAGGATGATGGGCAAAAATCAGATTAGCATTCAGAGATATCGCTTCTTGCATTACCGCTAACGTTGGAGTCAAACACACCAACACCCTTGCTTCTTCCGGCAATACACCTGGTTCAATCTGCCAACCACAATTATCCCAGCTTTCACACCAAGCGGGATTTGCCCATTCTTCAAACCAGTTAATTAAATCAGCAATTTTCATAGATATTTTAGGCACAGTCATCCGTAATTATATCAAGCGCTATGTTGTTAATTGTTAAGATACATCGTACTTTATCTAAAGCTAAGATGAACTTTTTACACCAGGAGTGCTGAATGTGGGTTAAAGATTTATAGTTAGGGAACCACACGGAGACAGGGGGGACGCGGAGACGCGGAGAGTTTTTTTTGACAAGTCATTAAGCGAACATGAAATCAAATCGGCTTGATATCTACTGTACTGGTAGCTTATCCAGAAATGTGAACTACCAACTCTCTTGTTTGACTGCGCTGACGATGTTCCCAAATATAGATGCCTTGCCATGTTCCCAACACTAAATAACCATTATTAATAGGTATTTGTTCGGAAGTATGAGTTAAAACTGTGCGAATATGGCCTGGCATATCATCTGCACCTTCGGCATCATGGATATAATGGTTGCCTTCTGGGACTAATTTAGCCATGAAATTTGCTAAATCTATTAATACATCAGGATCTGCATTTTCTTGAATGACTAAACTGGCAGAAGTGTGACGCAAAAATAAAGTACAAAGTCCAGTTTTTACTCCTGATTCGGCAACTATGGCGGCGATTTTGGCGGTAATGTTTTGAAATGATTTCCCAGTAGTGGAAACTTTCAATAATTTTTGGTAATGTGTCATACCAATTTTAGATTTTAGATTTTAGATTGAGAAGTATTTCTTCAATATTATCTACATTGATTGAAAATAATTTATCACAGATTTAGCTATAGTTTCGTTTCCATCTTTAGCTAAGGGTTGATTTTGTTTTGGTGGTTGGGGTGAGTCATGAAGAAAATCCCAATTTCCTTGAAAGAAATCTTTGGGGTTGATGATTTGATGTTGGTTGTAATTTTTTATTCCTTCTAAGAGTAAAACAGCTTCAGCAAAATCATCACGAGGGATGGTAATAATAGGTAATTCTAAACGCGTAGCTTCTGCAAAAGTACTATAACCTGGTTTAGAAATAACTCGTCCACAAATTGGCATAAAATCAACTGGACGATATTGACGATTTGTCACTTTAACTAAGTTTGGTAAATCAGGTGCTGAAGAATCAAAAGTGATAAATTGCCAATCGGAAAACTTATCAATATTATTATAAGGAATTTCCTGTAAACCTAAACCACCAAAGGTAAGTAAAATAGTTTTTTCTAGCGGTGCTGTTATTCCCCAATTAGCGCGTAATTCCTCAGCAGGGAAGTTTGGAGAACTACCTGTTAAACCCACATCTGTGATATTAGCAAAAGCTGGCATAGATTCGTGAAAGGGAAAACGAAACAAGCGATCGCTTTTTGCATACCAATCATTAATCCAATCAGCAATTTCTATAAATTCCCCACCCCAATCTCGATAAATAAAGTCCCAACCAAAGTTACTCATCATCCAGCAGGGAATATTTGCTGCTTTTGCAAATCCAGCTGCGAGAAAGGGAATATCTGCCAATATGAGATTAACACGATTTTGACGAATGAAATTAACTTCAGATGCAATTAAAGAATTTTGATTTTTTTTAATTTCTTTTAACTTGGCTAAGGTTGCTGATTTATCCATCGTTAAACTATCAGTTTGGATGACACCTAAATCAAATGCCCTTTGACGGAGGATAAAATCACCTTTTATATAAGATTCTAACAACCAGCGGGGAGCAGTGGTGACTAATATTAATAATATTTCTGGACACAGTTTTTGAATTGTTGCAGCTATTGATGCGGTACGGGTAGCATGGCCAAAGCCGTGATTGGTGATGGCTATATATAGGATAGGGCGTTCCATTTTAGGTTTTAGGTTTTGGGGTTTTTACCGCAAATAAAAAAGATGCGGAGAACTTGTTTAATTTTGAATTGTGAATTGTTTGATTGCTGTGATTAATTGGTCAATTTCTGATTCTAAAGTTAGATAATGAACGCTGACGCGGATACAATTTGGATTAGCAATTGTTCGAGTTAAGATTTTTTGCGCTTCTAAAAATTGTACTAACTTCAAACTAGGCTGATTGTTGGCAAGTTGAAAAGATACTAAACCGCTTTCGGGTGGGGAGTTCTTTAAACATTTAACTTCCGGTAAATTTGTCAATTTACGCCAAAGATATTCACTATTATGGCAAATTTGCTCATATCGTTCTGCTGCTGTTCCCCATTTTTGATGGATTGCGATCGCTTCCCTTAATCCCACATACAATGGAGTTGCTAGGGTAGACACTTCATATCTTCGCCCATCTGGTTGCCAATTAACTGGTTGCGCTTGAATATTGGTAATTATTCCGTCCAAACCGATAAAAGTCGGTTGCAAACTTTCTCTCGCTTCTGGACGCACATACAAACCACCAACACCAGCAGGACCGCATAACCACTTATGACCGGTGAAAGCATAGAAATCTACACCCAATTCCGTTAAATTTAAAGGTAGAACACCCACCGATTGTGCAGCATCTACCAACAGCAAAGAATTGTTATTCCTGCATATTTCGACAATTTTGTCAAGAGGCAAAACTTGTCCTGTATTCCACAAGACATGACTTAAAACCACAAGCCTGGTATTGGGGCGTAAATTTTCGGCAATAATAGAGAGAGGATCACCCTCATTTAAAGTTGCCTTCAGGGGACAAATAGAAACTTCTACAGCGAATCTGCGGCTAATTTCCTGAGCAGTAGCAATTACTCCGGGGTGTTCACAATCAGAGAGTAATAGATGATCACCAGCTTGCCAATTGATACCCCACATCCCAATATTACAGCCAATTGTGACATTACCCGTGAGAGTAATCGTGTCAAATGGTACATTTAACACAGAAGCGATCGCTTGCCTAGTAGTTTGCATTTGGGGTGAAATCCAAGCATAAGCCTCAGTTCCAAACGGACCAATATCCTGAATATGAGCTTGAGTTTGGGTAATAGCATCCATAGCCCCTTGAGGCATTGGTCCTTGTCCACCATAATTAAAATAAACCTTATTCCCTAAAGCCGGAAATTGGGCGCGATGGTGATGCAACATAGTGAATTTTGGATTTTAGATTTTAGATTTTAGATTTTAGATTTTAGATTCGCCATTTAGCAGGAAACCCCATATTAATACTATTCCCCCCTACCTCCTACACACTTCCCAGTCAAAAATTACCTATTTTCCTTCTTCCCTCTTCCTTCTTCCTTCTTCCTTCTTCCTTCGCGCCCTTCGCGCCTTCGCGGTTCATTAAATCCATATTCAAGTAACTTCGGCCGTCTATCCTAAAAACCCATAATTATTGTTAGCTTAAAAGGATGTTAATCAATGCTGAAAACCTACTCCAATATCAACGCTGTAAACGGCGGCCTTTTTTAGATACTCACGGTGACTATAACCAACGAGTAGTTACCCATGAATTGCTGGTGAAAGTACAACAAGACAAAATTGCTCATCAGCAGAGTGTAATGGAAAACTTGGAGTATCACCAACCTGAATATCCCCGAAAAAACTGGCAAGCCGGCGCAGCAGCAACCATAGAATTAATGCAGCAAGGGGTTGATTTCATTCATCGCGGAGTGTTATTAGCCAATTATGTAGACAAATATACCTTACTGAGTCGTCCAGATTTACTTGTCAAACAACCAGGAAAATCATGGCTTGGAGATTGGGTTTATGTTCCCTTGGATATTCAACTAGGTAAACGTCCTAAACAAGAATATCAAGTTGTTGCGGCTTTTCACGCCGAAATTTTGGCGGCTTTACAGGAAAATATACATCAAGAAGCTTGGCTGATTTTGCGGAATAAAGACTCGACCTATGTGGTAGATGTGGATAAATGGATACCACAAATGCTGGAGATTTTGGCGGAGTATGTTCAAATGATAGAGTCACCAGAACCGCCAGAGGTATTTATTGCTCGGCAAAAATGCAATCTCTGTCACTGGTATAATCATTGTTATGCGATCGCACAATCTCAAGAACATCTTTCCCTATTGCCTGGTGTAACACCGATTCGCTACACTCAACTACAAGCTTTATCGACTACTACACTGGAAGCATTGGCGAATACGAGTTCTAGCAGTTTAGAAAACTTGATTGGGTTTGATGCTGATGTTGCATCTAAATTAATAGTCCAAGCAAAATCAACTTTTACCAAGCAGCCCCTAGTCTTACCATACCCTCTTCCTGGAGAAGAACTGACATTTACAGCTCCAATCGAGCTATATTTCGATATTGAAGCCCAACCAGATTTAAACTTAAATTACCTGTTAGGGGTTTTGGTAGTGGATAGACAAGCTAACAGCGAACAGTTTTATTCATTTTTAGCAGAAACACCAGCCCAAGAAGAATTGATTTGGCAGCAATTTCTAGATTTAGTCTGGCAATATCCCCAAGCCCCAGTATATCATTTTTGCGCTTATGAATTTGATACCGTCAAACGGTTAGCAAGACTTTACCGCACACCGCACACTTCAGTACAGCCCATACTCAATCGCTTTGTAGATATTTATGAACAATTAACCCAAAGCGTTGCTTTACCAATCGAAAGTTATGCTTTAAAAGCGATCGCACGTTGGTTAGGATTTGAGTGGCGTGATAAAGAAGCTAGTGGTGCTAAATGTATCTACTGGTATGATCAATGGTTAGAAACAAGCGATCGCACTTTACTAGAACTCATCCAACGATACAACGAAGACGACTGCCGCGCCACCCGTAAAGTTAAAGATTGGCTAGTCAACTTTTTTCAGAACGAATATGCTAGACATTTGGCGTAATTACTTGACAGCATAGTAGTCCATATCATCTTCAGTAAATTCATGCAGCTTCTTAAAAAACTCTGGAAACCGCCACCAGTTATTTACTTTCTCATCCTGATTACAATTATTACATTATTTATCAGTAATTTTGCATCTGCATCAGTGATAGTATCTGGCATCGAATTTATTGGTGAAGCCACCTTACCTACTGGTTTATCCTTCCAAAAAACCGAAGTTGGAGGATTATCAGGAATTACCTATGATGATAAAACCGACCTTTATTATGCCATCTCCGATGACCGAGGAGAAAAAGCACCTCCGCGTTTTTATACACTCAAAATAGACCTTAGCCAGGGTAAACTCACAAAAAATGGAGTTATACCTGTAGCAGTAACTACCCTCTTAAATGCTAATAATCAACCTTTCACAAAAGGGATTACAGATACAGAAGGTATCGCTTTAACCAAAAAATCAACTGTTTTTATTGCTTCTGAAGGAGACGTTCAGCAGTTAATTAATCCTTTTATTCAAGAGTTTTCCCTAGCTTCTGGCCAGTTAAAAACCACTTTACCCATACCAGATAAATTTTTACCAGATCCCAGAGGAAAGAAAGGTGTCCGCAATAACCTAGCTTTTGAAAGTCTCACTATCACACCTGACGAAAATTCCCTATTTACAGCCAGCGAAAATGCTCTAATTCAAGACGGTGAAGCTGCTAAATCTGGATCTGGTACACCTTGCCGTATTTTGCAGTATAACCTGTTAACTAACCAGCCAGAAAAAGAATTCCTATACCCAACAGAACCTGTCACACCTGTATTTAATTTGACAGGCAGGTTTGCTAGTGGACTACCTGATTTACTTGCCCTCGATAATCAAGGACACTTATTGACTATAGAAAGGTCTTTTACTGGCTTGGGATTTGCAATTTTCCTATTTCAAGTTTCCTTAGATAACGCTGATGACATTCACAATATCAATAGTATGGTAGCTGTTGATACACCATTAGTTCAACCAGTCACAAAAAAACTGTTATTAGATTTGCAAACTCTAGATGTAGCTTTAGACAATATTGAAGGCTTAACCCTAGGTGCAAAACTACCAGATGGTGAACCTTCTTTAATACTGATCAGCGATAATAATTTCAACGGACTACAAACCACCCAAATACTAGCCTTTAAACTCAAAATAGCATCCCCATTAACCAAGTTCTGGAACCTGCTGCAAATCCATGGAACTCAATAACTGCTAATTACGTATAATTACTCATGATCTTGGGCATATTGACTGCTATTTGATATAATTTAAGTATGATTACTGCTAACAGACACTGCAAAAATATGTTACATAAGATTAGGTAAGTTTTACATACTTAGCAAAACTAAAAGGGAACATCAAATCCCTTTTCAAGATTTAAAATAAAAAACTGTATTTATGGATTTTGTGGTGCATCATAACATCTAGGATATGAATGAATATAAAAATGAATCAGACATCTACATTGGGAAATTATTAAACAACCGCTATTTAATTAAAAACTTACTTGGTAAAGGGGGAATGGGTAGAGTTTATCTAGCTGAAGATGTGAGCAGAAGCTGTATGTTGGTTGCAGTTAAAATACTCTCTTTAAATATAGCCAATCAGCAAACCGCTCAACGCTTTGGTAGAGAAATTTTTATTGGCGCTCAATTAGGTAGAAAAAGTCCACATATTACGCGAGTTTTGACTTATGGAATCACTAATGAAAGAATACCATTTTACGTTATGGAATATCTATCTGGGAAAACCATAAAACAAATTCTTAAAATTGAAAGTTTAACTATTCCCAAATTTATAGAATTTTCTCAGCAAATTTGTTTAGGATTGCATTGCGCTCACCAAGGAGTAACATTAGATGGCAAAATTTATCCCGTTATTCATAGAGATATTAAACCAGAAAATATATTTATCAATAATCATGGTAAAAAATCAGAAATAGTCAAAATCCTTGATTTTGGCATTGCCAAATTTTTAACAGAGAGTAGTGGAATGACAATGACTGAATCTTTTATAGGTAGTCTACCTTACTCTTCTCCAGAACATATGCAAGGAGAAAAAATATTAGATGTGCGCTCTGATATTTATAGTTTGGGAGTGTTGATGTTTGAAATGTTGACAGGAAAACATCCATTTTATACAACAAATCACTCTTTTAGTATTTGGTGTAAACTTCATTGTGTTCAAAATCCACCGACATTTGAAGAAGTTAATCCCCAAGTTAAAATCCCTTATGAATTACAGCAATTAGTCAGACGTTGTTTAGCAAAAAATGTAAATGGTAGACCCCAAAATATCCGCGAAATATTGGATAATTTAGCCAAAATCAAAACAGAAATTAATCAAAATGATTTCAGCAATACTACTGTCAAACTAGTACCTTTAACATCAACTTCTGAAAAGGAATGTTGGCAGAAACATTGGCCTAAAAATAAACCACTTGCCTTAATTTGTTTCCCACAGCTTTTACAAACAACAAAAGGCAATATAGCAACTTTTTGGGCGATGTTACCGCAAACAGAAATCATTAAATTTAAAGAAAAAATATATACAACTGAATTTATTAGTAAGATGGATAACTACCCAATGGTGTTATGGGTAACAATGCTTTATGATGATCAGTCTTCAATCACAAGATGGCTATCTCATTACTTAGACCTAAAAGACATTAGGGAGGAAAAAATATTACGGACTTTAGCAGTAACAGGTTACTATCATCTGCTATTTTTCGCCCGTGAAGAACCTCAGAAATGTTCCCACGTCCAAACTTTTATTCTTACAGCTCAACAGCGGCAGACTCTAGCAGATAACCTAAATCAAAATTTTGACGAAACGAATATTTCTCCCAGCCAAGCAAAAAGCATTCTTAAAATGGAATATGAAAAACTCAGATTAGCAGTTAGCCAAAAACTAAATACACAAGAACCAAAATCTACAGTTATTTTCAAATCTTGGCTAGTAAAATTATTTGATTTATTTAAATCTTCATCATAAATCTAGCCATATTAATCAATTAATTAAAATTTTCTCATTTCAATTTAGAGGTTATTAAAGTGAACACAAGCCCATTCGCCTCTCCAGAAAATCAGGAGTTGCTTGTTAATCGTTACCAGCTTAAGAAATTAATTGGTAAAGGTGGCATGGGTGAAGTTTTTTTAGCACATGATGTTTTGCTAGGAGGCACACCTGTTGCCATAAAATTTCTATCCCAAACATTTGCCAACCCCAAAATCCAAGAAAGCTTTAACCGTGAAGCCCTACTCAGTGCCGCTTTGAGCCAAAAGAGCATACATATTGTCCGCGCCTATGATTATGGTATGAGTAAAAGTGGCAAAGCATTTTATGTCATGGAATATTTATCTGGCAAAAGATTAAAAGATTTAATTCCCGTACCTTTGTCAATGTTTTTTACTCTAGCACGCCAGATTTGTTTAGGCTTACAGTGCGCTCATAAAGGTATTAGTATAGATGGAAAAATTCATCCACTAGTTCATAGAGATATTAAGCCAGCTAACATAATAGTGATCCCTGATCCCATTTTGGGGCAATTAGTAAAAATTTTAGACTTTGGTATTGCAAAATTTTTAAATTCTTCCAATGTTATTCATACAAAAGGATTTCATGGGACTTTACCATACTGTTCTCCAGAACAATTAGAAGGGGATGAAGTAGATAGTCGTTCTGATATTTATAGTCTGGGTGTAATGATGTTTGAAATGCTGACAGGACAAAAACCTTGGCAGCTAGAAACTCAATATTTTGGAGCTTGGTATAAAGCACACAAATTTGAACAGCCAAAATCAATTCCTGAGGTAAATCCCTATATTCAAGTACCTCAGCAGTTAAATGATTTAATCATGACTTGTTTAGAAAAAGACTTAGTCAATCGTCCGCAAAATATCGCGGAAATTCTGCAAACATTGTCAAAAATAGAACAGTCTGCTCATCAAAACCAGATAGCTAGTGTAGAAAATAAATCCACTCCTCATGGTTCATTGAGTTCAGAATTACCAATCACAATTACACAAACCTGTCGGGAACTTGTGTGGCCTGAAAATAAACCCATTCAGGAAATTGTTTTTCCACAGTTAATAAATACTAAAAAAGGCTCTATGGCAGCTCTATGGCTGATGCTGCCTCAACAAGAAATTATAAATCGCGCTCATACCATCCTTCATAACCAGTTTATCTTTATTACCTCCCCTCACCCGATGTTACTGTGGGTGACAGTACTTTATGGTCGGCAGGTTGTACCCAAGTGGCTACCTTGCTACTTAGATATGCAAAATTCTCAAAATCTTCAGTTGGTATCGACATTGACCAACTATACATCTTACCCTTTGATTCTTTTTACCCTAGAAACACCCCATACCTGTGCCAATGTTCTCAGCAGCAGCATAGCGCCAATACAGCAAAAAAAATTGAAAAATTGGGTGAAACAAAGTCAGCAGCTACCATCTTCTGCTCTCTCCCAAGTCAGCAAAAAGATGTTAAAACATCAGTATAAACAAATACAGTCTCAAATGCTACAATATCTGGAATCTCAACCTCAGATTGTTGCTTAGAGAAACTAGCTGTGTTGGATTATGGTTTAGGAAACGAGGAACTAGAAAAACTATCAACATTCTTCTTCCCAAGTACTTGACAAATAGAAAAAAAGGAGCAATACTAATAAAGTTGCTAAACACAAGGGACTGTAGTTCAATTGGTTAGAGCACCGCCCTGTCACGGCGGAAGTTGCGGGTTCGAGCCCCGTCAGTCCCGTTCTCAAGTGCTGAGTCATGAGTACTAAGTGCTGAATTTAGATGATTTTGAGTTAATCAAAAAGATTTTAATGGATGAATGGTTTTAAACCAGGACTCAGTATTCAGAACTCAGCACCTGTTTTGCTTTGTGAAAGAGAGAATTAACTGTGACCGTTAGAGTCCGTATTGCTCCAAGTCCAACTGGAAATTTACATATTGGTACAGCCAGAACTGCTGTATTCAATTATCTGTTTGCCCGTCACCATGGCGGCAAGTTTATTCTGAGAATTGAAGATACAGATTTAGAGCGATCGCGCCCTGAATATACTGATAATATTCTGTCAGGACTGCGCTGGTTAGGATTGAACTGGGATGAGGGTCCTTTTTTCCAATCCCAAAGGCTGGATCTCTACCAAGCAGCAGTTAAAAAACTGTTAGAACAGGGATTAGCCTATCGCTGCTACACCACATCTGATGAACTAGAGGCGTTGCGAGAAGCGCAAAAAGCTAGAAACGAAGCTCCTCGCTATGACAACCGTCACCGTAACCTCACCCCAGAACAACGCGCCGCATTTGAAGCGGAAGGACGTTCTTCCGTAATTCGTTTTCAAATTGACGACGGACGAGAAATTGTCTGGAATGATTTAGTACGGGGTAAAATGAGTTGGCGTGGCAGTGACTTGGGTGGTGATATGGTCATCGCTCGCGCCTCCGCCGAAGGTACTGGTCAACCACTGTATAACTTTGTTGTCGTCGTAGATGACATTGATATGCAAATTACTCATGTGATTCGTGGTGAAGACCATATCGCCAACACCGCTAAACAGATTTTGTTGTATGAAGCTTTAGGCGCTCAAATTCCCGAATTTGCCCATACACCGCTGATTTTGAATCAAGAAGGGCGAAAACTTTCCAAACGGGATGGAGTGACTTCTATTTCCGATTTTCAGCAAATGGGTTTTACTGCTGAAGGTTTGGTTAATTATATGACTTTGTTGGGTTGGTCTGCTCCAGATTCAACTCAAGAAATCTTTACTTTGGAAGCAGCAGCCAAAGAATTTACCTTTGAGCGTGTCAATAAAGCCGGTGCTAAATTTGACTGGGATAAACTGGATTGGTTGAATAGCCAATATCTCCATAGTATGCCAGTAGATAAACTCACCGATTTGCTTATACCTTTTTGGGAAACTGCTGGATATACATTTTCTGGTGGTAGAGAGCGTCCTTGGTTAGAGCAACTAGCAGGTTTAATTGGTGCTAGTTTGACTCGGTTGGTAGATGCTGTAGCCATGAGCAAAATGTTTTTTATAGAGGCAGTAGAATTTAGCTCAGAAGGCTCGGCTCAACTTCAGCAAGAAGGAGTGAAAGCTACACTTCAAGGTATCCTCACAGCTTTAGAAAATCAGCCTCAACTGTCACCAGATAGCGCCCAAGAGATCATTAAGCAAGTGGTGAAAGAGCAAAAAGTGAAAAAAGGCTTAGTTATGCGATCGCTCCGAGCCGCTTTAACAGGAGATGTACATGGACCAGATCTCATCCAATCATGGTTATTATTAAATCAGATTGGTTTAGATAAACAACGTTTAAATCAAGCAATTACAGCTGCCAATTAGGTAAGGGGAAACAGGGAATAGGGAATAATTAATAAATTCTCCCTACCTCCCCATCTTCGGCATTGGGAACTTAGTGTGTAAAATTCATGTCTTTAAAAATACTTAAAAATGAATGTAATACAATGCCGACAAAAGCGTTCAATATAATAATAAGATTATCTTTGATGATAGTTACTCTCTGTAGTACTTCCATAATTAATAGTTCTGCTGATGCTGAAGAAACACCACCAATTTTTGGGGATATCACCATTAATCGTCAATTTTCCCCAGATCCTTTAAAAGTAAGAGGAATGAGTGGTGGCTCAGTGGCCGCAACCGAAGTGGGTGAGAAAGAAACCCCCACCGGACCATGTGTAGGATTTGTAGATAAAGCCCCAGATCATACTCTCAAGTTAACAAGTAAATTTGATTACCTAAAGCTGCAAGTGGAAAGTCCCAGGGACACCACTATTATGATTAAAGGACCCGGTGGTACTTGGTGCAATGATGATTTTGATGGTAAAAATCCCGGCATTGTGGGTGAATGGTTGAAGGGAATTTACAAAATTTGGGTCGGTTCATACGAAAAAGGCAAATATCTACCCTACACTTTAAAAATTACAGAAGTTAAGTAGGTCAAGGGTTCTGTAAGTTTTAGGGACACGGAAGGGATAGTAAAAGAATTCACCGTGTCTCGACGACCCTGTATTTGTATTAAAATGAGAATTAAGTTAACTTTAATTAAGATTTTTGAGAGGCGTTATGGATTTGCCCTATGGACTTAAGAGCTTAGTGGCAATACCTCAACGGTAATCAGATATCCAATTAAACAAAATGGATTTATAAACATCCGTTACACAGATTAAGTTGTACTGGCTTCTAGAGGTAAATTAAAGATGAAATTTTCTTGGAGAGTCGTAGCACTCTGGTCATTGCTGGCCTTAGTAATTGGCTTTTTCTTCTGGCAAGGGGCTTTTGCAAACGCTCCTGTAGATGCAAGCAAGAATGCAGCTAATACCCGTATGACCTATGGACGGTTTCTGGAATACTTGGACGCTGATCGCGTTACCAATGTAGACCTGTATGATGGTGGTAGAACAGCGATTATCGAAGCTAATGACCAAGATATCGAAAACCGCGTTCAACGCTGGCGAGTTGATTTACCTACTAATGCGCCTGAGTTAATTAACAAACTCAAAGAACATAAAGTTAGTTTTGACGCTCATCCTATCCGCAATGATGGCGCAATCTGGGGCTTATTAGGTAATCTTGTATTCCCAGTGTTATTGATTACTGGTTTGTTCTTTTTGTTCCGTCGTTCTAATAATCTTCCCGGTGGACCTGGCCAAGCTATGAATTTTGGTAAGTCCCGCGCTCGGTTTCAAATGGAAGCGAAAACCGGAGTAAAATTTGACGATGTAGCTGGGATTGAAGAAGCGAAAGAAGAACTACAAGAAGTTGTGACTTTCCTCAAACAGCCAGAAAAATTTACTGCTGTAGGTGCAAAAATTCCTAAAGGTGTCTTGTTAATTGGACCTCCTGGTACTGGTAAAACTTTACTAGCAAAAGCGATTGCTGGTGAAGCTGGTGTACCATTCTTTAGTATCTCTGGTTCAGAGTTTGTAGAAATGTTCGTGGGTGTGGGTGCTTCCCGTGTCCGCGACTTGTTCAAAAAAGCTAAAGATAACGCTCCTTGTATCATCTTTATTGATGAAATTGACGCTGTAGGTCGTCAACGGGGTGCAGGTATCGGTGGTGGTAATGATGAGAGAGAACAAACTCTCAACCAACTGCTAACCGAAATGGATGGTTTTGAAGGGAATACTGGCATTATTATTATTGCTGCTACCAACCGTCCTGATGTTTTAGACTCGGCTTTATTACGTCCCGGTCGTTTTGACAGACAAGTAACTGTTGACGCACCTGATATTAAAGGACGCTTGGAAGTTTTACAAGTTCATGCTCGTAATAAGAAATTAGACAAGAGTGTATCCTTAGAAGCGATCGCACGTCGTACTCCTGGATTCACCGGCGCAGACTTAGCTAACCTCCTCAACGAAGCAGCTATCCTCACCGCTAGAAGACGCAAAGAAGGCATTACCATCTTAGAAATAGATGATGCAGTAGACAGAGTAGTTGCTGGTATGGAAGGAACTCCTTTGGTAGACAGCAAGAGTAAGCGGTTAATTGCTTACCATGAAATCGGTCACGCTTTGGTGGGTACTTTATTAAAAGATCATGACCCAGTACAAAAAGTAACTTTGATTCCTAGAGGACAAGCGCAGGGCTTAACCTGGTTTATGCCTAACGAAGAACAAGGTTTAATTTCTCGTTCTCAACTCAAAGCCAGAATTACTGGTGCTTTGGGTGGTCGTGCTGCTGAAGAGGTCATTTTTGGACCAGCAGAAGTGACAACTGGTGCCGGTGGAGACTTACAACAGTTATCAGGAATGGCACGACAAATGGTAACACGGTTTGGGATGTCTGACTTAGGTCCTTTGTCACTGGAAAGCCAACAGGGTGAAGTGTTCCTGGGTCGTGACTGGACAACACGTTCTGAGTATTCTGATTCTATTGCGGCTCGCATTGATGCTCAAGTTAGAGCGATCGCAGAAGAGTGTTACGATAACGCTAAGAAAATTATCCGTGAACATCGCAGTGTGACAGACCGTTTGGTTGATTTGTTGATTGAAAAAGAAACCATTGACGGTGAAGAATTCCGTCAGATTGTCGCTGAGTACGCTGTTGTACCAGATAAGTCACAGTTTGTTCCGCAACTGTAAGGTTTTTTGTTAGATGTGAAATTGATGGGGATGGTAAAAGCCGTCCCTATTTTTTTGGGAATAATAAACCGCAGAGGACGCAGAGAATTTAATCCGTAGGTTGGGTTAAGCAACAGCGCAACCCAACAAAATAAATCAATGTTGATGGTTATAATTATAGAAAACTGGTAACAGGGTAAGAGATATGATCCAAATTATTCTGGATTCAGAACAAGAAAAGTTATTGCAGTAACAGTTAAAAACTGGTAAATATAGAACACCCAATGAAGTGATTACCGTTGCTTTAGTTACGGAATCAACGAACCACAGAGACACAGAGAACACGGAGGAATGAGGGTTTGAGAGATATTTTGCGTAAGTCCTGAGTAAATAATTTATCATGTGCTGCTGGTTATGTTTGATTTTAATAACTACATCCAAGATATACAAACCAACATTAAACGCGGTGGAGAACGCAGTCATTACCCTAGTTTACAACGTCTAGTTGAAGGTTTAATGATTGGAATTAATGCCAGAATTGAAGAAAAAGGTAATCAAGAAGGTATTCCTGATTTTACCATCAGAAAAAATGACCGAGTTTTGGGATATATCGAAGCTAAGGATATTAATGTTGATTTAATTAAAACCGAAAAAACAGAACAGATTAAACGTTATTTAGAATCCAATATTGGTTACAATTTGATTTTAACTAATTATCTAGAATTTCGTTGGTATGTCGATGGAGAATGTGAAAAAACTGCAAAATTAGCTGATTTAGAACAAGGTGAAATTACGCTGGTTGATGATTTACAACCTATCACAGAATTACTGCAATTATTTCTTGATCAAAAAGCTAAAGATATTAATAACTATTATGATTTGGCTAAAGAAATGGCAGCTTATACTAAAACCATTAGAAACGCGATTTTCTCAACTTTAGATATAGAAACAAACACCGAACAATTAAATCAATTAAAAGAAACATTTAAACAAATATTGATTCTGGATATAGATAATCAAAGCTTTGCGGATATGTATGCTCAAACCATTGCTTATGGTTTATTTACTGCTAGAATTGGTCATGCACAAAACCCTGGACAATTTGCATTTAATCGCACAACAGCAAGTATTTATATTAGTGATAGAATCCCTTTTTTGAAAGGTTTATTTGATATAGTTATTGCTACAGATAGCGTCAGCAAAATTCATAAGTCAATTGAAAATTTAGTAGAATTACTAAATACAGTTGATATGACCAACATTTTAGAAACATTTGGTAGAGAAACCCGCACAGAAGACCCAGTTATTCACTTTTATGAAACATTTTTAGCAGCTTATCAATCTTCATTAAGAAAAAGTAGAGGAGTTTATTACACTCCTGAACCTGTAGTTAATTTTATTGTGCGTGCTGTTAATGATATTTTAGTGAATGAAGAAATCTTTGATTTACAATATGGTTTAGGAAATAGAAGAGTAACTATTCTTGACCCCGCAACAGGTACAGGAACTTTTTTATATGCAGTTATTAAACAAATTCGAGATAATGTTGCTAAATATGGGATTGATAAATGGAATAATTTTTTAAGAGACGCAAAACTTGTACAGCGTCTCTTTGGTTTTGAATTATTAATGACTCCTTACACTATAGCACATTTAAAATTAGGTTTATTATTAGGAGATTTAGGTTATAAATTTGTACCAGAGGAAAGATTAAAAGTTTATTTAACTAATGCGTTGGAAGAAGGAATAAAACAAGGTGATTTGATTCCAGGAATCACACAAATTATAGCCGAAGAATCAAGTCAAGCGGGAAAAGTAAAAACAGAAGTTCCGGTAATGGTGGTATTAGGAAATCCTCCTTATTCTGTCAGTTCCCAAAATGCTAGTAAACGCAAAAGACTCTTAAACCAAGATGAGAAATATTTAGCTGATGTTGAATATACTGGTTCAGTTTGGAATCGCATTTATAAAACCGGAAAAGCAGGTAAAACCATTACTGAATTAACCCATATTGGGGAACTTTTAGAATTATATAAAGGTAGGGTGAGGTTAGAAAAAGAAAAGAATATTCAACCTTTGGATGACGATTATATTAAATTTATTCGGTTTGCTCAATATCAAATTCAAAAAACACCTAAAGGTTATGGTATTATTGGTTTTATTACTAATCATTCCTATCTCAATGGTTTAATTCATCGGGGAATGAGAGAGGAGTTATTAAAGTATTTTGACACTTTATATATTATGGATTTGCATGGTAATTCTTTATTAAAAGAAACTACACCAAATGGAAATGTTGATCAAAATGTTTTTGATATTCAACAAGGTGTATCTATTTTAATTGCTGTGCGAGAAAAAAGCGAACCTGATTATTTTTCTACTGCTTATAAATCCAGAGATGGAATTAAGGAAATGGCAAAAGTATTATATTATGATCTTTGGGGAAGTCGTGATAAAAAATATAAGTTTTTGGAATCTGCAAGTTTAAATAATGTTGACTGGATAGAGTTACAACCAACTGCACCTAATTACTTTTTTACAGCCATAAATTATTCTCTAGATATAGAGAAAGAATATCAAAATTACTGGAATCTTCAGGATATATTTTTAGTATATTCCAATGTTATAGAAACAGGAAAAGATGATGTTTTAATTTCTTTCAATCAAAACAAAATACAAGAATTTATTAAAAAATTATCTAATCCTGCAATTCTTGATCAAGACATAGCTGATATTTATAAAATTGCAGATTCTTCTAATTGGAACTTTTTTAAATCCCGATTATTAATTATTAAAGATGGTATACAAAATGATCTAATTAAACCGATATATTACAGACCATTTGATATAAGATTTACATATTTTCATAGTATTCTTAGAAGAATGCAAGAAAAAGTTTTAACAAATTTAACTCAAAATAACCTGGGACTATTAGCAATGAGACAAGTAGCTTCAGGAGATAATCAATATACACATTTCATGGTTTGTAATCATATAGTTGATAATCGTAGTTTTTTTAGTAATAGAGGTAGGCCAAGTGTTTTCCCTCTCTACATTTATCCAAATACAGAAAATAAACAAACTAATCTTTTTATAGAAAGAACTTCTAATTTATCTCCAAAATTCTTAGAAGCTATCAAAAACAAACTTGGTAAAACACCAACACCAGAGTACATATTTTATTATGCTTATGCTATTTTTCATAGTCCTACCTATCGCACTAGATACGCTGAATTTCTCAAGATTGATTTTCCTCGTCTTCCCTTAACTAGTAATCAAAAACTATTTAATTCTTTAGCTATAAAAGGAGAAGAATTAGTTAATTTACATTTAATGAAATCCGAGAAACTCGATAATTTAATTACTACATATCAAGCAATAGGAGAAAATCAAGTTAGTGAAGTTACGTATAATTCAGAATTGCAAAGAGTGTATATTAATAAACAGAATTATTTTACAGATATTCCCCAACACATCTGGGAATTTAAAATAGGTGGATATCAAGTATTAGATAAATGGTTAAAAGATAGAAAAAATGCAAATCGAGTATTATCTGAAGATGAAATTATTCATTATCAAAAAATAGTAATTGCTTTAACAGAAACCTTGCGGTTAATGCAGGAAATTGATAGTTTAATTCCTGGTTTTCCGATAGAGTAAATATTCATTATAAAAACGAAAAATAACATAAGAGTTAGCGTTAGCAGTCATAAATTGATAACGCTAACTTGGAGTTCTATTTTTTGCCAACAGCAGTTATTTGCAGTGGAAATCCTAGCTTTCTTCTTTGCTCAACATATAAATGAGCCACCTTTCTTGCCAAATGCCGAATCCTTGCAATGTAACGAGTCCGTTCCGTTACCGAAATTACACCCCGTGCATCGAGCAAATTAAAACTATGGGAACACTTAATTACATAGTCTAAGCTCGGTAAAACAAGTTCTCTCTCTGTTAATTGCGTAGCTTCTTGCTCATACAAATTAAATAGTGTCAGTAACATTTCAGGATTCGACGCTTCAAAGTTATAAGTACACTGTTCAATCTCGCCCTGAAGATGAACATCTCCATATGTAATGTTGTCTGTCCACTGAATATTCGTAATTGCCTCTACTTGCTGGAGGTACATTACAAGTCGCTCCAGTCCATAGGTAATCTCAATTGACACCGGACGGCAATCAATTCCCCCGCATTGTTGGAAATATGTAAATTGAGTAATTTCCATCCCATCTAGCCAGACTTCCCAGCCAGTACCCCAAGCACCCACAGTCGCATCTTCCCAGTTATCTTCCACAAAACGAATATCGTGGTCTTCAGGACAAATCCCTAAAGCCCTTAAAGAATCAAGATATATCTCCTGAATATTATCCGGTGAAGGCTTAATCAATACTTGGTATTGATAGTAATGCTGAAATCTGTTCGGATTTTCGCCATAACGTCCATCTGTAGGACGACGACATGGTTCAACATAAGCTACAGACCAAGGTTCAGGACCTAAAGCTCTTAAAAAAGTATGGGGATTCTTGGTGCCTGCACCTTTTTCCATGTCATAAGGTTGGGCAATTAAGCAGCCACGCTCACCCCAAAACTGATGCAATAAACTTACTACTGTCTGAAAATTCACGCTCTACTCTTCCTTGAGTCAATAATGCCTAACCCATTGTGGACTAAACCCAGCATTATGAGCAGTTTTGAGCCATTTAAAAAAGAGCGAAGAAAAAAGTTTGTCAAAGTAGTTGACAAGAAGAAAGAGGTTAGATATATTGAATAAGTGCCGGAGAGAGAAGCCGAACGAAAGCGACGCTCGAAGGAGACCGAACCTTGAAAATATTATAGTTTGAAAGACAGTATAAAACAAGTACTCTGCGTCAGTAAAGAAAATAACCTGACCGAGGTTGAAAAAGACGGTCAAAAGAGCTAAAGAAAACGAACCAAAACGGAGAGTTTGATCCTGGCTCAGGATGAACGCTGGCGGTATGCTTAACACATGCAAGTCGAACGGAATCCTTAGGGATTTAGTGGCGGACGGGTGAGTAACGCGTGAGAATCTGGCTTCAGGTCTGGGACAACCACTGGAAACGGTGGCTAATACCGGATGTGCCGAGAGGTAAAAGGCTTGCTGCCTGAAGATGAGCTTGCGTCTGATTAGCTAGTTGGTAGTGTAATGGACTACCAAGGCGACGATCAGTAGCTGGTCTGAGAGGATGATCAGCCACACTGGGACTGAGACACGGCCCAGACTCCTACGGGAGGCAGCAGTGGGGAATTTTCCGCAATGGGCGAAAGCCTGACGGAGCAATACCGCGTGAGGGAGGAAGGCTCTTGGGTTGTAAACCTCTTTTCTCAGGGAAGAAAAAAATGACGGTACCTGAGGAATAAGCATCGGCTAACTCCGTGCCAGCAGCCGCGGTAATACGGAGGATGCAAGCGTTATCCGGAATGATTGGGCGTAAAGGGTCCGCAGGTGGCTATGTAAGTCTGCTGTTAAAGAGCGAGGCTCAACCTTGTAAGAGCAGTGGAAACTACATAGCTAGAGTGCGTTCGGGGCAGAGGGAATTCCTGGTGTAGCGGTGAAATGCGTAGATATCAGGAAGAACACCGGTGGCGAAAGCGCTCTGCTAGGCCGCAACTGACACTGAGGGACGAAAGCTAGGGGAGCGAATGGGATTAGATACCCCAGTAGTCCTAGCCGTAAACGATGGATACTAGGCGTGGCTTGTATCGACCCGAGCCGTGCCGTAGCTAACGCGTTAAGTATCCCGCCTGGGGAGTACGCACGCAAGTGTGAAACTCAAAGGAATTGACGGGGGCCCGCACAAGCGGTGGAGTATGTGGTTTAATTCGATGCAACGCGAAGAACCTTACCAAGACTTGACATGTTGCGAATCTTCTTGAAAGGGGAGAGTGCCTTAGGGAGCGCAAACACAGGTGGTGCATGGCTGTCGTCAGCTCGTGTCGTGAGATGTTGGGTTAAGTCCCGCAACGAGCGCAACCCTCGTTTCTAGTTGCCAGCAATAAGATGGGAACTCTAGAGAGACTGCCGGTGACAAACCGGAGGAAGGTGGGGATGACGTCAAGTCAGCATGCCCCTTACGTCTTGGGCTACACACGTACTACAATGCTACGGACAAAGGGCAGCAAGCGCGCGAGTGCAAGCAAATCCCATAAACCGTAGCTCAGTTCAGATCGAAGGCTGCAACTCGCCTTCGTGAAGGAGGAATCGCTAGTAATTGCAGGTCAGCATACTGCAGTGAATTCGTTCCCGGGCCTTGTACACACCGCCCGTCACACCATGGAAGTCGGTCACGCCCGAAGTCGTTACCCCAACCGAAAGGAGGGGGATGCCTAAGGTAGGACTGGTGACTGGGGTGAAGTCGTAACAAGGTAGCCGTACCGGAAGGTGTGGCTGGATCACCTCCTTTTTAGGGAGACCTAATCCATTTAGAAGTCGAACACAAACAGTAATTAGACGCTAAATTGGTCTAACCTAGGTCGGTCGCAGGTATGATTATACGCTTTCAGACTATGATTGGTTCGATTAAGGGCTATTAGCTCAGGTGGTTAGAGCGCACCCCTGATAAGGGTGAGGTCCCTGGTTCGAGTCCAGGATGGCCCACCTGAATCAATTAAAAATTCAAAATTAAGAATTAAAAATGCAGAGAAAATTTGTTTTTTAATTTTTAATTATCAATTTTTAATTGCTGATGGGGGTTTAGCTCAGTTGGTAGAGCGCCTGCTTTGCAAGCAGGATGTCAGCGGTTCGAGTCCGCTAACCTCCACATTGGAAAAGAAGTCAGCAACTGGATAAAGATTCAGACTGCTGGATTTAACCAGCCAGAACCTTGAAAACTGCATAGTAACGAGAAAAGAAGCAGGCAGACGAAACTGAGTACTGAGTAATGAGTACCGAGTGATGAGTGAAAGACTCAAAGCGGAGTATAGAAGAATTCAGAGCAGCAGAAAAGTTTGCAAGTGGAAACCAATGTAAAAAGTGGTCAAGCTAATAAGGGCTAATGGTGGATACCTAGGCACACAGAGGCGAAGAAGGACGTGGTTACCGACGAAATGCTCCGGGGAGTTGGAAGCAAACTATGAGCCGGAGATATCCGAATGGGGCAACCCTAAATACAGCCTGTTGAATATATAGACAGGTATGAGCTAACCCAGCGAATTGAAACATCTTAGTAGCTGGAGGAAGAGAAATCAATAGAGATTCCCTAAGTAGTGGTGAGCGAAAGGGGAAGAGCCTAAACCAAAGGGTTTACCTTTTGGGGTAGTGGGACAGCAATAACGAATCATGGAGACTA